>SFPC01000088.1 GCA_004552195.1 Bacteroidales bacterium | reverse complement strand
ACTCCGATAGGCTTTCCCATATCTACGAGTGCGAGTTCCACCTCTACACGGTCTTTCTCCGCACAGAGAAAGATAATAGTTCATCTTCCCTGCATATTCAGGCTTGAAAGCACCTATCTTCAAGTCAACAGCGACAAGACAGCGTAGTCCACGGTGAAAAAACAGCATATCAACCTTACTTTCCTTGCCGTTGAACTCCAACACATGCTGATTGCCTATGAACGTGAATCCATTGCCGAGCTCCATAAGGAAACGTGTGATGGCTTTTACAAGACGGTCTTCAAGTTCAAGCTCAAATATGGGACTTGTCACGCCCAAGAAGCCGAGATTATAGCTGCTGCTGAACACCTCGTTGGCATACTGCGCTTGTTCGGCAGGAAGAGTGCGTTCGAAATTGTTGTCTACTCGTGCCAATGCCTGTGTCTCATACATTTTGAGTTTAATGGCATTGAGCAACAGGTCGCGATTCCAACCTTTAGAGCGTGTCTCCTTTGCGTAGAAAAGCATTGCTGCATCGTCATCACCAACTTTCTGAAGAAGACGCAAGATATGCCCCCAAGGCAAAAGTGCGACAGCTTGTCGCACTTTTATATCTGAGTGACAAAAGCGTTCGTAGAATTTCTTCATATCCCACAGATTTCGTGGTGAAACGCCAATCTTAGGATAGCGTTCTTTCAAGTCTGCTGACAGCCGCCTTACTACACTATCACCATACCCACTTTCAATCTTTACCAACTTAGTGAGGGTTATTCACCGCATGATGAGTCTATATTCCCCATTTAAACCGCACGTGCACCTTGGGTCCTCAGTTTTGCCACATCACGATTATGATATTCCTTACCGAACATATTAAAAACTTGCCCATATACAACTATCATTTGTTCAGCCCCCCCGAATTAACCATAGTTGACGGCGCAGCGTGCGAGTCGGCGATGAGGTTTTACGTATTCGCGCAAAGAGGTAAGACATCAGGAGGCTGGGCGGAAAAGAGGTAAAAGACAGAGAACCGCAAAAGACGAGCTGTCATAGTTCGACACAGAAGACGAACAGAAGACGGTACGCCAACGGGGAAAACGATGGAGAGCGAAATAACAAGTGCTGAACTCGCAATCGTTTGCGAAGAGAGCGGGCGAAAAAAAACAAGAAAAACAAGCAAGCCGAATGGCGCTCCGCAAACGTTTGAAACGGCGGAAGATGTGGCGAAAGCAAAGAGGTCGGCATAGTGCGTGATTTCGCCGTTTGGGAGCACATGTTTACATTTGCAAACGTAAATTTACAGACACTTCAGGTGTGAACTCCCCAAAACGCATGTTACCATGGACAGCAAGCGTAACCTCAGCCTTCGCCAGCTGACAGACCTCAGCTTCGGCTTTTTCGGCGTACAGATAGCGTACGCCCTTCAGAGTGCTAACATAAGCAGGATATTCGCCACATTGGGCGCCGACCCTCATGACTTGAGCTACTTCTGGATACTGCCCCCCTTGATGGGCATGGTGGTCCAACCACTGATAGGCTCATTGTCGGACAGGACGTGGACCCGCATGGGGCGGCGCATACCCTACCTGGTGTTTGGCGCGGCGGTGGCCGTGGTCGTGTTGTGCCTGCTGCCCAACTCGGGGAGCCTGGGGCTGACCGTCGGGACATCTATGATGTTCGGCCTGCTGATGCTGATGCTGCTCGACACGTCGATAAACATGGCGATGCAGCCGTTCAAGATGCTGGTGGGCGACATGGTGACGGAGCGTCAGAAGACGAAGGCCTACAGCATACAGAGCCTGCTGTGTAACGCCGGCAGCCTTGTCGGGTTCTTGTTCCCGTTCTTCCTGGCCCTGATTGGCGTTGCCAAGACGGCGGCTCCCGGGGTTATACCTCCGACGGTTGTTTACGCGTTCTACACAGGTGCGGCGATACTCGTCTTGTGCGTGATATACACGATGGTGAGGGTGAAAGAGATGCCTCCCGCCGAATACCGCGAGTTCCACCACATATCGGACACGGCTGAGGCGGCGGAAGAAAAGAGCTTCGGCCTGCAAAGCATAACGGGTCTGTTCCGCAACGCGCCGAGCACGTTTTGGACTGTGGGGCTCGTCCAGTTCTTCTGCTGGGCCGCTTTCCTCTACATGTGGAGCTTCATGACCGGCGCAGTGGCCGAGAACGGTTGGGGCGCGACGGACACGTCGTCGGCGGAGTACCAGGACGCGGGCAACTGGGTAGGCGTGCTTTACGCCGTCCAGGCTGTCGGGTCGATAATATGGGCCACGTTCATCCCCCGTTTCAAGAACATAAAGGTGGCCTACGTGACTTCGTTGCTGATAGGCGCGGCCGGGTTCATCTCGCTCTACTTTGTCCATGACCCTAACGTGATGATGGTGAGCCTTCTGCTGGTGGGCCCGGCATGGGCGGCGATGCTCGCCATCCCGTTCACACTGCTGACGAACTCACTCGAGGGGACCCCGAGCATGGGCACCTACCTCGGACTGTTCAACTGCACGATATGCCTCCCGCAGATAGTGGCGGCTGCCCTGGGCGGATGGGTGATGACGCTGATAGGCGGCAGCCAGCCCGGCATGATGCTCGTGGCGGGCGGTCTGCTGATATGCGGAGCATTGGCCGTAAGGTTCATAAAGAAATAAACAGTTAGACATCATATACGCAAAAAAAATAGGATGACTATGATGCGAAAGATAATAAGCGCAGCCGCTCTGGTGGCAATGTGCCTCACGGCCCAAGGTCAGATGCGGGTGGAACCCGCCAACTGGTGGGTGGGGATGAAGAACCCCGAAGTGCAGCTCATGATACACGACAAGGACGTGGCCAAGATGGAGGCGAGCGTGGACGCGAAAGGCGTGGAGGTGACGCGCGTGGAGCGGACGGACAACCCGAACTACATGTTCGTAACCCTGAGCATAAGCAAAAAGGCCAAAGCAGGCACTTTTGACATAAAGCTGGAAGGCGAGAGCGGCGAAAAGACCATAAAATATGAGCTGAAAGAGCGCAGGCCCAACTCACAGTTTCGGACCGGCTTCAGCTCCGACGACGCCATATACCTGCTCATGCCAGACCGCTTCGCCAATGGCGACCCCGGCAACGACACCAAAGAGGGCATGAGCGAGAGGAGCGACAGGACAGCCCCCTACGGACGACACGGCGGCGACCTCCGCGGCGTGACGGACCACCTGGACTACATAAAAGAGCTGGGCATGACGGCCTTGTGGATGACGCCAGTAATGACGAACGACATGCCCGAGAGTTCATATCACGGCTACGCGATAACGAACTACTATGAGATAGACCCGAGGTACGGCACTCTGGAGGACATGAAAAACCTGAGCGCAGAGCTTCACAAGAGGGGGATGAAGCACATAATGGACATGGTGTTCAACCACTGTGGCACGAACCACTGGTGGATGAAAGACCTGCCATCGAAAGACTGGTTAAACAAATGGTATGACAAGGATGGCAACGAGACCTTCGTCAGGAGCAACTACCGCCTTTCGATAATACGCGACAGGCACGCGTCGAAACACGACCTGGACGTGGCCTTGAAGGGCTGGTTCGACAAGAGCATGCCAGACATGAACCTGAGAAACGAGCTGGTGAAGAACTACTTCATTCAGAACTCGATATGGTGGATAGAGACAGTGGATCTTGACGGCATAAGGCAAGACACGTATCCGTATTCAGACGTCGAGGCGATGGCCGAATGGTGCGAGAGGATCAAGGACGAGTACCCCTACTTCAACATAGTTGGCGAGTGCTGGATATCAGAGGCGGGCAAGCTTGCCGCATGGCAAAAGGGCTACGGCAAAGACAACGGCATGGAGGACAGCGGCCTGCCCACCATAATGGACTTTCCCCTGCAGGAGGCCATCTGGAAATCAATGACAGAGGGCGAGGGATGGAGCGACGGCGCCAACAGGCTGTATGACAGTTTTGCCAACGACCGCATATACCCCGACCCGATGAGCATAATGATATTCGGCGAGAACCATGACTGCGGCCGACTGCTCACCCAGCTAAAAGACGACGAGGCCTCGCTGAGGCTGACGTACGCGCTCCTGGCCACCGCCCGCGGCATTCCTCAGCTCTACTACGGTACGGAGGTGCTGATGAAAGGTAACGGCTTCGACGGCCACGCCAACATCCGCGGCGACTTCCCCGGCGGATGGGAAGGCGACACACTGAACTACTTCACGCGGATGCCCGAGCATGAGAAGGCCATGCGAGACTACACGGCACGGCTGTTCAACTACCGAAAGAAGAGCATGGCGCTGAGGCGCGGCTCGATGACCCACTACCTGCCGCAAGACAACGTCTACACCTACTTCAGGTATGACTCCACAACGCAGAAACGCGTCATGACCATCTTGAACCTGGCGCATGAGAGCAGGACGCTGGACTTGACAAAATTCGAGGAAATTGCCGGCGCAAGGTTGCAAGGGACGGACATCACGACCGGCAAGAAGGTGGACGCCAACGGCACACTGACCGTGGGCGCACGCGAGGCCGTAGTCGTGGCGATAGGCGAATAGACAACCAGACTCGCACAATGATTAGCAAGAAGAAACAACATATTTATTAACAACAGCAGAAAAATGAAGCAGACAATGAAAAAAAGCATGTGGGAGGCCGGCGCGACGGTAATGGCGTTCGCAGCCCTCGCCCTGAGCGCATGCGGCCCTCAGGCGCCAGTGGGCAAAGCCCAAAAGCTCTTCGGCATGACCGAGGCCACATCGCCAGACGGCAACATAAAACTGACATTCGGCATAACGGAAGGCGACAGCGTCCCGACCTACGCTCTGAGCTATGGCACCCATCAGGTGGTTAAGACTTCGCGCCTGGGCCTCGACATAAAGATAAAAGGCGGCAAGCCCACTGACAACCTGACACACGGCTTTGAGCTGGCCGACGTCAAGCGCGGCTCGCTCGACGAGACGTGGGCTCCCGTATGGGGAGAGGAGGATAGCATCCGTAACAACTACAACGAACTGACCGTGAGCCTTCGCCAACCATCGAGCGGCAAGGTGATGGATGTTTGCTTCCGCCTTTATGACGACGGCCTGGGCTTCCGATACATGTTTCCGGAGCAGGACGGCCTGACATACTTCACAGTCCGCGACGAGAAGACCGAGTTCGCCATGAGCGGCGACCACACGGCATGGTGGATATCCGGCGACTACGACACGCAGGAGTATGACTACACCGAGAGCCGCCTGAGCGAGATCCGCTCACTGTCACCGACCGCACGCCAGGAGAACTCAAGCCAGACGGCAATATCGCCAACGGCCGTGCAGACCTCACTCCAAATGAAGACCGACAGCGGCCTTTACATCAACATCCACGAGGCTGCGCTGGTGGACTACAGCTGCATGAGCCTCGACCTTGACGACAAGAACTTGGTCTTCAAAGCCGCGCTTACCCCGAACGCCGTGGGCGACATGGCGCGAATCCAGACCCCATGCAAGACCCCCTGGCGCACGGTCATGGTAACCGACGACGCTCGCAAGACACTGGCAAGCCGACTGATACTGAACCTTAACGACCCGTGCGCATACGACGACGTGAGCTGGATTAAGCCCGTCAAATATATGGGCGTATGGTGGGAAATGATAACCGGCAAAGGCCAGTGGAGCTATACCAACGACTTCAAGAGCATCCACGTAGGCGAGAGCGACTACGCCCACGCAAAGCCTCACGGCAAACACTCCGCCAACAATGAGAACGTAAAGCGATACATAGACTTCGCGGCCAAGAACGGCATGGACCAGCTGCTGATAGAGGGTTGGAACATCGGCTGGGAGGACTGGTTCGGCTTCGAGAAGGACTACGTGTTCGACTTCGTGACCCCCTACCCCGACTTTGACGTGAAGGGGCTCAACGCCTATGCCAAAAGCAAGGGCATCCGCCTCATGATGCACCACGAGACGTCCGGCTCCATCCGCAACTACGAGCGCCACATGGATGCTGCATATAAGTTCATGGTGGACAACGGTTACAACGCCGTCAAGAGCGGCTACGTAGGCAACATCGTCACCGCCGGCGAGCACCACTACGGCCAGTGGGCGGTCAACCACTACCTCTACGCCGTGAAGAAGGCCGCAGATTATCACATCTGCGTTAACGCCCACGAGGCGATCCGCCCCACAGGCCTCTGCCGCACGTATCCTAACCTCATAGGCAACGAGAGCGCGCGCGGCACCGAGTACGAGAGTTTTGGCGGCAACAAGCCGTTCCACACATGCTGCCTGCCCTTCACCCGCTTGCAGGGTGGCCCGATGGACTACACCCCCGGCATCCTGGACACCCGCATGAGCTTCCTGGAGGGCGAGCACAGCCACGTGAACACCACCCTCTGCAAGCAGCTGGCCCTCTACGTGACCATGTACAGCCCACTGCAGATGGCGGCCGACCTGCCAGAAAGCTACGAAAAGTACGCCGACGCGTTCCAGTTCATTAAAGACGTGGCCATAGACTGGCAAAAGAGCGTCTACTTGGAGGCGGAGCCAGGCCACTTCATTACGATAGCGCGCAAGGAGAAGGGTGGCGACGACTGGTTCGTAGGCTCAATAACCGGATATGACGAGCGCGAGGCGACCGTGGACTTCTCGTTCCTCGACCCCGGCGTGAAGTACACCGCCACCATATACCGTGACGGCGAAGACGCATCATATAACGAGAAACCGGACAGCTACAAGATTGAGACTCAGACGGTAGACTCAAGCACTGTTCTGAAGATCAAGTGCGCAAAGAGCGGCGGTTTCGCAATATCCGTGAAGAAGTAGGGAAGCGCAACCCCTACCCCGCATAATAGTTTATGAATTCTCAGCGCCCGCCTCCCAAACGTGGAGGCGGGCGCTGAGTTCGTTTTTCACCACAACATATACTAACGTGAGTTCGATGTATTCAGAAAAATGCGAACAGGGGTAGCAGGCTTACCTTCTGAGGCTCAGTGAATCTATTGTACGAAACCACATTTGGGAACATATCTTTCATATTGCCACACACTTCGTTGAGGTAGAAATGCTTGCGACATCGGTAGCCAGAAGAATGGAACAGAAGCACAATCAACATGATCTCAGGCACCGACATTTTGCCATCACGATGGTAGTGTCTCTTTTTGACCTATAGGTCATTTTGCGTGGTGGAATATCGTTGAAACCCCTATGAATACAGGGGTTTTGAGCTATTGAAACATTTGAAGCGAAAATCGACGTACAAAAAGTCTCAATAGGTCATTTTGCGTGGTGGCGAGGTAAAATGTTTGCATACAATAAGTTACACCAATTTGTATGTAAACTATGAATAAGAGTAAATGTCCAGTTTGCAACTCTTCCCATACCATCAAGTACGGCATTCGAAATGGTACGCAAACCTACAAGTGCTCAGACTGCGGTTACCGATTCCGCAACTCCCGTTTACCAGACGATGAGGCGATTTGGCAAATGTATCAGAAAGAGAAGCAGACAATCGCCCAAATTGCCGAGAAGTTCAATGTGAGCCAATCGACAATCAAGCGCAGGTTGCAAAACGTCGTGAAAGAATGGCGCCAACCCGACATTTCAGGAAGCGGATTCGTACACATGGACGCGACTTATTGGGGACGTAATTGGGGGATTCTGCTTTGCCTAGACCACGAAACAGGTACGGTTCTCTATTTGTCATTCATTAAACATGAGACGGTGGCTGACTATATGGCTGCAATTAGCAGCATAGTAGAGCGCGGCTTCAAAATAATGGGCATCGTTATAGATGGTG
>SFPC01000087.1 GCA_004552195.1 Bacteroidales bacterium | reverse complement strand
CAGACTTAGGTTTGAAGGAGGGATTTGCTTTTTGGGTGAAGTGATGTCACCTCATTTTCATAGCATCCCTTTTCACTTTTCCGCCGACGGCTGATGCTTGCCATTTCTTCAAAACTATTCTAAAAGAAATGAAAATTGAAGGGTGTCGTTTTCCTTTCACATGGAAAGCACTACCTTTGCTTTCTCAGAAAAACGTCAATATAAATCCAAACAAAGTTTGATAAATGGGACTGATAGAATTTAATAAACTACCTATAAATACCCTTGTGGGTGCAGATTGGAAAACTTTTCGTCAGATAACGAATAATCGTCAGGTAGACGGTCCGTGGAAAGGTAAATACAGTCTGACGAAGGCCGTTTGCCGTTTGCTCTCCACCCTTGCCCCGTTGCAAGAAAGCCGCTATGCCGCTCGTTTGGCCGATAAGCCCATGCCGCAAGACCCCGTCTTCATTCTTGGCCATTGGCGTTCCGGCACCACGTTCGTACACAACGTATTCTCCTGCGACAAGCAGTTTGGTTACTGTACGACATACCAAACCGTGTTCCCCCATCTCATGATGTTCGGCCAGTCCTTCTTCAAGAAAAACATGAGCTGGCTCATGCCCGACCACCGTCCCACGGACAACATGGAGCTTGCCGTAGACTTGCCTCAGGAAGAAGAGTTTGCGCTGTCCAACATGTGTCCCTACACCTTCTACAATTTCTGGTTCTACCCCAAGTATACCATGGAGTACGCCGACAAATACCTCACTTTCGAGCAAATCACGCCGGACGAACTGCAATCGTGGGAAGAAGCCTTCCGCAAGCTCATCAAAATCTCCCTTTGGAACACCGGGGGCACCCGTTTCCTTTCCAAGAACCCGCCCCACACGGGTCGTGTGCGCGAATTGGTGCGTATGTTCCCCAACGCCAAGTTCATCTACCTCATGCGCAATCCCTACACCGTCTTTGAGAGCACCCGTTCCTTCTTCACCAACACCATACAGCCCCTCAAGCTCGAAGCCTACACCGATGCTCAGATTGAGGAAAACATTCTCGCCATTTACCGCAAGCTCTACGACCGTTACACTGCCGACAAGCACCTCATACCCCAGGGCAACCTCGTAGAAGTCAAGTTTGAAGATTTTGAAGCCGACGCTTTGGGCATGACCCAGCAGATTTACAGCAACCTTTCCCTTGACGGATGGGACGAGGCCAAGCCCGCCATTGAGCAATACGTCGGTTCCAAGCGCGGCTATAAGAAAAACAAGTACCAATATGCCGAGCGCACCTGTCAGCTTGTCGAGCAACATTGGGGCGACGTCCTTCGGCAGTGGGACTATCAGCTTTAGAAACACCACATCCCTATGCACGCACGTTTGCTTTGGGTGGACGATGAGATAGAGATGCTCAAAGCCCACATCCTCTTCTTGCAGAAAAAAGACTACGAAGTAGTGACAGCCTCCAACGGCCCCGACGCGCTCGACCTCTGCCGAGAGCAGCGTTTCGACCTCATTCTCCTCGACGAGAACATGCCCGGCCTTTCCGGCCTCGAAACCCTCATGCGCCTCAAGGACATTGCGCCCCACGTACCCGTAGTTATGGTGACGAAAAATGAGGAAGAAGACATCATGGACCAGGCCATTGGTTCCAAAATTGCCGACTACCTCATCAAGCCCGTCAATCCCAACCAGATACTCCTGGCTCTGAAGAAAAACATCCACCAGCGCGAAATTGTGCAGGAAGTGGCGCAGACAGGCTACCGCCAGGACTTTTCGCGCATTGGCATGCAGCTTTCCGAAAACCTCACCGCCGACGAGTGGAAAGAGCTCTACAAACGCCTGGTCTACTGGGAGCTTGAACTGTCCGAGGCCGACAGTGCCATGAACGACATGTTGCGGATGCAGAAAGAAGAGGCTAACCTCAACTTCGCCAAATTCGTGCGCAAGCACTACGAAGAATGGATTACCCATCCCGATGCCCGTCCGCTGATGAGCCCCGACATCTTCAAGCGGTGCGTCTTTCCCCGTCTGTCGCAGGGACGTAAAGTTTTTCTCCTCGTGCTCGACAATTTTCGTTTCGACCAGTGGCGCGTGCTCGCCACAGAGTTGGCCGACGACTTCGATATGGAGGAAGACCTCTACTATTCCATCCTCCCCACCGCCACACAGTACGCCCGCAACGCCATCTTTGCCGGACTGATGCCGCTGCAAATTAAAGAGATGTACCCCCAATTGTGGGTCGACGAGGAAGAAGATGAAGGAAAGAACCTCAACGAAGAACAGCTCATACGCAGAAACGACTCCACGCAGGTAGACAAAGTGTTGCCCCAGATAACCTCCGGTTCCGTACCTTTGAGCGTGTTGGTGGTCAATTTCATCGACATCCTCAGCCACGCCCGCACCGAGTCCAAGATGGTGCGTGAGTTGGCCGGTAACGAATCCGCCTATCGCAGCATCACGCTCTCGTGGTTCCGCCATACCCCCATCAAAGAGCTGTTCCGTCGCCTCGCCTCCATGGACTACGACATCCTCATCACCACCGACCACGGCAGCATCCGCGTTGATGCCCCCACCAAGGTAGTTGGCGACCGCAACGTCAACACCAATTTGCGCTACAAGTTAGGTAAAAATCTCTCCTACAACGCCAAGGAAGTTTTCGAGGTACGCCATCCGCGCACCCTCCTGCTTCCGCAGCCCAACCTCTCCACCGCCTACATCTTTGCCACCGGCGCACGTTTTTTTGCCTACCCCAACAATTACAACTACTACGTTCAGTACTACAAAGACACCTTCCAGCACGGCGGCATCTCCATGGAAGAGATGATAGTCCCCTTAGTCACCCTCCGTTCCAAGGGGAAACGATAGGACATCCCCCGCCCGACAACAGCTTGCGCCCTTCCCGCTTCCTTTCACGAGCAGTGAAACCATGGAATGCAGGAAGGGCGCAAGCCATGGGGAAATCAGCTCTCCCGATGGCTTGCGCCCTTAAAGTTTATCCGTTTGTCAGTATGAGAAAAAGCAGGTTGTTTGATGCAGAAAGATGAAAAAACACACCTGCTCCTCAGATTATTTTATCACCTTCTGTCCGTTTTTCAGGATATACACCCCGTGCGGAGCCGATTGCAGCGATGCCACGCGGCGGCCCTCCAAGGTATAAACAGCACCGTCGGCCTGGCCCTTCGGAGCCTCCGTTCGGTCAATGCCCGTCAGCGTTTCGTCCAGGAAGCAGAAGGAAACCACGCCCGATTCCGACATCTGAATGTGGTAAATCGGTTTTCCCATCACCCCGGCAGGGGTAAACACCGTCATGGCCGGCGATGAAGTGTCCGTCAGCTCCGTAACGCCCTGCGTACCCGGGAAGAGGTCGCCCTTGTACCCCTCGAAGAGCTGCGTCAGCGTGAGTTCCGCACTCGTCTTCACCCCTTCCTTCACCCCGTCGGCCGGAACGAACGCCATGCGCTGGTGGTCCGGATCGTTATTCACCGTGTTCAGTACCCACTGGTTAGCATCATAGTCCACGTGGAGCACCAGCATACCCGCTCCCATGCGGCTTGGCGTCCACGTCGTTTTCTGTCGGTTCTCCAGGATATAATATTCCTTTTCATTCTCCGGGTTGCGGATGAAGCACGCCTGCGGTCCTTCGTCCTCCCGCCCTTTCGGAAACAGCTCCACGTAAGCCGGCTCCGTGAGTTCCATCATGTCGAGCCATCCCAACGTGCTGCGTTCGTAGGCCGTATAGCCCACCGGCGCATAGCCGTTGAAGTAATACTGTCCGTAGTCCATGATGTCCCAGTAGCCCATCGTGAGGAGCGAGTTCTTCACTTCGGTCGACTTGCCCGTGTAGTAATAGTCAGTCAGTCCCAGTGCGTGTCCGAACTCATGGCTGAAGAGTCCCACACCGTCGAGTGCGGCCCCCCTAACGTCGTTGGGCGTACTGCCATACTTTTGTAAAAGTTCATTGCCAATGAAGTACGACGAGACAGTCGTATTCCCGTCGTTCACCGTGAAGCTTATGGGATTAAAGCACGCCCACAGATAGTCAGAATGGCCATCTTCGAACGACGACTGCTGGCCCGGTCCGGCAAAAATCACCGCCACGAGAGGCACCTTACCGTCTGTGGCATACGCCGAGAAGTCCACTGTTTTAGAAGCCTCGTCCAGCGCGTCGCGCACAATGACGTTTCGGTTCGGATCAATCTTTCCTTCCGACTCATCCTCGCCATAGTATTTACGGTCGTTGGGCAGGGTAACGTGAGCCACCACCTCGAAAGTAGGGGAGAAGAGCCCGTTGCTCTGCGCCATGAAATAGTCGCGCACGGACCCCTTGCTGCCATCTTCATCGGCATATCCTTCCTCGTTGAACATACGGCTCATTTTCACCTCGTCGTTCTCCGGTTGGAACGCCACGTCCTGAAAATCAGCCAGCACCACCGGGATGACCGGCGAGCCGATGCTGCTCACCACCCCGTTGCCCGGCTGCAGATACTTGCCCAGTCCGTCCTCCGTAGACGCCGCGCTACGCGACATCTTGCGGTAGCTGACGGGTGGTAACTGCGTTCCGAGCCATTCGGCCACCTGTTCTACCCCCACAGCCTGCTGTTGAGTGAACAGCAACTCGTTTGTCGTGCGGAGGTTGGCAGCGTGCGCCATCATGGTCGACTTCTTCAGCGCGCCGTCCGTCCGGCAAGCATAGTAAAAGTGGCCGTCCTTTCCCTTCATCAAGGCCAGGCCGTCCGTGGTGGAGTAAGTGGCAAAGCGTCCGTTGGCCTCCATGCACACCTCTATGGTTGTGCCGTCCGGCTGTTGGTGATGCAGCGTGCGTTTCACCGGCACCGTGGCTGCGGCTCCCAGACCCAGGGCGGCCATGAGTGCCAAAAGTAGTTTTCTTGTCATAGTCGTATGTATTTGTTGTATTTCCAAATGAAACGTATCAGGGCGCGTGGCAACAAATGCCGTCCGTCCCGGTGCGTCCGTTCGGCATCCGGCCGGCGTGCTACCTTTGGACACCGGCATCAGCCGATGGCCTCCACCGTGATGTTCGCCTCGTTCACCCGCACCACGCGGATGGGCGTTCCCGGGTTGATAAATGCGCCTGACGACTTCACTTCCACCGTTTTTCCCCCGATTTCAGCGTTGCCCACCAAGGCCAAGCGCGTGAGCGCCGTGCCCACGTCGCCCACCCTCACCGAGAGCTGTTCCGGTGTGGCGTTAGTCGAGTCGATACTCGTGTGCAAGGCCATTTTGTCCATCGTTCTCGACCGCGAAACCCACCAAAGCATCAGTCCTAACACCGCGAGAGCAGCCACGATGGCTACTACGGCCCATAGCAGTCCGTGTTCCGAGTAGATAATCACTACGTCAATCAGCGCACAGAGTATGGCTCCCATGCCCGCCAGGCCAAAGCCCGGAACAATCACTATTTCCACAAATGCCAGCACTAACGCCAGTGCGGCCAATATCAAGATGAGTGTCATAAACAGAAAGAACAGGTTGAGTTAGTGTGATGCCGGTGCGTCAGCCTCGGCGGTTTAGTAAGCAGCGCGGTATTTTCCTTCCTCCTTGTCCTCCAGCATGGAGAGGTACGAAGCGTAGCGCGAAGGAGCCAATTGCAGATTTTCGAGCGCGTCGAGCACGGCGCATCCCGGCTCGTGCGTGTGCGTGCAGTTAGAGAAGCGGCAACCGGCGGAGAGGCGGAAAATGTCGCGGAAGTAGTGGGCCACCTCCTCCGGCTCCATGTTGAACGTGCCGAAGCCCTTGATGCCCGGAATGTCGATGAGCGCGCCGCCGTCCTGCAGCTCGTAGAGTTCGCTGTAAGTCGTGGTGTGCATCCCCGTTCCGTGCGCCTCCGACACGTGTGCCGTGCGCGCGTGTGCCTCCGGCACGAGCAGGTTGAGCAAAGTCGATTTCCCCACGCCCGAGTGGCCGGCCAGCAGCGTCGTCTTCCCTTGCAGCAGCTGCCGCAGCGCGTCCGTGCCCGTGGCCTTCAGGGCCGAAATGCAGTAGCAGTCGTAGCCGATGGAGCGATACGTGTGGCAGAGCAGCTCCAAGCGTTCGTGTTCGTCGGGTTGGAGGTCGTCCGTTTTGTTAAAGACGATGCTCACCGGCACGCGGTACGCCTCGGCCGAAGCCAGGAAGCGGTCGATGAAGGTGGTGCTCGTTTCGGGGCGTGCCACGGTGACCATCAGGAGCGCGAGGTCCACGTTGGCCGCCAGGATATGGCTTTGTTTCGACAGGTTCGAGGCTTTGCGAATGATGTAGTTGCGGCGGTCGTCCAGCTCCTTGATGTAAGCCGGCTGACCGTTGTGAGGCTCGGTGATAGTTACCCCGTCGCCCACGGCCACGGGGTTAGTGGAGCGTATGCCGCGCAGGCGGAAGTTTCCTTTCACCTTGCAGTCAACGAGACAGCCCTCATCGGTTCTCACGGTGTAGACGCTCCCGGTCGATTTAATGACTTTTCCGTGCAATGTGTATGAATTCGTTCAAAGCGCAGGCCGACTCGTACCGGAGGTCCTCCCCTGCGTTTGTGGGGCCTGACTTCCGGTGCGTGCCGGCTTGCGAGTTCAGGTGTGAGTGAGCGTTTCGCGTGGCTTACACCGTCATGATTTCCTTGTTCTTATCGGCCAGAATTTCCTCGATGCGTTTCACTTTCTTATCGTGGATTTTCTGCAAGTCGGCTTCGGCGTCTTTCTCCACGTCTTCGGAGAGCCCATCCTTCACGGCCTTTTTCAGTTTGTCGATGCCCTCTCGTCGAGCGTTGCGGATGGCCACTTTGGTTTCCTCGGCCTCTTTGGCACATTGTTTGGTCAGCGAGCGGCGGCGTTCCTCGGTGAGGGGCGGAATGCCCAGGCGGATAATTTCGCCGTTGTTCTCCGGCATGATGCCGATGGTCGAGTCAATGATAGCCTTCTCGATGACGCGGAACATCTGCTTGTCCCACGGTTTGATGGCAATGGTGCGTGCGTCGGGCGTGGTAACGGCTGCCACATTGTTGATGGGCACCATCGAGCCGTAAGAGTTGACGCGGAGGTCGTCCAGTATGTGTATGTTGGCCTTACCGGCGCGAATTTGTGCGAGCGTTTCTTCCAGGTGCATAACGCTCATTTCCATTTTTTCCTCGCAGTCGTTGAGGAGTTTCTTTACGTCGAGCATGGTGTGATATTCTTGTTGGAGATGATTATGTCTGTGCAAATATACAGCAAGGCCGTTGAAGATGGAAAAAAAGTGGGATGATTTTTTCCGTTGTGCCTCGGGAGGCGGACGGGCGTGGACCGAGGGGGTGGTTCCACGGCTCGTCGTCCGGGGTGGCGGAGGGGGATTTCACAAGTCGCCGAGTAGGTTAGAACAAGTCCTGCAACACTTCCGGCGGCAGGCGAAACTCCCCATTTACTGCCAATAAAAAGGGCAGCGCGAATCACTTCGAACTGCCCTAACAGAATGAAAAAAATTACGTTAAATACCTGCGGGCTACCTACTTCCCGCAAGTGGTTGAGGTCGGGAGCGGAGCGTCCGTTGGGTGGCCGTCCGCTCCCGGCACTATGGGTTCAGGAAGCCAGATGGGGCTTCCGGACGGTGGTTAGTCTTCCGACCATTCGGACCATTCGGAGCTTTCCCAGCCGCGTCCTTCGGAGAGCACTGCTCTCTCTTCGTTAATTTTGTTGGTTCCGCCCAGCTTCATCGTGGTGCTGGCGGCCAGCATGCCTTCGCAGGCAATGCTGACGGTGGAAGCCTTGGGAGCGATATATTGCTTTCTCATTTTCATTAAATCTTTTGAGGGTTAATAATGGAATGACTGTGGATACGGCATTTACTTGATGAATACCTTCTTGCCCGTGTTGGTGATGAAGACACCGTTGGAGGGATAGAGCACTACGCGGCCGTTGAGGTCGAAGTACTGCACATTTTCCTTGTCCTTCAGCGTGTTGGCGATGCCTGTGCTTTCACCGCCGAAGTTGAATGCCAGTGCATTGTAGCTGTTCGTCACGTTGGCGGCGGGCAGATAAGCCTTGTTGGCCGGTACGGTGGTGATTTCGCCGAGGAGGAACTTCACTTTGCTGTCAGCATCCATGCCGAGGAAGTAGTTGGAGTTGGCGTCAAAGCCGATGCGCTTGGCGGCTGCGCCCTGGAGGATGTTGCCTTCCACGGGGTCTGCGGAAGAGAGGATGGCGAGGTTCACGCTCTTGGCTTCAGTGGCGGCGAGGATGGCACCCTGGCCGGCGGGGATGATGCCGTTGGCGTATTCGGCGAGCGTGAGCTTGCCGCCTTCAGCATGGGTGGCGTAGTAGGCAGTGACACCTGCGGTCTGGTCTACCTGAACGGGGAAGGGATAGGATACAGTGGCGTAGAGGGCCTCGGAAATCTGGACGGGCACGGCCGTAACCTTCTCGAGCTGCCAGTAGTTGCCACCATCGTTGTCGTGGTTGCCTTCGTAGTCGCAGATTAATGTACCATTCTTGCCATTGTAGGCATTGATGCGGTGGCCATCTACGAGGATCTGGAGCATGGTCTTGCCGTCGTTGCCAGAGAACGTTGCTGCTGGAACGGCCTTGAAGGTGTAAGTACCACCGGAATTCTTGGCGATAGGCATGTCGAGACCCGAGCCTACGTAGGAAGAGAGGTTGCAGCCGGTGTTGGCATTTCTCACCCAATAAGTTCCGTCGCCCTTCTTTTCGAGCTTCCAAAGCATAGAGGCGAAGTTGCCGTCTCCTGTCACGCGTTTCACTACACGATCCAGGTCGTTATTTGCATTGTATGCAGTAGACAGTTCACCGTCGGTGCCTACAAAGATGTTTTCGGAAGAGATGTACTTGTTAAAATCTGCACCGAAATTCACGTTGCCAATGCGGTAGTATGCGCCTTCGGTGATATCGGCCGATGCTACGTTGAGATACTTCGAAACTTCATCGTATGCTTCAAGAGTTTCTCCACCTGCCAAAAGGGCATCAACCTGTGCCTTATCGGCAGCAACGAATGCCGTCACGTAATTTTCGTTTGCTTCGTTGGCCTCAGGAATGGGCAAGCAAGCACGAACAATGTCCATATCTACATCCTGAACGAGGAAACGAGAACCGTTGTCTGTCTTAGAGCCGGGATTATCCCAAACTCCAAGACGCGCATTAGCAACAGTGTTATATGTCACGCTGGCATTGAGATACTGATTGCCCGAACCTGTCCACAAGCTGAAGCCTTTGCCTTCAGAGTTGGTATTGGTTGCAAAATAGAAGCGAGTGGCAGCAGCCTCATTGGTAAAGGTGGCTGCGCCTGAAGTCCAATTCAAATATTGGTTTCTTCCTCTGTTGTACACCTTCACGCCCAGGCCATCCTCAACGAAAGCCCACACTGCATTGTTGAAATTGGCGTAGTTGCTGCTGAATGCTTCTGCACTTAAGGCACTGACTTCTGTGGAAACTTGCCAAGTTTGACCATCAAGTTTAGCCTGTACGGTGCGCGTTCCGTCGTTTACAATCTGCACGTTGTACCATTTCTTCGCTTCTGCCGTGGAGAAGGTTACAGGGATTGTACCTTCATTGCCACTCTTCAAAGTGGTAGTGTAGACGAAGTCGGTGTTTCCATCTTCCACTACGTTGTTGCCACCGACGAGCGTAGGTGTGTTATAGTAATAGGAGCAAGGAAGACTGGAGCCATAGGTTTCACCGCCCCAAGCGCGTCTGGAGCCGCTTTCCTTCACTTCTTCGCCTACCTTGATGCTGTAGGTAACAGCGTAGTTGGAGTAGGTTTCGCTGCCGCGCGTCACGGGCACCAGCCGGTACTGGCCGTTGTCTCCTTCATCAGTCCAACCGGTAAACGTTGCGTCATCACAGTTGAATTTGTTATTGCTGCCCTTCAACTTTATGATGAAATAACCGTTCTCTGCGTCTTTTACGGTAATACTATACTTCGCTGCGGTAGTTCCAGCATAGTGTTTGCCACCTGCATTTACGGCAGGAATGTAGTATCCCTGACCTTCAGGAGAAGAGGCCACCTTGAAGGTGTAATAGGTCTGGCCATCCTCTTCGACACTCTCAATTTTGAAGAGTGCAAACATGGAGGTTTTG
>SFPC01000086.1 GCA_004552195.1 Bacteroidales bacterium | reverse complement strand
GAAAAAACAAGGAACTAAATGCGCCCAAGAGGGGACAGATGATATATGCAAACTTTGATTAATCATATAAATATAAACTAATTTTAAACACCTACTTATTTAATCATCCAAGCGTGTAAAACGCCGGAAACCTTGCACTATCTTGAAATACGTTGCAAAAATGTTGCCAAATATATAAAAGCAAAAATCCTAACTGCTCATATTCAAGCAGTTAGGATTTCTTATGGTGCGCCTGATAGGACTCGAACCTACACGGCCGAAACCACCAGATCCTAAGTCTGGCGCGTCTACCAATTTCGCCACAAGCGCATTTGCGGGTGCGAAGATAGGGCTTTTGCAGTGAAGAGCCAAGCTTCGGAGAAATATTTTGGGAGGCGGAGCCGCTACGCGCATTTGCGGGATGGCAAAACGCATTTGCGGGGCGGCAGCTGGTGCTTTCGGAATGTTCGCCGGGGGAGGCGGAGCCGCCGGGGTCAGGCATTATGCCTTGGGCTCGTTGTGTGGGTCGAGGACCTCGTAGCGTGAATGTTTGCTGATGTACTCGGGTACGATTTCCTTCATTTTGCGCACGGTTTCCATGTCGTTGTATTTTGCAGCGATGTCGAGTAGTTCCTTGAGGTCCTTGTCGGCTTCTTCGTAGCTGTAGCTTCTGACCTCTGCGATGCGTATTTTGCGGTGGAAGGAGGGTAGTGTGCCTTCGTTTTCGTTGAGTACTTCTTCGTAGAGCTTTTCTCCCTCGCGCAGTCCGGTGTATTTGATTTGCACGTCGTGGCATCCGCTGAGCTGTATCATGCGTCGTGCGAGGTCGGCGATGCGTACGGGCTCGCCCATGTCGAACACGAAGATTTCTCCGCCCTTGCCGTGTGTGCCTGCTTCGAGCACGAGTTTGCAGGCTTCGGGTATGAGCATGAAGAAGCGGATGATGTCGGGGTGGGTAACGGTGAGTGGTCCGCCCTCGGCGAGCTGTTTACGGAAGAGGGGGATGACGGAGCCGTTGGAGCCGAGCACGTTGCCGAAGCGCGTGGTTACGAACTGCGTGCAGCCTTTTACGCTGCCCTCCTTGATGGCGTGGTCGAGGCTCTGCACATAGATTTCGCAGATGCGCTTGGAGCAGCCCATGACATTGGTGGGGTTGACGGCTTTGTCCGTGGAAATCATGACGAACTTCTTGACTCCGTATTTCACGCTCAGGTCGGCAATGATTTTGGTGCCCCACACGTTGTTCTGTACGCTTTCGCTGGGATTGTCCTCCATCATCGGCACGTGTTTGTAGGCGGCTGCGTGGAACACGTAGTCGGGTTGGAAGGTGCGGAACACCTCTTCCATGCGGTCCTGCTTGCAGATGCTGGTGACCACGGTGTGTGCGGTGATGTGGGGGTATTGTTTTTGCATCATGAGGCGGATGTCGTGTTGGGGAGTTTCCGCCTGGTCGATGAGCATCATTTCGGAGGGGTTGTAAATGGCGATTTGTCTGACCATTTCGGAGCCTATGCTACCTGCCGAGCCGGTGATGAGCACTTTTCGGCCGGTGAGGAGTGCGCCCACGGCGTCCATGTCCACCTGTATCTCGTCGCGCGGGAGGAGGTCTTCGATGTTGACCTCGCGTATGCGCATGCGGTCTTTTTTATGCGTTTGGTTTTGCCACTCTTCGGCGTTCTGTGAGATGTAGATTTTCACTCCGGCTTCGATGAGCAGGTCCTGGAAGGCCCGGTTGCGGAGGAAGCTTTCCTGTTTGAGCGGGCTGACGAGTATGGCCTTGATGTTTTTTTCGCGGATGAGCTCCATGATGTCCTCATGGATGGAGTAGATGCGTCGTCCCATGAGGCGTTCTTTGTACTTCTCCTTTTCGTCGCCGATGTAGGCGTCGATGATGAACTTCACGGGCTTCACGGAGCGCACCTCGTTGGTCAGAGCCACTGCTCCGGCGCGTGTGCCGTAGACGAAGGCGCGTACGGCGGTTTTGCCCACGAGTACGCTGTCGAAGAGCAGGCGTATGATGACGCGGGAGGCGCAGAGCATCGAGGTGGTGCCGAGGAAGATGCCCACCAGCATCCGTCCGGTGAAGGGGTAGAAGATGTCGGTCCAGCCCCAGTGGATGTTGGCCATGTTGAAGGCCCAGGCGAGCACGAAGGCCAGGAGGCTGGCGTAGACCACGCGCAGGAGGTCGACGAACTGCGAGTAGCGCAGGATGCCGGAGTAGGTGTGGAACGCGCGGAAGCCGATGAGGTTGGCCGCGCAGCAGATTAGTACCGTGCGGCTCAGCAATGGCCATTCTTCTAACAGCTCGGTTGCCGGGTGGCGCAGGAGGAATATGGTGATTGCGCCGAAGAAGCACAAGCAGAAGTCGAAGATGACGATGCACCAGTAAGGCAATGTCTTTCGGCCGAAATACCAGTTGAAAAATTTGCTGAAAATACTCATACCATCTCTTTATTGTGCGAAGGTCTCCGGCAGGGGGCCATCGGAGCCTTCTTGTTCTTTCTGCAGGGCGGTGGTTTTACCGCCGTGGTTATAGGTTTGGGAGCCTGAGTGATAGGCTTTGGAATCTGAGTGATTGGCTTAGGAGCCGGGGTTAAAGGTTTCGGATGTCCTCGGGTGCAGCGGGTGCATAGGGTCCGTCCTTTGCTTCAAAGATGATGGAGGGTTCGTACACTTCCACCTTGTGCCATGCTCCTTGGGGCACTTGGCAACCGTAGTTGCCCTCGTTGGGGCATAGTCTGATACGGGTTGTTTCGCGGAGTTGGCTGTTGCCTTCGGCGTCGGTGGTTTCTTCAAAGATTACTTCGTCGAGTTTACCGCTGAGGCAAATCACTGTTTCGCTCGTGAGGGGGTGTCGGTGAATGGGCACTTGGGTTCCGGGCATCAGCGCGTTGAGCATGCGTTGGCTTCCGTCGGTTGGGGCAGTGCGCATGTCTTGGCTTTGGCGCAACCGGGGCGATTGTGCCGCTTCTTCTAAGAGCTGTTCCAGACAGTTATTGTTGATTTCCATTGTGGGCAGGATGTTAGTTGTCGGGCTGTTGATTCCTTTTCTGAGGCCAAAACAGGTATCGACAGAATTGCCAAACAATTAGCAAAATACTTTTCATCTGCTGTTTTGTACGCCTTGCATTCCCACGGAAAAGTGGAATATGCACCAATGAAGCGGGACAAAGGTAGCGTTTTTTTCTTTTTTTATTTTTATTAGGACAGAAAAATGTGCAAACCTACATCAAAAATAGTGCAAATAAGCATTTTTTTGCACACCTGGGGTTGCAATGCCGGGTTGAGAGGGGCTTGCGGCTCCCGGGGCGGCCGGGCTGTGGCACGGGGTGGTTATTCCTCAGCGTCATTGGGTGTGTCGAGGGTGTCGGGGGCTGCTTCTGCGGCGGGTTCGGCCAGGTCGGGTTCGAAATTCTCTTCGGAGAAATTGGAATAGTTGCCTTGTTGGTTGAGGGGCATGGAGGGTTGGTTATCGGGGGTGTCGGAGAGGTCGGCGGGTGCGGCGATGTCGGCTGCGGAGTCCATGTCGGCCATGTAGTGGTTGAGGCCCATGAATCCCATTCCCAAGGCTGCTGCGATGCCTCCGCCCCACATCAGTTTGTTGTGGCGTGAGGCGGTGCGCCGGGCGGGTTGTTGCGGCTGTTGCGTTTGCGGTTTTGCCTTTAGGGCGGCGGCCTGACGTTTGGGCTTCGTGGCGGGTGGTGGCGGTGGGCAGGCGCAGCATGCCGGCTGGAGGGCTGCCACTTCCAGCTCCATGCGTTTGAGTCGGTGCAGGAACTTCAGTTTCTCTTCGCGTTGGGATATGGTATCTTTCAGCAGGCGTGTGAAGTGGTACTGCTCCCTTTTTTTCGGGTCGCTTGCCACTTCCTGCATGAAGTGTTGCTTCTCTTCGTTCGGCATCGAGTCAGGATGAAGCAAGAAGCGGTCGATGAGGTCTTGAAAGTCTTTATCCATGATGGTCGTGCTTTAAGCGTTGAGTTCTTGCGAGTAGATTTTCCATGCCACCTCGCGGAGGTTTTCCATACACTTGTACTTTTTTGTTTTCAGTGCGTTTTTGGTGGTGATGGTGTCTATTTCGAGGAGAATGGTGTCGAGGTCCTTCTCTTCGTAGTAGTACTTGGTGAGAATGTCGTAGCATCTTTTGGGCATTTCTGCTATAACTTCTGCCAGGATTTCGCGTTGCCGTTGTGTCCAGTAGTCATCTTCGCTTTCCCCGGTGAAGGGTTCGGGCTGGGCCTTGAGGCGTGTGTCGGGAGAGAGGAGCTCGTCGCAGAATTCTGTGTCGGTGTTTCCTCTGGCCCACTCCTTGTGTTTGTTTTTGGCCATGGCCATGAAGTAGGTGAGCAGGTCTGCGGTGAATGGCTTGCCGTTTCGTCCGTAGAGCTGCATGTTGTCGGCGTAGATGCGGTGTTCCTCGATTTGTGTCCAGAGGGTGAGGAAGGTTTGTTGGAGTATGTCTTCGGCCACCTTGTCCGGAGCGAAGAAGATGCCTCGGAAATGGTTGAGGAAATACCGTTCGCAGTATTTGTAGAGCTCGGTAACGGCAATGGGGTCTTTGGTGTAGACTCCTGCCACCATCTGTGCTTCCTTCTGCTGTCGGAATTGATTGAGCGCGATTGGCATGGTTGTGTCTGAAGCTGGCGTTCTCGTTTCGTTCGTGTGCATGGGGTGGCCGGAGGGTGGCTGTGCTGTTTTTGCCTTGTGGTGATTGATGTTTTTCGGTGGGCGAAAGTAACCCTCTGAGTGCGAAAAACAGGCTGCTGCGGCGTGGCGGTCCGCTCCGGCTCGCTGTGGTGCCTCGGCTCCGTCGGCCTGTGGCGTCGGAGGGTGGGGAGGCGGTGCGAAGATACGAAGGAATTGACGGATGAATCCGAAAAGGGACAAAAACTTTCGTCGGGGCTGTTTTGTTGCGGGCGGGCGGCGCAACAAGTCCGCCACTTGTGCGCGACAAGTCCCGGACTATTTTTTTCTACTCGCCGAGTTGTTTTTTCTACTCGCCGACTTTTTGCATCGCCTTCGCCGAAGGCGCGATGTTTTTTGACGACAACGAAGACAACATCAAACAACATTTATTGCGTTGTCAGAAGTTGTATAAGTTGTCTTGGTTGTTGTAAAAAATAATTGACGACAACATGGGACAACATGTGACAACTTTTTGGTTTTAGGCAGTTGTCATTTGTTGTTTCTTGTTGTTGTCAGAAAAATGGGACGACAACGAAGACAACATCAAACAACATTTATTGCGTTGTCAGAAGTTGTATAAGTTGTCTAGGTTGTTGTCAGAAAAAATGGGGCGACAACCGGGACAATCGGAGAACACTGTGGAAAAGTGGTCTGAGGTTGTCTGAGTTGTCGCCCATGAAAGGGGAGAGGAGGTGGAGGCCGTCAGCGAGATGACGGGGGGTGTCGGGCCGGAGGTGTTATGCCTCGTTTCGTTGGTCGCTCTCGATGAGCGCGAGGAGTTTTTCGACGGCCTCTTCGGCCGGTATGTTCTTTTCCACACACTGTTTTCCCCGGTAGAGGCTCACCTTTCCGCGGGCTGCGCCCACGTAGCCGTAGTCGGCGTCGGCCATTTCGCCCGGTCCGTTGACGATGCAGCCCATGATGCCGATTTTCAGTCCTTTGAGGTGCGCTGTGGCGGCCTTGATGCGGGCTATGGTTCCGGGTAGGTCGTAGAGCGTGCGGCCGCAGCCGGGGCAGGAGATGTACTCCGTTTTTGTGGTGCGCAGCCGGGCCGCCTGGAGTATGGCAAAGGCCGTGTCGCAGACCGTCTCCGCCGGCATGGGGCGGTCGCCCTCCGGCGACTGGCAGAAGAGCATGATGCCGTCCGTCAGGCCGTCGAACATGAGTGCGCCCATGTCCGCTGCGGCATAGAGCTGGAAGTCCTCCTTGCGCGAAGCTCCGAGCAGGTAGTGCTGGAAGAAGACTACGGGCGTGGTGATGCCCTCGCGCCACAGTTCATGCACCAGGGCGCGCTGTTCGCCCAGGCGGTTGGCGTGGTTGCTCTGCGCGATGAGCACCACGTTGGGGTCTGTGCGGAGCAGGGCCTTCGTTTCGTCGTCGAGCATGAGGTAGGTGAGGAAGAGGAACTTCATCCGGGCGTGGCAGGCGGGGATGAACATCAGCTGTTCTTTGGTAAACACGGGGTAGGTGTCGGCCTCGCCCTGCCACAGGTCGGCGTCGACGAGGTAGCCCGGCCCTTGGCGACGCCGATCGGCCGGCGGGAGGTTGCGCCCGGTGTAGTAAAAGTCGGGTTCGGGACATCCGGGCCGTGCGGGCGGCACTTCGCCGGAGAGCACCGGGGCGATGACCACGGGCACGCCGCTGCCACCCACGGGACCTACCGCCCGGGTGGGGCGTCGGCCGGGATTTTCGTAGCAAAAGTCGGGTGCTGCCGTGGCGGGTATGGCCGGGTGGCCGGCCCTGCGCACCACGTATTCCGCCAGTTTGTAGGCCACGGGCACTTCCGCCTCGGGCGGTTCGCTGAGGCTCACCCGCAACGTGTCGCCCACGCCGTCGGCCAGCAGGGCGCCGATGCCTACGGCACTCTTGATGCGGCCGTCCTCGCCCTCGCCGGCTTCCGTCACGCCCAGGTGGAGCGGGAAGTCCATGCCCTCCTGTTCCATCACGCGGCAGAGCAGGCGGACGCTGCGCACCATGACCTGCGTGTTGGAGGCCTTGATGGAGATGACCACGTCGGTGAACTTTTCTTTCACACACACGCGGAGAAATTCCATACAGCTCTCCACGATGCCCTCAGGCGTGTCGCCGTAGCGGCACATGATGCGGTCGGAGAGCGAACCGTGGTTCACGCCGATGCGCAGCGCGGTGTGGTGTTCGCGACAGATGGCCAGCAGACGGACGAAGCGGGCTTCCAACCGGGCCAGTTCGGCTGCATATTCCTCGTCGGTATACTCCAGGTGTTTGAACTGGCGGGCCGGATCGACGTAGTTGCCCGGGTTGATGCGCACCTTCTCCACGATGGTGGCGGCCACGTCGGCCACGTTGGGATTGAAGTGTACGTCGGCCACGAGCGGGCGGTCGTAGCCCTCGCGGTTGAGGGCTTCGCGGAGCGGCTTGAGGGCTTCGGCCTCGCGGGTGCCCTGTGTGGTGAGTCGCACGTAGTCCGCTCCCGCGTCGAAGATGGCCCGACACTGGCGTAGGGAGGCTTCGACGTCCGTCGTGACCGTTGTGGTCATGCTCTGTATGCGCAGCGGTTCGTCGCCGCCGAGTGGTCGGTTGCCCACGTCGACCCGGTGGGAGCGGCGTGGATGGTAGTTGAACAAGTCCATGTCAGTTGGTCTTGAAAGTATACTTCACTTCGCTGAGTTCCTCGTTTGCCTTCACGATTTTCTGCTTCAGGCTTTCTTTGTAGTGGCTCAGTCGTTCTGCGAGCGCCTGGTCGGAGAGTGCGAGCATCTCTGCTGCGAGAATGGCGGCGTTCTGTGCGCCGTTCACGCCGACTGTGGCCACGGGTATGCCCGGAGGCATCTGTATGATGGAGAGCATGGCGTCGAGTCCGTCGAGCATGCCTTTGATGGGCACGCCGATGACGGGCAGTGTGGTGCCTGCTGCAATCACTCCGGGGAGTGCGGCGGCCATGCCGGCGCCGGCGATGATGACGCGCAGCCCCCTGTCGGCGGCGTGGCGGGCAAATTCGTCCACTTCGCGCGGCGTGCGGTGGGCAGAGAGGGCGTTCATTTCAAAGGGTATCTCCATTTCTTCGAGAAAGCGGGCTGCTTTCTCCATGACGGGAAGGTCGGAGGTGCTTCCCATGATGATGCTGACAATAGGTGACATAT
>SFPC01000085.1 GCA_004552195.1 Bacteroidales bacterium | reverse complement strand
CGGAGTCTCTAACCACTCTGGGAGTGTATGCGCGGGATTTGTACTTCGGCGTGATTGCCAGGAACTCGTCTATCCCAGACTCGGGATTTGACTTGATGTGTGCCTCATAAGCATTGATGAGTCGGGTGACCGTCTTGCGGTCAACATTCAGCTTGCGGGAGATGTCCCTCAGACTGAGTTCTTCTACTCTGTAGAGATGAAGGATTTGTTGTTTTTTGTCCATAGTGATCATGTGTTTGAACTTTGTTTCCACAAAGCTAAAACTCCTATCTCTATGGTCCCTTTTTCAATGATTTTCCTGGGGGAATTTTCAATTGCTATCTACAAAATCTACGAGGAGGCCTGACCGGGCCTCCTCCATCACCAAACAATCAAACACTATCTATCATGGGAAACAGGATACACGTTCAAATCAGGCGTGAAATCGAGTACGGGGATTGCGGTTTCAACTGGCAGATTGACGAGCTGATGAGGCTCCTTGAGGACAGCGGATGCGATGTCCTCGAGACACTCAACGACGATGCGGTAGGGGACTGGGAGATCCCCGAGGATCAGTTCCGGGCGGCCGTAGACGACATCGGGACAAAGAGCGCCGAGAAAATCCGGAGCTACTTCGATGCGGACTACGTCGGAAGGGCCACCGACGAGGAATTCAGGGACGAGGTCGTCTCGACACTCCGGCGCTTCGAGCAGACCGGTGACCACAGGAACGGCTTTTACCACTTCAGCTGGTTCTGACCAAGGGTTAATTCTTCAGATATGGGATACTACACTACGTTTTCCCTCGCCCTCGAGGAGGGCCCGAGGGAACAGTACCAAAGGATGCTAGAGGACATTGATGCCATTATGGGAGACAACGGGATGTCGTCCTTCGAGTCAATCAACGTCAAATGGTACAGCTACGATACGGATATAAGGGAACTGTCCCTCAGATACCCGGACATCACCTTCCGCGTCAATGGGGACGGAGAGGATCCGTCTGATCTGTGGCAGGAGTTCTGGCGCGCGGGAAACCGCTTCAGGGAGCAGGTCCAGTTCGCAAGGTACGAGGAAATCAAGGACAAGTTGAATAAAAACAAATAACAGATTATGGCTTACAGAATCATAAGACCGGCCACCCATGAGGAGTGGCTTGAAGAGAGAAAGAAGGGCATCGGATCTTCCGATGCCGGAACGATAATGGGTGTCAGCCCCTTCTCCACGCCGCGCAAGCTCTACGAGGTCCGAAAGGGCCTGAGAGCCCCTGACCCGGAGAACGACGCCATGGCCGAGGGCCATATCCTCGAGCCCGCCATAGCGGAGTGGTTCGCCTGGAAGACGGGCAACATCGTTGACGTCACCTCCGAAGGGGACTGGATGGCGGTGGACACCGAGAGGGACTACCTTAGGGTCAGCCCCGACCGCCTCTGGTGGCCGAAGGGCACGCCCGCCGAGGGGCAGACTCTCGCGAATGCGAGGATACTGGAGATAAAGCGCACAGGCAAGGCCGTGTATAAGGACGACCTGCCCGACTACTGGTACTGCCAGATACAGTACCAGATGGGCATCATGGGAGTCGGCAGCGGCGCTCTGTGCTGGCTGAGCTTCGCTCCGGGGGCAAACCACTTCGACTACGTGGAGATCGATTTCAACCCTCCGTTCTTCGACGAGCTAATAAAGAGGATCGACCGCTTCTGGCACGAGAATCTCCTCGCCGGGGTATGCCCTCCGGACATCAACGCGGAGGACGTGCTGAGGAGCTTCCCCGAGGCGCGCAAGGGGAGCGAGGCAGAGGCGACCGAGAACGACCACGCGATGTGGAAGGCCCTCAAGGAGTGCCGGAGCCAGCTGAAGGAGCTCGAAGAGAGAGAGGAGACTCTGACCGATGCGCTGAAGATGGCCACCGGAGGATGCGAGGCCCTCGTCTTCACGGATAGGGACACCGGGGAGGTGAAGACCCTCGCCACCTGGAAGAACAGCTCCAGGACCGTCTTCGACGAGGACACGTTCAAGGCAGACCGTCCTGACCTCTGGGACAGGTACACGAGCACTCAGACGACCGTCACCCTCGACGCCAGGAGCCTCCAGAAGGACGAACCGGAGGTCTACGGGAAGTACGCAACCAAGACTGCCGGAGCAAGAAAATTCTTGCTGAAGTAATTTAATAATAGTTTTATGTAATTATTTACTTGCGTTATGTAAATTTATAATTATCTTTGCGAAGCAAGAGAAAAGGATACAATATGGCACAGAACCAGTCACTGGTCGGCAGCATCGACCTTTCTGCGCTCAATGGAGTGCAGATAAACACCACCGTGAACGGAAAGCGTTCCATCATCATTCCCGTGGACACCAATCCTGCGATCTTCATCGGGGCAAAGGACAAGGGCGGACATATCTACATGGACATCGAAGTCCGCGAGAGTCCCGAGGGGAAGTACGGCAACACCCACTTCATCAAGCTCGGGCTGAGCAAGAAGAAGCGCGATGACATGGGCCTCTCCGATGAACAGGCAAGGCAGTACACTCCCATCATAGGAAATCTGCGCCCGAGGGGACAGAGGCAGGATGCGGAGGATCTTCCGGAATAGATACACCCATGTAAACACATTCATATGCAACAAAACAGGCAGGCCCACATCTCGTAAATGACAGTGATGTACTAAACACATTTTTCTTCATTCTACACAGATAATGCTCAAGGGGCAATATGCCGACGGTCCGTGACGATGTGAATCGCCACGGATTTTTTATTGATATGGCTCACCGTGCCTGATAACTGATTGACATACTCCCCGCCCTGAAGGACGGAGATTCTCAGGTGGCTAGCGCACCTTGCGAAGGCGAACCTTCGTCTTACGGGTACTCCCTGACGAGGCAATGCCCTGCCTCAGGATATTGGTTGCTGCGTTCGCATCCCTGTCGTGATGCGTTCCGCACTCCGGACAGGTCCAATGCCTGTCACGAAGACTCAGATGTTCATTGACATACTGACATACAGAACAGGTCCTGCTGCTCGGATAGAACCTGTCCACCTTGCGCACCTCGCAGCCGTACTTGGATGCCGTATGCTCGAGTTTCTGCACGAACGAGCCGAAGGCGAGGTCCGCCATCTTTCTACCCCACAGACGGGACATCCCTGCCAGCTGCAGGTCCTCCACGCAGAGCGTGTCGTAGGCACGGCACAGCTCGTGGGCGAGCTTCCACTGCCAGTCGTCACGGCGATTCGTGATCTCCTCGTGGATGCGGTCAAGGGCGAGCCTCGCCGCACGGCGGTGAGACGAGCCTCTTTCGCACCTGGACAGACGGCGGGAGGCCTTGCGCAGGTCGCTCAGTCCCTGCCTGAGGAACAGCGGATTATCAATCTTCGTCCCGTCGCTCAGGGTGAGGTAGGTCTTCAGACCGAAGTCCATCCCGACCGATGCACCATCGTGTGTCTTTCGGCGGGGTTGCGCAACCGCATCGGTGACGATGTACAGGTAGTACTCGCCGAGAGGACTGCGCCTGATCCGGATCTGCTTGACTTGTCCCTCCCACGGACGGGAATACGAGAACTGGAAGTGCTGCTTTATGGAATTCAGGACAAGCACGTTGGAGTTCAGCTTGAATCCGCCCTGCTTGTACACGATGCTTCGGAACTGCTCGGCGCGCTTGAACTTCGGCGGTCTGGTCGACAAGTGCAGAAAAAAACGCTGGTACGAGGCATCAAGCCTCTCCAATATCTCCTGGACGGTCTGGCTGTGCAGACGGCAGCGGCTGATACGCTTTGCAAAATGCTTTTGCATTGTATTCAAACCGATGTATCCGTTAAACAGACGGTAGTAGCGTTTCTGAAGTGCGAGGGCGTGGTTCCAGACAAAACAGGCCTCGCGCAGCATCGCATCTATATTGCGGTTGCGCTTTGAACTGTAGAGTTTGTACCTGTATGTCAACATGGTACGAATATACTAAAAACCATTGAATTATGAAAACGAATGTGGGCGCTTTCATCCACCCCGTTTGAAGACGGGAGCTTTCCCGCGCCTATTTTGTAATTTTAACATTGATTCCGGCCTGCGACGCACTATTTAAGAGCTTAGGTAGATTCCTCAAGACCAAAAGACGATGCAAACCACTCACCACGATACATTGAATACTGTCACCTGTCACGAACTGTCCGACAACAGGACAGACCATCCTGGAAGTGGATGTGGAGACCCTCTCCCGCCGCATGTTCCGGAAGTCTTGCCTTCGCCGACGTTCCCTTCGGCCTCCTGCCGTGCGTGGAACGGGTTAGGAAGGCAGTCCCTGTCCCTTCTCACATGCTTTCGCGTTATCCGGCCTAACGCGGAAGCGGGTGAGGCTCCTGGACGCTGGGACACGCCGTCCGGAACATGCTTCCCTGTCTTTCTCCACATCTGCTTTCAGGCCCGCTGCGGACAGCTAATGCTGGCGGGTCGTGTCCCGGCAACACGTTGCCCGGACACCCGCAGGAGCCTGTGCGCATCTGTGGGAAAGACTCCTGCCACACTCACCTGCAAGGAAACACGATACTTCCCGTCAGGGAACGATGACATACACGACAATCCACCGAGAGCATCCCTTCCGAACGGCTTCCGCCACCTGAGGCGAAAAACGGACGGGAACGGTTCCCGCCGGATATAATAACCTTTTAAAACATTGTTTTTATGACAAGAGAAGTAATTTATCACCTTCTTGAAGAAGCCGCAGAAAGTGGAAGACACTACCAGTCAGGCCTGATGGCGGCACGCAGAACCGCATCCGCACACGGCGGATGCACGGAGTTCAACATCATCGGGGATGCCCTGATGGAAGCCGACAATGCCATCGCCGCCATCGAGGAGATGCGGGGATGCAGGACATCGGCATCCGACTGCCTCGAGGATGCGCAAGCGTTCCTCGATACCCTCAGAGAGCTGCGAAGCAAGGCGAACAGCGTTGTGGATGGATTCGCGGAGTCAAAGAGCATCGACGAGGCCATCAGTGAGGTCGAGTGGTCACTCGATATCCTCCGGTGCGCAGCGCGCGGTCACTCGAGGAGAAGACGAACCCGGACGGAGAGGAAAGAGGAATGACGTAGGGACTCCTGACCAGGGCGGCGGCAAGTGTGCTGCCGCCCTTTTTCTGTTCCACGCCCGCCATCCGTCTGCACTTTGCGAAGTTGGGGCCGCACAGCTCCTCTGCTCACATCCCCTCGGCAAGCCGACACGGACAAGGCCGCATCGTTTGCCTTCGGTCCGTTCACTGCGGTGCCTCTTCCGTCCCCCTTGTCTGCACCGTTCCGACGGGATGTCCGGCGGACATCAACAGTAAATCTCTGACGATATGGAAACGACGAATGCAGTAACTCTTGAGAGGATGGAGGGAGTCATCCGATGGATAAACGGGCAGGACACACAGATGCAGGAAAGCGAGGTCAGGACAGCCATCAACGACCTCATTAAGTCCTTCAGGATGAAGTTCAGGGAACTGCATCCCGCCCAGAACCTGCCAAGGCTCAGGACACTCTCCATCCATCCGCTGTCCCTTGCCGCCTTGCTCGGTGACAGCGTCACAGAGAGGCCTGGAGAGAAGGACAAGGAAATGAAGGATGAAAAGGTCAGGAAAGCGGAGATAATGACGGAAGAGGCGAATGCGGAGGAAGGGGAAGCGGGAAAGCCGGAAGAGAAGAGGTCTGAAGGCGGTGCACCGGGTGCACCTGCAGACAGTGCGTCCTATGACAGCATAGTACTTATCGATGCCATCGCGAGAGTGGCCGAGGTTGCTGGATACAGGCTCTCCATGTCGAAGGCTCAGCTCATCCTCTGGTGCCTGTACGGCTCCTGTCTCGCCTCCGGCAACCCTTTGGGGATTGAGCAGCCGCAGGTGTGGAAGTACGGTCCCGTCTTCCCGGCGGCATACCGCAAGGGAAGGATCCATGACCGGGATGTCTGCGAGGCTGCATTAAAGGGTCTTGATGAAGGCGCTCCGGAAATCGCCGGGCTTCTGAAGAGTAAGACGCACTCGATGATGGGTACACCCATGAAGGATCTTGAGGCTGTCCACAAGGGTCCGAGGAGTCCGTATGGGAAGATGACACGAAAGGAGCCGGACAAATGGGGAATGAGGATTCCGGATGAGGACATAAGGACGTTCTTCTGCCGGGATTGATTTTCACCAAACTCATACCAATTTCCCAAACTTATACCAAACATTTATTTGGAATTGTCCAGGAAATGAACTATTTTTACATTGGCGAAATATCGCCTGCGTGGAACATAATTGTGATTCACCATGCAGACATTTCAAGGGGCCAGCCATCTTCCGATGACCGGCCCCTGTTATCTTTCTTCGAACTGTTCACGTCCAGGTGGAATTGGGCAGCTTATTTTTCGGTTGCAAAATCCATCAGCACACATCGCCGACCTCGACGATTTCCCCAAGATGATTGAGTCTCACCTTTATCGCCCCCTTCATGCCGGCAGGGGAGTGGACCCGCTTCCATGTGATGTCCTTCATCGCACGGTCCTGCTCCAGCGATGGGTTGCTGTGAAGCACGAAGGAGTAGCTCTTGTGACTTAACTTCTGCACCCGGAAAAGGTGCTTGCCGATAAGAGGCCGGTTCTCCCGGTCCATAAGGTCAACCGCCTTCGGCTCGAAACCTGCGCTCTCGTCCGGGAACACGAACATCTCATTGATGCAGATGCTGTAGCAGAAACCCCATCCGGCATCCCTGTTATAGTCCCTGTCGATGGCGGGCCTTCCCTTCACCCTTCTATCCAGCGCCTGCTTGAAGGTGACCACCTCCTCGTGCAGCTTTCCGTCAGTATCCTCATAGACGGCGACATGATGGTTGTTCCTGAAGATGACATAATCATTGGGAATCGGATTGCCTTCGGAATCCAGGATCAGACGACCCTCCTTGTCACGCTTCCAGCGAAGCGGATATGCCGGAATCCTGCTCCCGACAGTCATCTTCTTCTGCCCTTCCTGAAAGTCATCCCCCGAAGCGGGCTTCCTGATGACAAACGTCACCGCCCCATCGGCGGTCTCCTTTCTGCGGTATATCTGCTCCTTATGGATCTGTCTTCTCGGAGTGAGGCACTTCTGCTCGACAATCCGTCCGCCGCCGACCTTGATTCGGTTGGTGTTCGCCGTCGCCACACGGCCCTGCACCCGGTAAGATACAAGCATTTCATCCAGGACACGCTGCGACTGCCGCTCGAACTCGTCCTTATCGAAGCCACTTCCCGCAGCTATGCGCAGGGCATCCTTCGCATCAGCGATGTAATCCACATCTGATGCTTCGTCCCGCTTGCGGAAGAACACTTTGGAATGATAGACCACCATCTTCAGAAGTCGCTGCATCTCCTTACGGATATATGATCCCACCGGGATATCCAGACAGAGCCTTATGGCATCAGGCTTCTGACCTTCCTCCATAAGGGAGTTCACTATATGAATGACCTGAAAAAAGAGTTTCTCGACAACCGGGTTCCAAAAATGGTTGGCAGACAGATCCGGCATCCTGTCAAGAGTCCCGGCGGTCACGGTGCCGTACTTGTAACCGGCGGCCACCACAGATTGGGAATACTTCACTCCGGACATCATCACCGGAAGAATCTTGCGCATGGCCTTGTGGCTAAGTCCGCAGAAACGATCTTCGAACTCGATTCCGGCAATCTTGTGTGCAGTCTCATCATCCACTCCGGTGAGTTCCCGAATCTTGCCTGCCAACAGATCCTCCTCGTCATCACCTCCGAGCGAATAGATGAGATGCCACAGGCGGAAGGGGAGCTGCCGTTCATACTCTTCCTTCGGAAGGAGAGGGTCGAAAGCAAGCATCTCCTTCGGAAGGAACTGCGC
>SFPC01000017.1 GCA_004552195.1 Bacteroidales bacterium | reverse complement strand
AATATTTCTTTGGTTATGGATCCTCTGGTAGAGGGTTCATAACCTTTTTGTGTCTTCATGTGTTCATAGGGTCAAAAGACCATGAACTATATTACTGCCGGGTCCGTGTCGCTGAGTACACGTTCTGTATTTTCCTTTTCTTTTATTCCACACTATATCTCTTCGAATGTCTTCCAGAGTAATAAACCAACGCGTAAACTTTGCCTCCGTAAAGAATCCGATGCCTTATCCGGATTTTTTGGACGTACAGTTAAAGTCTTTCCGTGATTTCCTCCAATTGGATACTCCGAGTGAATTGCGTAAGAACGACGGCCTGTACAAAGTTTTTGCTGAGAACTTCCCCATTGCAGATACTCGCAACAACTTTGTGCTGGAGTTCATTGACTATTATATTGATGAGCCTCGCTACACCATACAGGAGTGTTTGGAACGCGGCTTGACTTATAGTGTACCCTTAAAGGCAAAGCTTAAACTTTACTGCACAGACCCCGACCACGAGGACTTCGACACCGTAGTGCAGGACGTATTCTTGGGTGCGATACCTTATATGTCTGAAAACGGTACCTTTATCATCAATGGTGCCGAGCGTGTGGTGGTGTCGCAGCTTCACCGCTCGCCGGGCGTGTTCTTTGGGTCCAGCATCCATGCCAATGGTACCCAACTCTATTCTGCCCGTATCATTCCCTTTAAGGGCTCCTGGATTGAGTTTGCCACGGACATCAACAATGTGATGTACGCATACATTGACCGTAAGAAGAAGTTGCCCGTTACGACCCTCTTGCGCGCCATTGGTTTTGAAACGGACAAAGACATCCTTCAGATATTCAAATTGGCCGAAGAAGTGAAGGTTACCAAGACCAATTTGAAGAAAGTCATTGGACGTCAACTGGCTGCTCGTGTGCTGAAGAGCTGGGTGGAAGACTTCGTGGACGAAGATACCGGCGAAGTGGTATCCATCGAGCGTAACGAGGTTATCCTCGACCGCGAAACGGTGCTCGAACCCGAGCACGTGGATGCCATCATCGAATCCGGCGCACAGAGCATCCTGCTCCACTACGAAGAGGCTTCCGCTTCCGATTACTCCATCATCTTCAACACCCTGCAGAAGGACCCCTCCAACTCGGAGAAGGAGGCTGTGCTCTACATTTATCGCCAGTTGCGTAATGCCGACCCGGCTGATGACGCTTCCGCCCGTGAGGTTATCAACAACCTCTTCTTCTCGGAAAAGCGTTACGACCTGGGCGAGGTGGGACGTTACCGCATTAACAAGAAGCTCAATCTCGGCACCGACATGGAAGTGCGCGTGCTGACCCGTGAGGACATCATCGAAATCATCAAGTACCTTGTCGAGCTGATTAACTCCAAGGCTTCTGTCGATGATATTGACCATTTGAGCAATCGTCGTGTACGTACTGTTGGAGAGCAACTTTCCAACCAGTTTGCCATAGGTTTGGCCCGTATGAGCCGCACTATCCGTGAGCGAATGAACGTTCGCGACAACGAAGTGTTCACGCCGACCGACTTGATTAACGCCAAGACCATTTCGAGCGTTATCAACTCCTTCTTCGGCACCAATGCTTTGTCGCAGTTCATGGACCAGACCAACCCGTTGGCCGAGGTAACGCACAAACGTCGTCTTTCTGCCTTAGGTCCCGGCGGTCTGTCGCGTGAGCGTGCCGGTTTTGAGGTGCGCGACGTACACTATACCCACTATGGTCGCCTCTGTCCTATCGAATCTCCTGAAGGCCCCAACATCGGTCTGATTTCCTCTCTTTGCGTTTACGCCAAGATTGACAGCCTCGGCTTCATCGAAACTCCGTACCGCAAGGTGGAAAATTCCGTTGTCGACCTCAACAACGACGATGTCGTTTATCTCTCGGCAGAGGAAGAAGAAGGAAAAATCATTGGCCAGGGTAACGCTCCGCTGAACGATGATGGTACCTTCATCCGCGACAAAGTAAAATGCCGCCAGGATGCCGACTATCCCGTGGTGCCCCCTGCACAGGTAGAGCTGATTGACGTGGCACCGCAGCAGATTGCCTCCATCGCAGCTTCTCTCATCCCCTTCCTGGAGCACGACGATGCCCACCGTGCATTGATGGGATCGAACATGATGCGCCAGGCAGTACCCCTTATCCGCAGCGAAGCTCCCATTGTCGGCACCGGTATTGAAAAACAAGTATGTGAAGACTCTCGCACCATGATTATCGCAGAAGGTAATGGTGTGATTGAATATGTTGATGCTACCACCATCCGCATCGCCTACGACCGAACGGAAGACGAAGAGTTCGTCAGCTTCGACTCCAACGTTAAAGAATATGCCATTCCTAAGTTCCGTCGTACCAATCAGAACATGACCATTGACCTCCGTCCCATCTGCGAAAAGGGACAGCGGGTACAGAAAGGCGACATCCTGACTGAAGGTTATGCTACGGAGAATGGAGAATTGGCTTTAGGTCGTAACCTCTTGGTGGCTTACATGCCTTGGAAGGGTTACAACTACGAGGATGCCATTGTGCTCAACGAACGCATTGTTCGAGAAGATATTCTTACATCCGTCCATGTCGATGAGTTCTCTTTGGAAGTGCGCGAGACCAAGCGCGGTATGGAAGAGTTCACCAACGACATCCCCAATGTCAGCGAAGACGCCACTAAAGACCTGGACGAGAATGGTATCATCCGCATCGGTGCCCGAGTGGCTCCCGGCGACATCCTTATCGGTAAAATCACTCCGAAGGGCGAAAGCGACCCCACTCCTGAAGAAAAACTGCTCCGTGCCATCTTCGGTGACAAGGCCGGCGACGTAAAAGATGCCTCTTTGAAAGCCAATCCCTCTTTGGCCGGTGTCGTAATCAACAAACGCCTCTTCTCGCGTGTACAGAAAACTCGCAGCTCCAAGGCTGCCGATAAAGTGATGCTCCAGAAACTCGATGACGAGTTTGCCAAGGAAGTCGGAGAACTCAAGTCGCTGATGATTGACAAGCTCCTTTCGTTGTTGGGCGAGAAGAAATCGCAAGGTATTAAGGACAACGTAGGTTCGGAAGTCATTGCCAAAGGCGCCAAGTTCACCAAGTCGCTTCTCAGCACGCTCGACTTCACCGCCATTGAGCTTCACGATTGGACGGACGATGAGCACACCAATACCCTTGTGCGTCAGTTGGTCATCAACTATCTGAAAAAGCACAACCAGCTCGATGCCGTGCTCAAGCGCAAGAAGTTCGCCATCACCATCGGCGATGACCTTCCTTCGGGCATCATCAAGCAAGCCAAGGTCTATGTGGCCAAGAAGCGCAAGATTGGCGTGGGCGACAAGATGGCCGGTCGTCACGGTAACAAAGGTATTGTGTCGAAAATTGTTCGCCAGGAAGACATGCCCTTCCTTGCCGACGGTACTCCGGTCGACATCGTGCTCAACCCCCTCGGCGTACCTTCGCGTATGAACCTCGGTCAGATATTCGAAGCCGTGCTGGGCTATGCAGGCCGCAAGCTGGGCGTGAAATTTGCCACCCCCATCTTTGACGGTGCCAAGCTCAACGACTTGTGCGAGTGGACCGACAAGGCCGGACTGCCGCGTTACTGTTCCACACAGCTCTATGATGGTGGCACAGGCGAGCCTTTCGACCAGAAGGCCACAGTGGGTGTAACCTACATGCTCAAACTTGGCCACATGGTTGAGGACAAAATGCACGCACGTTCCATCGGTCCGTACTCACTCATCACGCAGCAACCTTTGGGCGGTAAGGCCCAGTTCGGTGGTCAGCGTTTCGGAGAGATGGAAGTTTGGGCCATCGAAGCCTTCGGCGCATCCCATGTGTTGCAGGAAATCCTCACCATCAAGTCCGACGACGTTACCGGCCGTGCCAAGGCGTACGAAGCCATTGTCAAGGGCGAACCCATGCCAACGCCGGGCATTCCCGAATCGTTGAACGTATTGCTCCACGAGTTGCGAGGCTTGGGCTTAAGCGTTTCGCTCGATTAACAGCCTCACCGCCTCCGACCCGCCGGAGAGCACCTTCTCTCCGGTCTGGCAAGGGGGCAAAAACCAACAAACCACTCTCAACAATTCTTAGAACATGGCATTTAAAAGAGACAATAAGATAAAGAGTAACTTTACGAAGATTACCATTGGTTTAGCTTCGCCCGAAGAAATCATGGCTAATTCGTATGGTGAGGTTTTGAAGCCCGAAACCATCAACTACCGCACCTATAAGCCCGAGCGCGACGGTCTGTTCTGCGAACGCATTTTCGGTCCCACCAAGGACTACGAATGCCATTGCGGAAAGTACAAGCGCATTCGTTACAAAGGTATCGTCTGCGACCGTTGCGGTGTGGAAGTCACCGAGAAGAAAGTGCGCCGCGAACGCGCCGGCCACATCCAGCTGGTAGTCCCCGTGGCCCACATCTGGTACTTCCGTTCCTTGCCCAACAAGATGGGCTACCTCCTTGGCATTCCCACCAAGAAGCTCGACTCCATTATCTATTATGAGCGCTACGTGGTCATCCAGCCGGGTGTGCTGGCCGATGACGTGGCAGAGCAGGACCTCCTCACCGAGGACGAGTATCTCGAACTGCTCAAAAAGCTGCCCAAGGACAACCAGTACCTGGAAGACAGCGACCCCAACAAGTTCATCGCCAAGATGGGTGCCGAGGCTATCTACGACCTCCTCACCCGCATTGACCTCGATGCCCTTTCCTACGAGCTCCGCGACCGTGCCAACTCCGACTCCTCCATGCAGCGCAAGAACGAAGCACTCAAGCGTCTGCAGGTGGTAGAGTCCTTCCGCACCAGCCGCGAACGCAACAAGCCCGAGTGGATGATTATGAAGGTTATCCCCGTAACTCCGCCCGACCTGCGCCCGCTCGTACCTCTGGACGGTGGCCGTTTCGCCACTTCCGACCTCAACGACCTCTATCGTCGTGTACTCATCCGCAACAACCGTCTCAAGCGACTGCTGGAGATAAAGGCACCCGACGTCATCCTGCGCAATGAAAAGCGTATGCTTCAGGAAGCCGTTGACAGCCTCTTCGACAACTCCCGCAAGAGTTCTGCCGTCAAGAGCGACAGTAACCGTCCGCTCAAGTCCCTCTCCGACTCTCTCAAGGGTAAGCAGGGCCGTTTCCGCCAGAACCTCCTCGGTAAGCGTGTCGACTACTCCGCGCGTTCCGTTATCGTGGTAGGTCCCGAGCTGAAGATGGGCGAGTGCGGTCTGCCTAAGCTCATGGCCGCCGAGCTTTACAAACCTTTCATCATCCGCAAGCTCATTGAGCGCGGCATCGTGAAGACCGTGAAGAGCGCCAAGAAGATTGTCGACCGCCGCGAGCCCATCATTTGGGACATCCTGGAGTACGTCATGAAAGGCCATCCCGTGCTGCTCAACCGTGCCCCGACCCTCCACCGCCTCGGTATCCAGGCTTTCCAGCCCAAGATGATTGAGGGTAAGGCCATCCAGCTGCACCCCCTTGCCTGTACCGCCTTCAACGCCGACTTCGACGGCGACCAGATGGCTGTACACCTCCCCTTGAGCAACGAGGCCATTCTCGAAGCCCAGATGTTGATGCTCCAGAGCCACAACATCCTCAACCCCGCTAACGGCGCGCCTATCACCGTGCCCTCACAGGATATGGTGCTCGGCCTCTACTACATCACCAAGCTCCGTCCCGGTGCCAAGGGTGCAGGACTCACCTTCTACGGTCCTGAAGAAGCCCTCATCGCCTTCAACGAGCGGCGCGTGGATGTCCATGCTCCCGTCAAAGTAATGGTCGACGACCTCGACGAGCGTGGCAACCGCATCAAGCACATCGTTGAAACCTCTGTAGGCCGCGTTATCGTCAACGAAATCATCCCCGTGGAGTGCGGTTATATTAACACCGTTATCTCCAAGAAGTCGCTCCGCGACGTCATCACCCTCGTCATTAAGACCGTCGGTATGGCTCGTGCCTGCGAGTTCCTTGATGGTATCAAGAACCTTGGCTATCGCAAGGCATACGAGGGTGGTCTGTCCTTCAACCTCGACGACATTATCATCCCTGAGGAGAAAGTAGACATCGTCAATCGCGGTAACGAGGAAATCGACCAGATTACGATGAACTACAACATGGGTTTCATCACCGACAACGAACGCTACAATCAGGTTATCGATACCTGGACCCACGTCAATACCGACTTGAAGAAAACCCTCATGAAGCAGATGACCGAAGCCGACCAAGGCTTCAACGCCGTGTTCATGATGCTTGACTCCGGTGCCCGTGGTTCTGCCGATCAGATTGCCCAGCTCGCCGGTATGCGTGGTTTGATGGCCAAGCCCCAGAAAGCCGGTGCCGAAGGCGCACAGATTATTGAAAACCCCATTCTCTCCAACTTCAAGGAAGGTATGTCCGTGCTGGAGTACTTCATCTCCACCCACGGTGCCCGTAAGGGTCTGGCCGATACCGCTTTGAAGACAGCCGATGCCGGTTACCTCACCCGCCGTTTGGTCGACGTTTCTCACGACGTCATCATTACGGAAGAAGACTGCGGCACCCTGCGTGGTCTCGTTTGCACCGCCCTGAAGGATGGTGACGAAATCATCTCCTCCCTCGGCGAGCGCATCTTGGGTCGTGTGTCAGTTCACGACATTGTTCACCCTGCCACCGGCAAGCTCATCGTGGCCGCCGGTGAAGAGATAACCGAACCCATTGCAGCCGAGATTGAAGCCTCCCCCATCGAGAGCGTCGAAATCCGTTCCGTACTTACCTGCGAGAGCCGCCACGGTGTCTGCATGAAGTGCTACGGCCGCAACCTCGCCACCAGCCGCATGGTACAGAAGGGCGAGGCCGTGGGTGTCATTGCCGCCCAGTCCATCGGCGAGCCCGGTACGCAGCTTACCCTCCGTACGTTCCACGCCGGTGGTATTGCCTCGAACGCTGCCGCTAACGCCACCATCGTGGCCAAGAGCGACTGCCGCGTAGAGTTTGAAGAATTGCGAACCGTTGACGTCACCACCGAAGAAGGACAACCCGGCAAGGTAGTCGTAGGTCGTCTGGCCGAAGTCCGCTTCATCGACGAGAACACCGGTATCATCCTCTCCACCCAGAACGTGCCCTACGGCTCCCAGCTCTTCGTCAACGACGGCGACCATGTGGAGAAGGGTACCGTGATTGCCAAGTGGGACCCCTTCAACGCAGTCATCGTTACCGAGAACTCCGGTACCATCAAGTTTGAAAATGTTACCGAAGGTGTCAGCTTCCGTGTAGAAGAAGACGAAGCCACCGGACTTCGCGAACGCATCGTCATCGAGTCCAAGGACAAGAGCCACGTGCCCACCGCCCACATCATCGGCGAGGACGGCGAAGTCATCCGCACCTACAGCTTCCCCATCAACGGCCACATCGCCGTGGAGGACGGACAGCAGCTCAAGGCCGGTGACGTGCTCGTCAAGATACCTCGCGTAGTCGGTAAGGCCGGTGACATCACCGGTGGTCTGCCCCGTGTGACCGAGCTCTTCGAGGCCCGCAACCCGAGCAATCCCGCCGTGGTCAGCGAAATCGACGGCGAAATCACCATGGGCAATGTCAAGCGTGGCCACCGCGAAATCATCGTCACCTCCAAGCTCGGTGAAGTCAAGAAATACCTTGTACCTCTGGCCAAGCAAATCCTCGTGCAGGAAAACGACTACGTGCGTGCCGGTACCCCGCTTTCCGACGGTTCCATCACCCCGGGCGACATCCTCGCCATCAAGGGTCCTACCGCCGTTCAGGAGTACATCGTCAACGAAGTGCAGGACGTTTACCGTCTGCAAGGTGTGAAGATCAACGACAAGCACTTTGAAGTCATCGTCCGCCAGATGATGCGCAAGGTGCAGATCAACGAACCCGGCGATACCCGTTTCCTCGAACAGCAGATTGTCGACAAGCTCGACTTTGCCGAAGAGAACGACCGCATCTGGGGCAAGAAAGTCGTGGTCGATGCTGGCGACAGCGAAACCATGAAGAAGGGTATGATTGTCACCGCCCGCAAGCTCCGCGACGAGAATTCGCAGCTCAAACGCCGCGACCTCAAGCTCGTCAAGGTGCGCGATGCCATGGCAGCCACCTCCACCCAGATTCTCCAAGGTATCACCCGTGCGGCACTGCAGACCAAGAGCTTCATGTCCGCCGCATCCTTCCAGGAAACCACCAAGGTGCTCAACGAAGCCGCCATCTCCGGAAAGACGGACTACTTGGAAGGCATGAAGGAGAACGTCATCTGCGGCCACCTCATCCCTGCCGGTACCGGCTTGCGCGAGTTCGCCCGCATCGTCGTGGCCGACAAGGAAGAGTACGAGAAGGCACAGGCTGCACGCCAGCAGCAGGAAACCATCTGACCAATCTCCTGTACAGCTGCCCGTAGCGTATAAATCCCGAAAATCCCCGCCACTCCCCTCGTATCGTGAGGAGCGGCGGGGATTTTTTGCGTTTGTTCATGGGCAAGCGTCCATCCTCCGTTGTGGGGCGGTCTCCTCAGCCTCTGCGCGCCCTGTGGAGCCCCAAAAAGGTGAAAAATGCTTTTTTTCGGTCTAAATCAGTGCACTTTCCATCAATTTTACTTTTCTTTGCACTCGGCAAACGTCCCTCCTTGTGCAAGGGGTGGCGTGGAAAGGTCGCAGTCAGCGCAGCATCAGTCTGTTACCGCTTGGCTTCATCGCCTTTCCCCTTCATCTTTTTTCACCTGCTCTTACCATAGTACAAACATCATTATATCATCTATAAATCTAATCACAATGAAGCACAAGTTTTTACTGAGCTTATTGCTCTGTCTGCTGGCGTGGCCCTGGGCCGCATCGGCGCAGACATTCGTCAACCTCACCCCCAAGCCGAAGACGATGACGGTAGGGGAGGGCACATTGACCCTTCCCGCCGACTTTTTCGTGGGCTATTCAGCCGACCTCGACGCGGAGATGGTCGAAGAGGTGAACAAGTTCATCACCGTCTACAACCACGCCACGGGCAGCCGTGTCAAGGCCGTTGCCGGCGATGCCTCTGCCTTGTTCCGGGTAGAGAAGACTACGGCTGCTGAAGGAAGCAAGCCCGGTGTCTACACCCTGACCGTCGCAGCCGGCAGCGTGACCATCGGCGCGCCCGATGCCCTCGGCCTGTTCTACGCTTTCCAGAGCGTCAAGAAAATGTTGCCTGCCAATGTCATGGCCAATGTGGCCGACCCTGCGGTCACCACTTATGCCCTGCCGTTGGTCACTATCGAGGACGAGCCGCGCTTTGAGTATCGCGGTTTCATGCTCGACGTGTCGCGCCACTTCTTCACCGTGGAGGACATCAAGCGTATGCTCGACGTGATGGCCTACTACAAGATGAACCGCTTCCACTGGCACCTCAGCGACGACCAGGGCTGGCGCATCGAAATCAAGAAATATCCCAAGCTGACCGAGGTGGGAAGCATCGCTGCCAACTGCCGTCTTACGGATATGTACAGCCACACGATGTATTGGCAGAACAAGCCCTACGGTCCTTACTTCTATACGCAAGATGAAATCCGCGACGTGGTGGCCTACGCCCAGAAGCTCCACATCGACATTGTTCCCGAAATCGACATGCCCGGCCACTTCACCGCTGCCATGGCATCCTATCCCGAATATAGCTGTACTCCTAAAGGCTCGCACGAAGTTCAAACCAATCAAGGTGGTGTTTGGACCGACGTGCTCAATGTGGCCAACGATGGCGCAGTAGCGTTTGCCAAGGGAATCTTGGAAGAGATAATAGAACTGTTCCCCTACGAGCGCGTTCATATCGGTGGCGACGAGTGCCCCACCACTGCATGGGAACGCAATGCCGAATGTCAGGCAAAATATGCAGCACTGAACTTGACAAATTATCGCCAGCTTCAGAGCCTTTTCATCAAGGAAATGTCCGACTTTGTGCAGTCCAAAGGCCGCAAGCTTTCCGTGTGGAATGAGTCTATCACGGCTGCAAATGCTGACTTGAAAACGGTGCAGAGCACGGGTGCAATGGTATATTGTTGGATGCCTGCCGAAGATGGTGTTACCAAAGCTGCCGAGTTGGGCTTGAGCCGCATCTACACGCCGCAATATCCTTTCTATATCAACAAATACCAAGGTGATCCCTCGCTTGATCCCCCTGCTGCGGGCTATGGCAACGAGGACGTGATGAAGGTGTACGAAAAGCCCATCCCAGAGAATGTTGATGCCGGTATTCAGGCTACCTTCTGGACCGAGGTTGTCAGCGACCGCGATTATTTGGAGTGGCTCACGCTGCCGCGCCTTACTGCCATTGCCGAAGCAGGATGGACACCGCAGGCCAACCGCAGCTTTACTGACTTCCAGCAGCGCATCACCGCCGACACGCTCCTGCTTAACTACAACAACTACAAGTGGTGCGACTATCAGATGGTGGGCTGGGAGAAGCCGATCGTTCTGCCCGATGTCAGCACGGCCAGCGAGAAGCACTACTATCGCCTGATTTCTGGTGCGACGGATGCCGAGCGCGTGGGCCGCTGTATCGAACTGGTGGCAGAAGGGTCTCCGTTGATTGATTCCTATAGTGCTCAACAATGTCAGGCAGGACGCTTGTGGACCAATGTCCAGGCTACAAAAGGGGACACAAACTATGATTATCAGTGGTGGTGTATTGAAGCTGATCCCGCAGGTACAGGCAAATATGCTTTGGTCTGCAAGGCGCAGCCCGAAGGGTCAGTGAATGCTTCTCCTACAGCAAAAAATAATGGTGGACGTTGGACCTATGACAGCAGTGCCAAGCATTATAACTTCCAGCTTGGGAAGGGTAACTTCTTTGGCAAGGTGGGAAGTAACTATTTCTACTCCATCACTTCAGACCAATTAACGGGTTTGTACATGAACAGTGCAGCCGGTGGCCAAAAGTATTCTGTCAATGTCTATGGCAATCCTGCGGATGGAGGTAGTGGCAAGTGGCAATTCGCTCCTGAGCCTGTTGCCGAGCCCGAACCGCCTACTGTCATCTATCCCAAAGCCAATACGGCGGAGAAGAAGTATTATTATCGCATTGTGAGCAATTACAATGGAGATGATAGCAAACGAATAGGCAAGTGTATAGAGCTTATCCATGAGGGCTCTCCATTGGCAAACAATGCATCTGCTAAGGTCAATCGTTTGTGGCCCAATGATGTGGCAACAGAAGGAGCCGATAATTACGATTACCAATGGTGGAGTGTGGAGGCAGACCCGGAAGGAAGTGGCAGATTTGCATTGGTGTGCAAAGCATTCCCTGATGGTTCGGTCAAGAGCACACCTGTTCACAAAACATCGGGTGATGCTTCTGCATCAGCAGAAGGACGTTGGGACTACGACACCGAGAATAAGTATTACGACTTCATCTTGGGTGGTTTGGGTTCTGTAAATGGTAACTACTACTATACTATTCACACTCCACAGTCTGTAGATGGTAGCAGCGTTACGTGGTATATGAATGCAGCAGGTAGTGGACAGAATTATTCCATCAATCTTTGGAGCGATGCAAGTAATACCAGAGCCGGCTACTGGGAATTCGTCCCTGCCGAAAACTACTACGACATCAACTTCACGCCGCTCACCTACGGCGAGACCTATATGTTCAGCAATGCCGTAGAGGGCTTTGATGCCACGGCGCTTGCCGCAGCTGCCGACAACACAAGTTTGCTCCACAGCACCGACCCGTTTGCCGCCAACGCCTGGACCGTTACTTCCTCCGAGGTTTCCGAGTTCTACGGCGTGCAACAGCTCAACTTGCGGAACGCCACCACGGGTCAGTACATCAGCGGTGCAGCTACTTCTTACAGCAATCGCGTGGGCTACCCCGTATCAGTCGATGCCAGCACCAAGGCCACGGTTTCCTTGGCCTATGACGAAAGCTGCGGCGAATATCGCTTGCAAATCAACGACCGCAGCTTCTTCCCCTTGGTAGAGGCCGGCACCGTGAGCAGCGGCAGCACCCTCAGCGGGGCCACCTACGATGCACCCCGCATCCAGGGATCCACGTGGAACGTCACGCGCGTCAAGCCCGTTACCTTCAACTGCGAGAAAACCGACGGAACTTCGCTGGGCGGCTTCACCCGCTACGTCGATGCCGACCTGACCGAGGTGACCCTCAGCCTGACACCCGAAATCGCGGGCTATGCCGTGCAGTCCATGACGAAGACCGCCGAGGGCGTGTACACTGTAGTCTATATGAACGTGAGCAACTTGCAGCTCTCCGATGCTTCCGAGCAGTTCGAGGTAGTGCGCGCCTTCACCGCCGACCAACTCACCTACATCCGTACCTTCAACACCACCAACTGGCAGGCTTGGTATATGCCTTTCGCCATGAGCTACGAAGACTGGAAGGACGACTTCGACGTGGCCCGCCTGAACGACGTACACCAGTACGATGACAACGAAGACGGCGTGGCCGACCGCACCGAGCTGGAAATCATGTTCGTCAAGAGCGGAAGCATCGAGGCCAACACGCCGTACCTTATCCGCGCCAAGCAGACCGGAACGAAGAACATCAGCCTCCAGAATGTCGTGATGCAGCCCACCCTTCAGAACGAGTTCGACGTGACTTCGTGGAACAACCGCTACGTCTTCACCGGCACCTACACGCTGATTCCCGGCTCCACCGTCTACTCAGAAGGCTACTACGCCCTCTCAGGCGGCTCCTTGCAGCAGGCTCAGAACTCCAGCGCGTCGCTCGGTGCTTTCCGCTGGTACTTGCAGGTGCTCGACCGTTCGGCCCAGGTGGCAGCAGCTCCCAAGGTTATCAGCCTGCGCCTTGTAGGCGATGAGGGCGAGGTAACCGGCATCCGTCCGTTGCAGCCCATGGAACAGCAGGAACCCGCCGATGTTTACGACCTCAACGGCCGCCTCGTGCGCAAGGCCGCCCGCAGCCTTGACAACCTGCCCCAAGGCGTATATATCGTGAATGGTAAAAAGTATATCCGTTAATCTTTTTCGCCCGGAATTTCAGCTTATGAGAAAAGTATATCAACAACCGCACTCTTCGGCCATCCAGTTCCGGCCTGAAGCGCACCTGATGGAGACCTCCCGCATCCCCATCGGCGGAACTACGGACAGTTTCGACAGCAACCTGTGCGAACAGCCTTCCAACTGGACCGAATGGGACGAAGAAGAGGAATAGCTTTCGGAAATCCCACCCGCCCTGATGCGGGCGTATAGCAAGCAAGCGGCGCGAAGTGCCCCCCCCGCCGGGCGGCCTTTCGCGCCGCTTCTTTTGAAGGGCTATAGAAAACTATAGATAACTATAGATTGCTATAGAAAGCTATAGAAAACTATAGAAATCTATAGAATTCTATAAAAGCCTATAAAAATCTATCCCCTTCTATAAAAGCTATAGCCTGATTGCGCTAAATTTGCTGCCAAACCCTTAAATCCTGAAGGACAGCCTATGACAGAAAAGAATGTGGAGTCTTTGCACGTGATGCGCACCGGCTGCCGCTGGCAGGATTTGCACCTTTACCGCAAGTCCGACACGCTTTACCAGCTCACCGTGGTGTTCTGCCGCCGCTTCCTGCCGCTCCACGGCGACCGCACCGTGGACCAGATGGTGCAGGCGGCACGGTCCGGAAAGCAGAACATCGTGGAGGGTTCGGAGAACGGCAAGACCTCTACCGAGATGGAGCTCAAGCTGTTGAACGTGGCGCGCTCCAGTATCAGCGAACTGCGGGAGGACTACAAGGACCACCTCACCGCACGCGGCATGGAGCAGTGGGACGCGCAACATCCACGCTATGCCAAGTTGCGGGAGTTCACCCGGAAACGCAATTCCTGGGAGGACTATCGCGACTTTGCCAACCGCTGTACCGAGGAGGAGCTGTCTAACCTGGGGCTCACGCTCTGCTACCAAATGGACTCGATGCTCAATCGCTACCTGAAGTCGGTGGAGCAGCATTTCATCACCGAGGGCGGCCTGAAGGAGCGTATGCACAAAATGCGTACCGGCTACCGACAGCAACAAGACGAGGAGTTCCGGCAGCTGCAGCTGGAGAACGAAGCCCTGCGGCAGGAATGCCAGGCGTTGCGGCAGTCGCTTGCCGCCGCCGATGCCCGCTACAATGACCTCCGTGCCCGCGCCCTGAAAGCCTACAACGGGCAGAAGGCGCAGATTGAGGAACTTCAAGCGCAGCTGGAGCGGCGCAAAGGCGCAGGCTCGCCCGAGGCGGACCTTGATAGCTGCAATAGAGAGCTATAGATTTCTATAGATTTCTATAGTTATCTATAGCTATCTATAGCTTCCTATCTTTTACTTTATCCTTTACCACTATGCTCAACCGAATTTTTTTTAGCGGCTGTGCCGGTTTCGCGGCTTTGGCCGCCGGGGCGCAAACGCGGCCCAATATCCTTTACATCATGTGCGACGACATGGGTTATGGCGACCTCGCTTGCTACGGCCAGCAGCTTATCGCCACGCCCCACATCGACCGCCTCGCCTCCGAAGGGATGCGCTTCACCCAGGCGTATGCCGGCAGCCCCGTGTCGGCACCGTCGCGTGCCACCTTCATGACAGGCCAGCACACCGGTCACACCCACGTCAGGGCCAACAAGGAATATTGGAGCGGCAGCGTTCGCTATGGCGACAACACCGACTATGCCGTCGTGGGCCAGGAACCTTACGACACCGCCCACGTCATCCTGCCCGAAATCTTCCGCGACAACGGCTACACCACCGGTATGTTTGGCAAATGGGCCGGTGGCTACGAAGGCTCCCCCTCCACGCCCGACCGTCGCGGCATTGATGAGTTCTACGGCTATATCTGCCAGTTCCAGGCCCACCTCTATTTCCCCAATTTCCTCAACAGCTACAGCCGTGCGGCGGGCGATGCCGGAGTGCAGCGCGAGGTGCTGGAACAGAACATCCAATATCCCATGTTCGGCCCCGACTACAAACAGCGAGCGCAGTACTCCGCCGACCTCATCCACCGCCGCGCGTTGGAGTGGCTCGACCGCCAGACCTCCGACCGTCCCTTCCTCGGCATCTTCACCTACACCCTGCCACATGCCGAGCTGGCGCAGCCCGAGGACTCCCTCCTCTTGGCTTACAAAGGCCGTTTCTGCCAGGAGCGCACCTATGCCGGCAACGCAGGTTCCCGTTACAACCCCACCGACTGCGGCCATGCCGAATTTGCCGCCATGATCTCGCGCCTCGATGCCCAGGTGGGCGAAATCATGGCCAAGCTGCGCGAAAAAGGGCTCGACTCCACCACCGTCGTCATCTTCACCTCCGACAACGGCCCCCATGAGGAAGGCGGTGCCGACCCCTCCTATTTCAACCGCGACGGCCTGTTGCGCGGCATCAAGCGCAGCACCTATGAAGGCGGCATCCGCATCCCCTTCATCGTCCGTTGGCCCGGCCACGTCCCTGCCGGCACCGTCAACCCCCACCAGCTCGCCTTCTACGACCTCATGCCCACCTTCTGCGACCTCGCCGGCATCTCCCGTTACGAAGAGCGTTACCGCAACCCCGCCCTTGTCGCCGACCCCTTCGACGGTCTTTCCTTCCTGCCCACCCTCTTGGGGCGTTCCGGCCAGCCCGAGCACGAATACCTCTACTGGGAGTTCTCCGAAACCGACATGATGGCCGTGCGCATGGGCAATTGGAAACTCGTGGTCAAGCAGGGCAAATGCCTCCTCTACGACCTCGCCACCGACCTCCATGAGGACCACGACCTCTCCGCCCGCCATCCCGAGGTAGTGAGCCGGATGAAGGAAATCATCCGCCGCGAGCACACCGACAGTCCCCTATTCCCCGTCACGTTGCCTGAGTGAGGTTATCCGTGTTCCTAATTTTTTTCACCCTTGTTAAGACCTTATCCCCCTGAAACCCCTCCATTTTAAAAATAATCTCTACTTTTGCTTCGCAATGTCCGCACCGCTCCTCCCGTAGGCTTTAAATTCTGTTACCGACAGCCTTTCGGCGCGCGCTCTTGTGCGTTGATTCTTTCAGGTGCGACAGTGGTCCGCAGCGTGTGCTTTACGGACTTTTTCACCCTCCTTTCTCATTACAGGAAATGCAAGAATTTGAACTTATTGCCAAAACCTTTCAGGGCTTAGAAGAGGTGTTGGCACAGGAAATCACCGAACTGGGAGCCGACAACGTGCAGATAGGTCGCCGCATGGTATCCTTCACCGGTGACAAGGCCATGATGTACCGTGCCAACTTCTGTCTGCGTACCGCCGTGCGCATCCTCAAACCCATCAAGCACTTCCGCGCCAAGGATGCCGACGAGGTGTACGATGCGGTGCGCAAGATTGACTGGAGCCAGTACCTCAGCGTCGACACTACCTTTGCCGTCGACACCGTCATCTTCTCTCCCGAGTTCCGCCACTCCAAGTTCGTGGCTTATAAGGTGAAGGATGCCATCGTCGACTACTTCCGCGACACCACAGGCGAGCGTCCCAACATCCGCATCACCAACCCCGACGTCAAGCTCAACATCCACATTGCCGAAGAAGACTGCACCCTCTCGCTTGACAGCTCCGGCGAGAGCCTCCACCTGCGCGGTTACCGCACAGCCACCGTTGAGGCACCCATCAACGAGGTGCTGGCCGCCGGACTCATCAAGCTCACCGGTTGGCAGGCCGACTGCGACTTCATCGACCCCTTCTGCGGTTCCGGTACCTTCCTGGTCGAGGCCGCCCTCATGGCCCGCAACATCTATCCCGGCGTGTTCCGCAAAGAGTTCGGTTTTGAGAAATGGAAAGACTTCGACCCCGACCTCCTGCAAGCCATCTATGAGGACGACTCCCAGGAGCGCGAGTTCCACCATCGCATCTACGGCTACGACCTCAACGTGCCCGCCGTCGAAGCCGCACAGAAAAACGTGCGCAGTGCCGGAGTCGACGACATCGTCAGCGTGCAGCAGCAGGATTTCCGCAAGTTCACCCGTCCGGAGCAGAAAGCCCTCATGGTGACCAACCCTCCCTACGGCGAACGCCTCACGCCCCCCGACCTGCTCAATCTTTACCAGACCATAGGCAAGACCCTCAAGCACGAGTTCTCGGGCAACGAGGCGTGGGTCATCTCCTCCAAGCAGGAACTCTTCGAAAACATCGGCCTGCGCCCCAGTTTCAAGGTGCAGATCTTCAATGGCAAGCTCGACTGCGACTTCCGCAAGTACCAGCTCTTCGAGGGCCGTTTGGGTGACTTCCGTGCCGAGGGCGGCAAGGTAAAGACCGATGAAGAGCGCCGCCTCATGGGCGACCGCACCCGCTTCAAGGCCAACCGTGAAGAGTTCAAACAACGTCTTTCCGAAACGCCCCGCGAGCGACACGATGAGGAAGACCTCGATCCCGAATACCTCCTGCTGCGCCGCAAGCACCGCGAATTTCAGGATAGCCGTTTCGCACCCCGGCCGCCGCGTCCTGCAGCCAAGAAGGGCGACTTCCGGAAAGGCGACTTCCGGAAGGGAGGAACCGGCAAGCCCGCTTCACGACGCGGCGGCTTCGGTTCCAAGCCCGACGGACGGAAAGGCGGACCGCGCCGGCCGCCCTTCCGCGACCAGGATTAAGCCGGAGGCCATCATCACCATTATGCTGAAACAACCCAACTTTACCTCAATGAAAACCAAATACCTTTGGAGCACGGTGCTCGCGCTGTTGCTCGTCATACCCGCCATGGCACAGCAAACCAAGCAGTATTCGCTCGAAGACCTCATGTGGGGCGGCACGAACTACTGGCAACTGCAACCCAAGAGCCTTCAAACCAATTTCTGGGGCGACCGCCTTCTCGAAATAGACGTGGAAGAGGTCAAGACCCTGATGGACGAAAAAGGGAAAAAGGTGAAAACGCCCCAAACCCTTTTCACCCTCGACGAGGTCAACGCGGCGGTGGACACCGCCAAGTGGGGCAAATGTTACTCCCTGCTCTATGCCTCCTTCCCCAACGGCAAGGCCACGCAGTGCATGCTCAACACGCACAAATGCCGTTTCATCTATGACTGGACCACGAAGCAAGTGGTCTGGACCATGCCCGACAACTTTGACAGCCAGGTTTCGGCCTTCAACACCAAGAGCCGGCATCTTGCTTACGTCAAGGACTGGAACCTCTTCGTGACCCGTGCCGACGGCAAGACCCTCCAGGTCAGCACAGACGGCAGCCGTGAACTCCAGTACGGCATGAGTGTCCACCGCGACGAGTTCGGCATCAGCCAGGGTCTCTTCTGGAGTCCCAAGGGCAGCCTGCTCGCCTTCTACCGCATGGACCAGACCATGGTGACGGACTATCCCCTCGTCGACATTGACCACCGCGTGGCCCAGCTCGCCCCTGAGAAATACCCCATGGCCGGCATGACGAGCCACAAGGTGACCGTGGGCATCTACAACCCCGCCACGGAGCGTACCGTCTACCTCCAGGCCGGCGACCCCACCGACCGCTATTTCACCAACATAGCCTGGAGTCCCGACGAAAGCACTGTCTATATGATTGAGCTGCCCCGCACGCAGGACAAGGCCGAGCTCGTGGCCTATGATGCCGCCACCGGCCAGCGCAAGGGCGTGCTCTACACCGAGACCAACGCCCGCTACGTGGAACCGATGCACCCCATCAGCTTCCTCCCCTGGGACGACACGAAGTTTATCTACCAGACCCGCCGCGACGGCTACAACCACCTCTACCTCTTCGACACCACAGGCCGCGAGCTCAAGCAGCTCACGCAGGGCCCATTCGAGGTGCTCGACGTGTTGGGCTACAACCAGCGCACCAAGAGCATTATCATCCAGAGCAACGAGGCCTCGCCCATCCGCTACAACCATTACAGCGTCAACGTGCAGACAGGCCGTCGCACCCTGCTCGACAACGGACGGGGCGTACACTATGCCCGTCTGAGCGAGAGCGGAGCGTTCCTCGTAGACCGCTGGTCCGCTCCCGATGCCTTCCGCCGCATCGACCTCGTGGCCACCGCCAAGCCCGCACAGACCGAGCTTCACCGCGCCGACAGTCCGTATCAGGGCAACGGCGTGCCCCCCGTGGAGAGCGGCACCATCAAGGCTGCCGACGGCAAGACCGACCTCTACTACCGACTGGTGAAACCCGCCGGTTTCGACCCGTCCAAGAAATATCCCGCCGTGGTCTACGTCTATGGCGGTCCCCATGCCCACAACGTCGACGAGTCCTGGAATTACCTGTCGCGGCCCTGGGAAACCTACATGGCGCAGCGCGGCTACGTGGTCTTCGTGGTCGACAACCGGGGTTCCGAGAACCGTGGTTTCGAGTTTGAGAGTGTGACCCACCGCCACCTCGGCGACAACGAGATGGCCGACCAGATGGAAGGGGTGAAATTCCTCCGGAGCCTGCCCTATGTCGATGCCGACCGCCTCGGCGTTCACGGATGGTCGTTCGGCGGATTCATGACCACCAACCTCATGTGCAGCTATCCCGATGTGTTCAAGGTAGGCGTGGCCGGCGGTCCTGTCATCGACTGGAAGTATTACGAAGTGATGTACGGCGAGCGTTACATGGACACGCCGCAGGAGAATCCCGAGGGTTACGCTTCGAGCAGCCTGCTTCCCAAAGCCAAGAACCTCAAGGGCCGGCTGCAGATCATCGTGGGCTACAACGACCCCACCTGCGTGCTCCAGCACAGCCTCTCCTTCCTCCGCGCCTGCGAGGATGCCGGCACCCAGCCCGACTACTTTGTCTACCCCGGCGACGGCCACAACATGATGGGCCACGACATGGTCCACCTCCACGAACGCATCACCCGCTACTTTGACGATTATCTGAAATAACTCGACGCATCCCTTCACAGGGCCGCCGATAGTGCTCCACAAGTCCCGGACTATTTTTTCCAACTCCTTGAGTTGTAAAAACAAGTCCGGGACTTGTGCGCGTGAAGGTAGCGGTGTTGTTGGGTGATGAGCTTAGGGAGCGAAGCGACCGTAACCCCATAATCTTCTAACCTATTATATACGTAATTTTTTACTGAGAAAAAGCATTCACCCTTTCACCGATAGCTCTTTTCTTGCTGAAAACCAGCGATTTTCGGTGTGAAGGCTTTGATTTTCAAGTGTTCACAGCAGGCCAGCTGCGTGGGGGTATTGCGGGGGTAGGTGTGAAGGGTTGAAAACCAAAGCCTTCACACGATTTCCCGATGAAAATCAGCGCAGAACAGACAGTCTGTGAAGGAGTGAACGCTTTTTTCCGGGGAAAAATTGCGTATATCCGCGCGCGTGAAGGGAGCGTGAAGGGAGCGTGAAGGGAGCGTGAAGGGCGCGTGAAGGGCGCGTGAAGGGCGCGTGAGGGATAGGGAGCTATAGAAATCTATAGAAATCTATAGAAACCTATAGCAACCTATAGCAATCTATAAAAACTATAGAAATCTATAGCTCCCTATAAAAACCTATCGCTTCCTATAGCAACCTATCAAGCTCTGGCTTCTCCCTTGAAACTAAAAATCATATCGGCCCGACAACGTAATTGCACATTTTTTTTATTTTTTAGAAATAATGCCTTACTTTTGCGGCGTTCATCGTACAACTTACCTGTTTTGACAAAACCTTTGTTGACCTTGTTCTTACGTTAAGGCTCGTTGTGCATACACAGAATTATCTTTATTGTATCACATATCTATTTATCTATGAGAAAACTCCTCAGTTTATGGCTGATGCTCGTAGCGTTCATCACTGCGGGCGCAGAACCGGCGACTCCTACCTTCTCTACAGAAGATGGCGAGGCTACGTGGTACTACATCCGGTTTAAGTCGCATTTCGACTTCTACCTCACCGATGTGGGTGCCAATGAGAACGTCCAGCTCAAGGGCTACGATGTCGCCCTCGCCGATGGCCAGCAGTGGAAGGTCGTAGGTGAAAGCACTACGAGCTTCAAGCTCGTGAGCAAGGCGGGCCGCACGCTCGTCTACAACATCGGCACGTCACGCTACGTGGCCTCGACCACTGGAACGCAGACCTACGGCATGCACCAGTATGACAATTTCTGGGAAGCCTTCCGTACAGAGGTTGGCGACGTGGCCAACGGAACCTGCCTGACTATTTCGGGAAGTGCTGCCTACGGCCAGCCCTTCACGGAGCGCGCCAAGGACAAAGACCTCAACAAATTCATTTTCGTGCCCGTGGCCACGGTTGTCGCCGACTACGCCACCTACCGGTCGAAGCTCCCCACGCTTTCCGACGAGGAAGAACCCATCTACTACTACCTCGCCCTGACCAACGGCACCACGCACTACCTCAAAGACAATGGTGCGAGCGCGAAAGTAGGCCTTGATTCCAGCGAACCGTACAACGACAAGAGCCGCCAATGGCAGTTTATCGCCGTGAATGACGAGGGCGACTTCGTCATCCGCAGCCGCCAGGGCCGCTACATCACCAGCTTTTCCCACAAGGATAACATCGGAACCGCCGGTGACCAGACCAACGGCCGCTACTACATGGGCAGCGCCGCAGCCACCCAGGCCGATGCCATCGTCTTCCGCTTTGGCCTGGGCGCAACCACCTCGGACTTTGAAATCTACCGCAAGAACGACAACGCACGCCTGGGCTTCAACAAGCGAGATAACGCGGAAGTCGGCGTGTGGAACGCCCACGACAACGGCAACAAGATGGCCGCCTTCGATGCCACATCGCTCGATGAGGCCTACAACGCTTATCTCGCCAAACTCCCCAAGTTCTCCGACGAAACCAACGAGTATTGGTACTTTGTCAAGATGCAAGAACGCGCACACTACTTCCGCGCCGCTACCACCGACACGAAGCTCGAAGTGGTTTCATCCGCAACCAACGAAGACCAGTTCAAGTGGAAGTTCATCGGCACGAAGGACAACTTCATCATGGTCAGCAAGGCCGGAAAGTACGTCTACGCGATGAACGCAGAGAATACGACCACTGCCCGCTTCCAGCTTGGCACGGAGGCTGCCTCGGCCGAAACTTTCTACTTCGACCCCTGTGGCGACTACGTGGAAATCGTCCGCGTGGGCGATAACAGCAAGTACGGTATGAACGACCGTTCCATCAACAACCCTGCAGGTGTGGGTATTTGGAACAATAACGACAACGGCAACCGTCTCCAGTTGTTTGCCGCAGAAAGCATGTTTGCCCCAGAGCCCACGCTCTACGCCTCGGCTTCTGACCTCACCGACGAGTCGCTCTACTACTACATCCAGTTCAAGACGGGCGGTGCCGTCGTTGAGGACAAGCAGGCCGGCAACAACGCCCAGACGGCCACGATGGCCAACTCCAACGCACAGCTTTGGGCCTTCATCGGCACAGACATCCGTTCGCTCAAAGCCATCAGCAAGGCCGGACGATACCTCAGCTATTCAGACAGCAGATATAAGACCACGGACAGCGAATCCGGTGCCGTGACCTTCGAACTCCGCCAAAGCTCAGCCCATCCCGGCTATTTTGAGTTGGTCAACAGCGGTGCCTCGCAGGCCATGAACCAATGGGGCGGCACGGGGGCCGGAAAACCCCTCGGCGTTTGGAACATTGGCGACTCCAATAACCCCTTCCGGGTCGTACTTCCCCCCGCTCCCGTTGAGCCGGCCTTCTACGCAGACGCAACCCCTGCCGAAGGCGATGAGTGGTACTACATCCAGTTCTGCAAAAACTCCCTCAACTGGATCGCTCCCACCACGGTGGGCGGCGAAGTGACCGTAACGGCCAGCACCCAGTACAAGGAAGAAATGATGTGGCGCTTCATCGGCAACAAAAACTCCTTCAAGCTCGTCAACAAGAAGGGTGAGTTCGCCTACTTCGACGGTACGGGTACGAATGGCCGCCTCAAGACAGCCGCTTCCGACGGCAATACCGATGCCTACAAGTTCAGCCTCGTCGTATCCAAAGGCAGCTATGCTCAGGCCTGGGAAATCAAGCCCACAGTCGTGACCGACACCAACAACCCCCACCTCAATATGTACAGCGGCGCTACCGCAGGAAACCCCATCTCCGTTTATATGGCCGGCGACGGCGGCAACCCGATGAAGTTCCTGCCCGTGAGCGGCATCTCCTTTGCCGACTACACGGTAGCCTCCATCGCCTCCTTCACCCCCGAAAACAAACTCACCCTCTGGTACAACGAGCCTGCCACCACCGCACCCCTCTATTCCGGCGGTCAGGGCTACAGCAACTGGATGGAATGGTCGTTGCCCATCGGTAACGGACAGCTCGGCGCCAGCCTCTTCGGCGGCGTCATGCGCGACGAAATCCAAATCAACGAGAAGACCCTCTGGAGCGGACGCTCCTCCGACGTGAGTGCCAACTACGGACAGTACGAAAACTTCGGCTCCTTGTTCGTTGAGAACCTCAGCGACGACCTCACGCTCCGCCCGGACGAAGGCGCAACGGACTATGTGCGCGGCCTGAACCTGGCCAATGCCACCGGTTTCGTGCAGTTCAAGAGCGCGAAGAGCGCAACGAGCTACGAACGCCAGTACTTCGCTTCCTATCCCGACAATGTGGTGGTGGCTCAGTACGCCTCCACGGGTACAGCCCCGCTCAACCTCCGCTTCACGCTGCAGAGCGGCAATGTGCTTGGACGCACGACTTTCTACAACGACGCTTCGGGCTTCTTCTCGGGCAACACGTTCAACGGTGAAACCCAGACCATCAAGTATGCCCTCCGCTTCAAGGTGGTCAACCTCGACAACGAAGGAACTGTCACCACGACCGAAGAGGGCGTTACCGTGAGCGGCACGCGCAACGTGATGGTGGTCATTGCCGGTGCTACGGACTTCGATCCTTACTCCACGACCTATACCAGCGGCACGGATAAGCTCACCACCAACCTCCGCAACCGCGTGAATACGGCTGCCGCAAAGAGCTACAATGACCTGTACAGCAGCCACCTCAACGACTTCCAGAACTACTGGAACCGCATGAGCCTCGACCTCAACGGCACTACCAACACCGTGCCTACGAACGAGCTTATCGACACCTACAACAGCGGCAACGGAGCCAACGCCCTGATGCTCGAACAGCTCTACTTCGCTTACGGCCGCTACCTCGAAATCAGCTCTTCGCGCGGTGTGGACCTCCCGAACAACCTGCAGGGTATCTGGAGCAACATGGATAACCCCGCCTGGAACTCCGACATCCACTCCAACATCAACGTGCAGATGAACTACTGGCCCGCCGAGCAGACCAACCTCAGCGAGATGCATCTGCCCTTCCTGAACTACATCATCAACATGGCCAACAGTCCGCAGTGGAAGGCTTATGCCACCGCTGCCAGTCAGCAACGCGGCTGGACGTGCTACACGGAGAACAATATCTTCGGCGGTTGCGGCAGCTTTATGCACAACTATGTCATCTCCAACGCTTGGTACTGCACCCACCTGTGGCAGCACTACCGCTATACGCTGGATGTGGACTACCTGAAGCGCGCCTTCCCCGCCATGCTCTCCGCCACGCAGTTCTGGCTTGACCGCCTCGTGCTCGACACCGACGGCACCTACGTCTGCCCCAACGAGTATTCGCCCGAACACGGACCCGGCAGCGAGAATGGTGTGGCTCATGCCCAGCAGCTCGTTTACGACCTCTTCAGCAACACCCTGGAAGCCATCCGCGTGCTGGGTCAGGCCGAAGCCGGCATTACCGATGATGACTATGCCGACCTGAAGAACAAGTTCAACAAACTTGACAAGGGACTTGCCACGGAAGTGTACGACGGTACGTGGGGCACGAACGAAACCGTGCAAACGCGCAACGGCGTGGCACAAAACACTACCATCCTCCGCGAATGGAAATACTCGCCCTATGATGCCGGTGCTGACGGCCACCGCCACATGAGCCACCTCATGTGCCTCTATCCGTTCAGCCAGGTAACTCCGGGCACCGACCTGTACACGGCTGCTGTCAACTCGCTGCGCCTGCGCGGTGACGGTGCTACCGGTTGGTCCATGGGTTGGAAGATCAATCTCTGGGCACGCGCCAAGGACGGCGACCACAGCCGCACCATCCTGAATAATGCGCTGCGCCACGCCAACGGCGGTGCCGGTGTGTTCTACAACCTGTTCGACTCGCACGCTCCCTTCCAGATTGACGGTAACTTCGGTGCTTGCGCCGGTATGGCCGAGATGATCATGCAGAGCCAGAGCGACACTATCGAAATCCTGCCCGCCTTGCCTACGGCTTGGAGCAATGGTACGATGCAGGGCTTGAAGGCTGTGGGCAACTTCACCGTCAGCATCAACTGGGAGAACAATGCCGCCACCACCGTCACCATCGTGTCGCACAAAGGCCAGCCGCTGATGGTCAAGGGCAAGGACATCGCTCAGGCCCGCTTCACCAAGAACGGCGAAGTTGTGGGCGTGGCAATCCTCTCGACCGATGTGGTACGCCTGCAGACTGCTGTGAACGATGTCATCGTGATTGACTTTACCCAGTCCGGCACGAAGCCCGAAAAGGGTGTGATGGAAATCCTCACCGCCGAAGGCTACGGCACGTTCTACTCTGACCGTGCCATCGTGATGCCGCAAGGCGTAACGGGAGCCACGGTAAAGGATGTCACCATCGAAGACGGCGAAACGGTAGGTACACTGGTTCCTGCATGGACCTATACCTCCGGAACGACAGTGCCCGCCGGTACGGCATTGCTCATCAAGGGCGATAAGGGCAACTACGAGTTTGCTTACTCCGGCTCCACCGATGTTTTCTCCGGTTCGCAGTACCTCTACGGACAGATGGAGGACGGTTTGATAGCTTCGCCGGCACACAGCCGCTACTACAAGCTGACCTACTCCTATGAGAACGGCGAGAAGGTGCTGGGCTTCTTCTACGGCGCAGCCGATGGTGCTCCCTTCGTGACGAAGGCCGGCAAGGCTTACCTGGCTTGCCCCACCGTTTCACTTTCGCAGGCACGCGGCTTCCGCATCGACCTCAACGGCGAAGTGACCGGCGTGGACCAGACTGCCGTTGCCGACAAGGAGAACCCCGTGGTTTACACCATCGATGGCCGACGCGTCAACCGTGCCGCAGGTCGCCTGAGCCGTGGCCTTTACATCGTGGGTGGCCGGAAGGTGCTCGTGCCTTGATGGCTGTTTCCGACATTTCTTATGGGGTGTTCTATAAATTAGGCCGAGCTGGATGCTGGATTTTTAGAGATGACATTTTGTAAGTGGAGGAAGGAGCATAGCGGGCTATGCGACTGACGTGA
>SFPC01000084.1 GCA_004552195.1 Bacteroidales bacterium | reverse complement strand
AAGCTCATCGACTCGCCGGAAACGCGCCAGGGCATCGACCTGAAACGGTATTGCACGGCGGAGGTGGGTCTGCCCACGCTGACGGACATCATGGAGGAACTGGCGAAACCGGGACGCGACCCGCGCGGCAAGGCGAAGGTATTCAGCTTTGCCGACAACCTGCATTCGCTCGACGACCTGCGCGAGGGGATGGAGGTGCCGGGCGTGGTGACGAATATCACGAAGTTCGGCTGCTTTGTGGACATGGGCATCAAGGTGAAGGGCCTGATACACATTTCGCAACTGGCGGACCATTACGTGAAGGACCCGGCGGAGGTGGTGCACATCCAGCAACAGGTGATGGTGCGCGTGCTCGACATCGACGAGGAACGCGGACGGGTGGCGCTGAAACTAATAAAATAGCTTGCTTCAGTTTTAGGGGTGTTCTATAAATTAGGCCGAGCTGGATGCTGGATTTTTAGAGATGACATTTTGTAAGTGGAGGAAGGAGCATAGCGGGCTATGCGACTGGTGACTTGCAAAAGGTCGCTCTAAAAAACAGCAGACGGCCGGAATAAGTAAAATCACTCATGGGGTATGCTTTAAAACCTAATTTATAGAACACCCCTTTAAAGTTATGAGGGGTTAGGTTATGAGGTTATAAAGTAACTGTCTGAAAGGCGGAATACACCCCTATAACCACATAACCTTAGAAATAATCTCATCAACTGCGCGCTGCGCAACCAACCAATCAAAATCATGAATGACGAAGATTATATGCGCCGTGCGCTGGAACAGGCGCGCATGGCTTACGATAAGGACGAAGTGCCCGTGGGGGCAGTCGTGGTGTGCCGCGACCGCATCATTGCACGCGCCCACAACCTGACGGAAACGCTGAACGACGTGACGGCGCACGCGGAAATGCAGGCCATCACGGCGGCTGCCGATGCGCTGGGCGGGAAATACTTGGACACGTGTACGCTCTACGTGACGGTGGAACCGTGCGTGATGTGTGCCGGTGCTTTGGGCTGGGCACAGACGGGCCGTGTGGTGTACGGTGCAGCCGACCCTAAACGCGGCTACTCGGCATTTGCCCCGAACGCCCTGCACCCGAAGACGCAAGTGACGGCAGGGGTGCTGGAGGAGGAATGTGCCGCACTGATGAAACAGTTTTTCAAAAACAAAAGAAGATGACCGATCGCAAGGAAGTGGGTAACCGGGGCGAATACGAGGCGGTGCTCCACCTGCTGAACCACGGCTACCATATTCTGGCACGCAACTGGCGGGCGGGCCACTTGGAGTTGGACATCGTGGCGGAATACTGGGGCGAGATTGTTTTTGTGGAAGTGAAGACACGCAGCAATGAGGACTTCATGCCCGCCCAGTTTGCCGTTACGCCCCACCAACAACGCAATTTGCTGGCCGCCACCCGGATGTTCCTTGCCGACCATGGCCTCCAAGAACAACCTTACCGCTTCGACCTCATCACGGTGGTGGGCACGGAGCGGCCTTTTGAAATCACCCATTACAAGAGGGTGTTCAGAAAGCCGGAAAACCATTGGTCCTTCTGACCTGCCGGCCTCATAACCCCATATTGCAACCATGAATATCGAAACCATCAGGAATTATTGCCTGAGCCAGCCTTTGGCCACGGAAGATTCCGCCTTCGGCCCTGAAGGGGTGCTCTTCCGGATTTACAACAAGATTTTTGCCTATATTGACCTGGAGAAGCCCGACCTCGTGGTGCTGAAGTGCGACCCAGACTATGCGCTGAACCTGCGCGACCGGTATGCCGGCATCGCAGGGGCGTTTCACTGGAACAAGAAGTATTGGAACGAAATACATTTTGACACCGACGTGCCCGATGAACTGATACTGCAACTCATTGACCACTCGCTGGACGAAGTGCTAAAAAAACTCCCCAAGAAAATCCAAGCCGAATATGCCGCCCTTCGCACTCCACCTACCCGATAACTGGCACGCCGAACACTTGGACCAGACGGACACGACGATGCGCCAACTGCGCCAGCCACGGTGGCAACAGCTGCCCCGGGAATTTGCCTTGCTCACCACGGACTTCCAAACGGCAGGCCACGGGCAGAAGGGCACGGTGTGGGAGGCGGAAAGGGGAGAGAACCTGCTCTTCGGCATGGTGTTCCACCCCACCTTTCTCCCGGCCAACCGGCAGTTCGCGCTCTCGGAGGCCTTGGCCTTGGCGGTGGCGGGAGCAGCCGACGAACTGACAGCGGACATCTGCGTGAAATGGCCCAACGACATTTATTGGCAACAGCGGAAGTTGGGCGGAATGCTGTTGGAACACGATTTGTGCGGCCCGCACATAGCCAACACCCTCACGGGCGTGGGGCTCAACGTGAACCAGACGATGTTCCGGGGCGACGCACCCAACCCCGTTTCGCTGCGGCAGATTGTGGGGTATGCCGTGGACCGCGAGGCGTTGCTGACGGAAATACTCCAACGCTTCGAGCACCACTACCGCGCTTTGCAACAGGGCCAGGCTGACACGTTGCACGCAGAGTATATGCGCCGACTGTTCCGCGCGGCAGGTTACCATCCCTACCGCGATGCGGAGGGCTGTTTCATGGCCCGCATTGCCGACATTTCCCCACAAGGCATCATCCGGCTGCAACGCCCCGACGGCAGCACGAACAGTTATGCCTTCAAAGAAGTGGCATTTCTTCCTGAACCATAGAGTTCAGAGGATATCTACCCATTTTTATCACCCAATTCAATTCCCCCCTTTGGCTTTGAACAACATCCTGCGCATCGCGCTACCCAGCATCATCTCCAACATCACCGTTCCCCTTTTGTCCTTGGTAGACACCGTCATCGTGGGACATCTCGGTGCGGCATCCTACATCGGTGCCATAGCAGTCGGCAGCCTCATCTTCAACATGGCGTACTGGCTGTTCGGTTTCCTGCGCATGGGGACGGGCGGCCTCACCGCCCAAGCCCACGGAGCGGGCCAAGCTGCGGAAGCGCACTTCACGCTGTTCCGCTCGCTGGGCATGGCCACCGTGCTGGCGCTCCTGCTCATCGTGTGCCAGCTACCGCTGGAACGTCTGGCCTTCGCGCTCATCGATGGGTCGGAGCAGGTGGAAGCGTTGGCTGCCCAATACTTCCGCATCCTGATTTGGGGCGCGCCGGCGGTACTGATGCTTTACAGCTTCAACGGCTGGTTTCTGGGTATGCAACAGGCGAAAGTGCCGATGCTGATTGCCCTGGTGCAGAATGTGGTGAACATCGTGGCCAGTCTTTGCTTCGTCTATCTGTTTCACCTCAAAGTGGAAGGGGTGGCATGGGGCACACTGCTGGCGCAATACACCGCGCTCGGCATGGCCTTATATATATATAGGGGGCAATACCGCCGCAGCCGCCCCTCTGCCCTACCCTCCCGCTGGTTCAAGCAGCAGGCTTTCACCCATTTTTTCCGTATCAACAGCGACATCTTCCTGCGCACCTTCTGCCTTATCTGCGTCACCACGGCGTTCACCTCGGCTGGTGCTTCCCAGGGCGAGCTGACCCTGGCGGCGAACACGCTGCTCATGCAGTTTTTCGTGTGGTTCAGCTATGTGATGGACGGTTTTGCCTACGCCGGCGAAGCCTTGGGAGGGCATTGTCTGGGAGCCAATGACCGCAGGGAGTTTGTCCGTCTGACGCACCGTCTTTTCCGTTACGGCACTGTGCTCGCGGCAGGTTTCACGCTGGCCTATGCGGCAGGCGGCACGACCTTCCTGCGACTGCTGACGAACGATGCCACGGTGGTGGACGCTGCCACGCGCTTCCTACCCTGGGTGATAGCCATCCCCTTCGTGAGCATGGCGGCCTTCCTGTTCGATGGCCTCTTCATCGGCACCACCGCCACCCGGGCCATGCTGGGCAGCATGGCAGCCGCCACCCTGCTGTTTTTTGCCGTCATCCTCCCGTTCCGGCTCACCAACCCGCTGCTCTGGACGGCCTTCCTGCTCTACTTGGGTTGCCGGGGGGCAGTCCAAGCCCTGCTATTTCGTAAACAATTACATAAGTTTCCCAACAACTCCAAATAAATCATTACATTTGCGGCACTATACGTACGTTTATTGACAACAACTATGGCAAAATTCAAACGCATATTGCTTAAGCTCAGCGGCGAAAGCCTCATGGGCGAACAGGGCTACGGCATCGACGTGAAACGCCTCAACGAGTATGCCCAACAAATCAAGGCGGCCATGGAGATGGGCGTGCAAATCAGCATCGTCATCGGCGGAGGCAACATCTTCCGCGGCCTCAGCGGAGCCGGCAAGGGCTTCGACCGCGTGAAGGGCGACCAAATGGGCATGTGCGCCACGGTCATCAACTCGCTCGCGCTCAGTTCGGCACTCGGTGCCATCGGCGTGAAGAGCCATGTGCTCACGGCCATCCGCATGGAACCCATCGGCGAACTCTACAGCAAATGGAAAGCCATCGAGGCCATGGAACGCGGCGAAGTGGCCATCATCAGCTGCGGCACGGGCAACCCCTATTTCACCACCGATACGGGTTCGTCGCTCCGAGGCATCGAAATCGAAGCGGACGTGATGCTGAAAGGTACCCGCGTGGACGGTGTCTACACGGCTGACCCGGAGAAGGACCCGACAGCCACGAAGTTCGACGAAATCACGTACGACGAAGTGCTCGCCCGTGGACTCCGCGTCATGGACATCACCGCCACGGCCATGTGCCGCGAAAACAACCTGCCTATCTATGTCTTCAACATGGACGTGGTGGGTAACCTCGGCAAGGTGCTCAGCGGCGAACCTATCGGAACCTACGTTCACGCTTGATAATTATAGAAAGCTATAGAGAACTATAGAGAACTATAGAGAACTATAAAAATCTATAGCTTTCTATCAAAGCAGCTTTCATTCCCCGAAAATCTCTTAACCCAAGGGACGGCGGAGCTTCCCACGCTTTACAAAAACGCCAAGCCCCACAGCCCCATTTTCACCCCTAAACATAATGGAACTCATTGAACAACTCGTTGCCCGCGCCAAAGCGAACAAGCAACGCATTGTGCTGCCCGAAGGAACTGAAGAACGCACGCTGAAGGCAGCAAACCAAATCCTCACCGACGAGGTGGCTGACCTCATCCTCCTCGGCAATGTGGAAGAAATCGAAACGCTCGCCAAGAAGTGGGGCCTCGGTAACATCCACCGCGCCACCATCATCGACCCCGCCACGAGCGAGAAGGCCGAAGAGTATGCCCAGATGCTCTGCGAACTCCGCAAGAAGAAGGGCATGACCATCGAAGAGGCTCGCAAGAAAGTGCTCGACCCGCTCTACTACGGCTGCATGATTATCAAAAGCGGCGATGCTGACGGACAGCTGGCCGGTGCGCGCAATACCACGGGCGATGTGCTCCGCCCCGCGCTCCAGATTATCAAGACTTCACCGGGTATCACCTGCGTGAGCGGTGCCATGCTGCTCCTCACCCACGCCCCCGAGTGTGGCGACAACGGCGTGCTCGTCATGGGCGACGTGGCCGTTACTCCCGTGCCCGATGCCAACCAGCTGGCCCAGATTGCCGTCTGCACGGCGCGCACGGCCAAGGCTGTGGCCGGCATCGAACCGCGCGTGGCCATGCTGAGCTTCTCCACAAAGGGTTCGGCCAAGCACGAAGTGGTGGACAAGGTGGTCGAAGCCTTCAACATTGCCAAGGAAATGGACCCCAGCCTCCTCATCGACGGCGAACTCCAGGCCGATGCCGCCCTCGTGCCCTCTGTAGGTAACTCGAAGGCTCCCGGCAGTCCCATCGCGGGCAAGGCCAACGTGCTGGTTGTCCCCTCGCTCGAAGTGGGCAACATCGGCTACAAGCTCGTGCAGCGTCTGGGCCACGCCACGGCAGTAGGTCCCATCCTTCAGGGTATCGCACGCCCCGTCAACGACCTCTCACGCGGCTGCTCCATCGACGATGTCTACAAGATGATTGCCATCACCGCCAACCAGGCCATCGCAGCCAAGGAGCTGGACTAAGCAAAACTGTTACCCAAAAACCATTTCCCACGATTTACACGACACAGAAATAATGAAGATTTTAGTAATCAACTGCGGCAGCTCTTCCATCAAGTACAAGCTCTACGAAATGGACAGCAAGAGCGTACTCGCTGCCGGCGGTATCGAAAAGATCGGTCTTGAAGGCTCGTTCCTCAAGACGAAAATCAACGGCGAAACGAAAATCATCGAGTCGGCTTGCCCCACCCACACGGAGGGTATCAAGCTCATGTTCGACACCCTGCTCAACGCTGAATACGGTGCCATCAAGAGCCTTGACGAAATCAGTGCTGCAGGCCACCGCATCGTGGCCGGCGGACGCTTCACGAAGAGCATGGTCGTAACCGACGAGATGCTCGAAGAGTGGAAGCAGTATATGGAACTCGCACCGCTCCACTCCGAAGCCCACCTCAAGGGCTATGTGGCCGTGAAGCAGATGCTGCCCAACCTGCCGCAGGTGTTCGTCTTCGACACCGCCTTCCACCAGACGATGCCGGCCCACGCTTATATGTATGCTGTGCCCTACGAATACTACGAGAAGCACAACATCCGTCGCTGGGGTGCCCACGGCACGAGCCACCGCTTCGTGACGGCCCGCGTCTGCGAAGTGCTCGGCGTGAAGCCCGAGGAGGTGAACATCATCACCTGCCACATCGGCAACGGTGCCTCCATCACGGCTGTGAAGCAGGGCAAATGTGTGGACACTTCGATGGGCCTCACCCCGCTCGAAGGCCTCATGATGGGTACGCGATCCGGCGACGTTGACCCCTCCGCCGTGCTGAGCATCATGCAGAAGGAAGGTTTCACCCCCGACGAGATGAGCGACGTGCTGAACAAGAAGAGCGGCGTGCTCGGCATCAGCGGCGTTTCGAGCGACATCCGCGAAGTGGAAAGTGCCATTGCTGAAGGCAACGAACGTGCCCGTCTGGCCATGGAGATTTACGACTACCGCATCAAGAAGTACATCGGTGCCTACGCCGCCGCCATGGGTGGCGTGGACGTGATTGTCTTCACCGCCGGTGTGGGCGAACACCAGTGGGACGTGCGCAAGGCTTCGACCGACGGCCTCGAATTCCTCGGCGTGAAGGTGGACCAGGAGAAAAACCGCAAGAACTTCGGCGAAGAGGAAATCATCTCCACCCCCGACAGCCGCGTGAAAGTGGTGGTCGTGCCGACCGACGAGGAACTCCTCATCGCCTCCGACACGCTCGACCTCGTGAAATAAGCCACGCTCCCCTTCACTGAAGCCAGACTTATCCTTGAAGGGTATCTTCAATGATTAAAGCCTGTCTTCACTGAATCATACAAGAACACCCTACGACCACATCAACGCCTTGGCGCATCACTGCGGAAAAGGTATTGATGTGGTCGTTTGCATTCAGGGCGTTCTCCATGCCCAAACCTTCAATAGTGTCCTAAATAAAAATGAAGGAGGTAGTTTTCCACTATGTAAAAAAATGTACCTTATTGGTTGCAAACAAAACAAACATCCTTCTTGGCAAAGATAACACTTTTCGCTCAGGTCATCCAGAAGTTGCCGAAAGATTGGATCAAATCCTTGGTAAGAAAGCACGGCACGGACAAATATGCCAAGGGCTACAACACATGGAGCCATCTGGTGAGCATGATATTCAGTCAGTTTGTCGATTGCGTTTCTCTGCGTGAGATAAGCAACGGGTTCCATTCTGCCAACGGCAATCTGAATCATCTTGGCATTCCGTGCGCCCCGTCAAAGTCCACCCTAGCTTATCAGAACGAGCATCGTTCCTGCGCTTTCTTCCGGGACTGCTATTATGCACTGCTGAATTATTTCGGACAGCAGGTTGGGTTTTCCGGCCGCAAGTTCCGCTTCAGAAACGCAGCCTATGCCCTTGACTCTACGGTTATCACGCTTTGTGCCAAACTGTACGACTGGGCTCGCTATACACATGCCAAAGGCGCTGTCAGGTTTCATACGCTATTGAACTTCCATACGATGCTACCTGAGTTTGTGCATATTACAGACGGGAAGACGGGAGATAATACCGCAGCCAGGAACGTAGAGATGAAGCCTGGAAGCATTGTCGTCTGCGACCGAGGTTACTTCGATACGCTCCTAATGAAGTTTTGGGACAGCATAAAGGTATTCTTCATCGTCAGGGTGAAGGACAATCTGGTTTATGAGCGCATAGAGTAACGTGACTTGCCCGATAACACCCATCAGGAAGTACTCATAGACGAAGTCGTGCGGCTGACAGGAAACGGCACGTCCGGACAATACCCCAAAAATATACGCAGGATTGCCGTATATAACGCTGAGCACCATTTCACGATGGTGCTGCTCACCAACAACATGAAACTCTCGGCGGGAACAATCGCCGACCTCTATAAGGCAAGGTGGGACATTGAAATCTTCTTTCGCAACCTCAAGCAGAACTTCCATATCAAGAGTTTTGTAGGCACATCGTCTAATGCCGTGGAGATACAAAGATGGACGGCACTCATCACAATACTGCTGTTCGCTGTCCTCAAGCGGCAGGCTACATACAAATGGCACTTCTCGAACCTCGTTGC
>SFPC01000016.1 GCA_004552195.1 Bacteroidales bacterium | reverse complement strand
GTGAAGGAATGAAGGTTTTTTTCAGGAAAAAAATTACGTATATAGAGCGCTAAAATCGAGCCTTCACACCGTAGTTTCAAGCCTTCACACTTTCAGAAACACTTAGCCGTAAATCACCTTGCCGTTTTCGTCCTCGTAAGGTTTGAGGTCCTTGGCATACTGGTTCATGGCGCGGAGGCTCATACCCATGCTGGAGAAGCCGCCGTCGTGGAAAAGGTTCTGCATGGTCACCTTGCGAGTGAAGTCGGAGAACATCATGACGCAATAGTTAGCGCATTCCTCGGCATTGGCGTTGCCCAGCGGCGACATCTTGTCGGAGAAGTCCATCATGTTGTCAATATCCTTGATACCCTTGCCGGCAGTGGTGGCGGTAGGACTCTGCGAAATGGTGTTGACGCGCACGTGCTTTTCGCGGCCGTAGATGTAACCGAAAGAGCGGGCGATGCTCTCCAGCATACTCTTGGCATCGGCCATGTCGTTGTAACCAAAGAAAGTGCGCTGCGAAGCCACGTAAGTGAGTGCTACCACTGAGCCATACTCAGCAATGGCGTCGAGCTTCTTGGCCACCTGAAGCATTTTGTGGAAGGAGATGGCAGAAATGTCGAGGGTTTTCTGGAGATAACCGTAGTCCAGATCATCGTAAGTGCGATGCTTGCGCACGTTGGGGCTCATACCAATGGAGTGAAGCACGAAGTCCACCTTGCCACCCAGCACCTGCATGGACTCTTCAAATACTTTTTGCAGGTCTTCTACGCTTGTGGCATCTGCCGGGATAACCGTGGCGCCAATCTTCTCGGCCAGCTGGTCGAGGGTGCCCATGCGCAATGCCATCGGCGTATTGCTGAGCGTTATCTGTGCGCCTTCTTCAGCAGCCTTTTCAGCTACTTTCCATGCAATGGAGTCTTCGTTGAGCGCGCCGAAGATGATGCCGCGCTTGCCTTTCAGTAAGTTGTGAGTCATTCTTTTCTTTCTTTAATAAGACCTAATTATCGTGCGCAAAAGTAGGTAGAATGTGCAAAAGAGGCAAAGAAATTGGCGGTTATATGCCCAGAACGACCGGATTTTTATCCTTACCGTGCGAAAATGCTTGGCCTGCTTGTCAACGGCGGCGTGTCCAAATGATGATGACGACAGCCGGAATGATGAGCAGGATGCCCGTAAGGACCTGCCAGGTGAAGGCTTCGTGAAACACGAGACAACCTACCACCACCGCCGTTAGGGGCTCCAACGCGCCGATGACGGCGGTCATGGTGCTGCCGATGCGTTTCACCGACACCACCAGACATACATTGGTCACGATGGTGCAGATAAGTGCCAGGGCAACGAGGTTGCCGAATTGCAAACTGCTGCTGATGGGCTGGAAACTGTTTTGCCGCAACGCTTCGGCCAGGAAGATGAGGGCACCGATGAAGAGGATGTAGAAAACGAGTTTGAGGCTGTCCATGTGCGCCGCCCGAGAACGGTTGACGCGGATGAGGTACAGCGCATAGCATACGGCGGATATGAGCACGATGATGATGCCGTGCAAGCTGGTATGCCCCGTGGGGTCCCAACAGAGTACACCCACACCGGCCACCGACATGATGATGGCGAGGATGGTGCTCAGGCGACGGGCTTCATGGTAGAAGGTCATCATCAGGAGTGCCGTGACCACAGGGTACATAAAGTGGAGCGTGGTGGCCACGCCACTCGACATATAGTTGTAGCCGTCGATGAGGAAAAGGGCGGAACCGTCGGAGATGAAGGAGAGATAGATGAGCGTGACGAGTTCGCCTCGCGTCACCTTGAAATCCTGCCTCCGCACCAACATCACCAAACCGATGAAGAGGGCGGCAAAACCGAAACGGTAGAAAAGGATGGAAGGGTCGGACATGAAGTCGGCCGGCAAGCCCTGCTTGATGGGCAGGGTGAAGAAGGGGATGAAGCCGTAACAGATGGCGGCCAACAAGGCGGCGATGGTGCCGACAAGAGCAGCGTTTTTCATGATTGTACAGGTAAGGTTGAGGATAGAGAGAATAGTGATGCGCACAATGCCGGTTTACCATCCATTAAAATGGACATTGTCCGCGTTGTACTTGTCCTTGGGCTGCGGGTCGCCTTTCGGGTAACCGATGGGGATGAGGTTGAGCGGAATGATGTGTTCCGGCAGTTGGAGGGCCTGGCTCACCGCCGTCTGGCGTTCTTCGTAGGGATATACTCCCGTCCACACGGCACCCAGCCCCATGGCCTCGGCGGCCAACAGCAGGTTTTCCGTGGCGGCGGAGCAGTCGAAGGTCCAGTTGGTGGAAGGTTGGCCCTTGTCGTCCGTTACGCTCAGGTCGCCACAAACCACAATCGCGGCGGCAGCCTCCGGCAACATTTTGGCATAGGGCAGTTGTTCGGACAGCGCGGCAAGCGCCTCTTTGTCGTCAATCACCACAAACTTCCAGGGTCGCATATCGCGCCCTGTGGGAGCCGCCATGGCAGCGCGCAGCAAAGTGTCGAGCTGTTCACGGCTCACGGCGCGGTCCGTATACGCCCGCACACTTTTGCGGTTGAGAATGTTTTGGAACACCACCTCCGACTTGCCCGAAGCAGCAGGGGCATCGGCTTGCGCTTGGCTGACATAAACCAGACGCACCAAACTGGCCAACAGGGCGAAGGCCAATAGCAAGGAAACAATTTTGTACTTGTTCATGGGAAGAAAGGAGAATAACGTATTATTTCTTAGTTTCGGAGATTAAGAGGGATGAGGTTATGAGGTTATAAGATTACTATTTGAGCGGCAATGTTCAAGCGTTACAAATGTTACTTTATAACCTTATAACCCCGGGAGCGAAGCGACCTTAACCTGATAACCTTCAACTTTGCAAAAGTTGAATTACTTATCATTTTCGGAAAGGTCGAGCAGTTCACCCACCGGGCAGAAGCAATGGCACCAGAGATGGGGCACGAAACAGCTGGCCACCACGAAACAACCTGCCAACGCAAGTACCACAGGCGAGGCACTTTGCACCAAGAAAGCGGTGAAGGGCTCATAGTCGAGCAGGAAACTGCCCAGACCGCACCACAGCAGCAACAGCAATAGGCCGAGCACAGCCAGACGGATGCGGCGCATCACGCGGTACACCTTTGGCGAACAGGGAATTTTCGGCAACGGCAAACGTCCGGCCAATTCCTGGAGACTGCCGTAGGGGCAAACCCACGTGCAGTAATGCCGCTTGCGACCGAAGAAGGGCAGCACCACGGCCACACCCAGCATGAGCAAGGTGGGCAGATAGACCAGGGGATCAGTGCCGTTGGCTATCCATCCATGAAGCAACGAGAGCGACAGGAACTGACCGCACCAGAATCCCAGCACGCCGACGTTGAGGAGCAACACGCCGAGGCGCACCCAACGTTTTCCACGTGCCTGCCACGCCGCCCATACTCCGAGGAGCAGCACCAAGGCCACGGCCGCCGTGCGCCCCCACCCTATCACAGGTGCCGAAGCGAAGCGGCTCTCCGTGGCGGCATATTCCGCCAACGTGGTCTGCAGGTTGCGCGCAATGGCCTGACTGGAGTAAGTGGCTCCGCTCACGCCGTCCACCTGAAGCTTGGCTCCCTCCTCCGCGGTCTTCCCCTTCCAGGCAGGAACAATTCTTTGCCACGCTCGGGCAAAGAAATCGGGCGTTTCGGCATTGTCGGCCGCTGCGGCAGCTACCACTTTGCCCTCCACGTCTATATATATATATAAAGGAGTGGGGCCGGCAAATCCTTCAATGTCGGGGGCATAGGGCGCACTGCTCAGCACAACGCCCAACGCCTCGCCTTCCGCATCGCTCACCTGCCACGAGGCAGAGTCGCGCGGCGTGAGCTTTACCTGCTTGGCTGTAAGACCAAGCTGTGCCAATTCCGCCTCATCAGGAGCTGCATACACCGTTTGCCCGGGCTGCGGCTGCAAGTCAGCGGTACCAATATCGTGTCCCAACAGTCGCCCTGACCACACGGCGGTGGCGCAAAGCAACAGGAATATCACCAGCAACGAGAGCAAGTGTTCCAGCAGGGACTGAATGAATGAGCGGTTCATGAGATAATGTATAATGTATAATGAAGCCTGCGGCCATGAAGTCGGCGGTTCTGCATCGTCCTGTATGTCGGACGTAGACTTCATAAATGTATAATGTAAAATGAAGGCTACGCCGTTCATTTAATGTATAATGTAAAATGTATAATGAAGCCTGCGGCCATGAAGTCGGCGGTTCTGCATCGTCCTGCACGTCGGTCGTAAACCTCATTAGACATTAGAGATTAGACATTTTACATTATACATTAGAGGAACGACTTCATTATACATTAATTGAAATCTTTATCCCGCCCCTTCCCGGCAGAAGTCGAAGCACTCGAACACCTCCTCCTGCGTGAGGTGTTGGTTCAGGCGGATGTCGCCGATGCCGGCCAGGAGGGTAAAGTTGATTTCGCCACCCACGTTCTTCTTGTCGTGCAGCATAAAATGATAAAGTGCCTCGTAATCCTTGCACGTAAAGGCAAACGCACCGTAGTATTCACGGATAAAGGCCACCGTCTGGCGCATCACCTCTTGCGGGAAACCCATGTGTGCCGCACTCAGGAAGAGCTCGCAGAGCAGGCCCCAGGCCACGGCATAGCCATGCAGCACCGGCCTTTCCTCCTCCAGCGCCAGGCTCTCAAAAGCATGGCCCACGGTGTGGCCCAGGTTCAACGCCTTGCGCAGCCCATGCTCATGCGGGTCCTCGGTCACGATGCGCTGTTTCGTAGCAATGCTCTGCGCCACCAAATCCTGCAACAGGGCATAGTCCGGCGCGCCCAAGTCGAACTGCAAATGCTCCGCCCACATCGTGCGGTTTTCCAGCAGCGCGTGTTTCAGCATTTCGGCATAGCCCGAGCATAGGTTCTCGTGGTCGAGCGTGCGGAGGAACTCCGTGTCGACCAGCACCGCGTCGGCCTCGCAGAAACAGCCCACTTCGTTCTTCAGCCCGTTGAAGTTGATACCCGTTTTGCCGCCCACAGCCGCATCGACCATGGCCAGGAGCGTGGTGGGGATGTTGACGAAACGAATGCCGCGTTTAAAAGTGGCTGCTGCAAAGCCCCCCAAGTCTGTCACCATGCCGCCACCCAAATTGATGAGCAACGAGTGGCGCGATGCCCCACCGCCGGAAAGTGCCTGCCACACGTGCATCAGGCTCTCCGGCGTCTTGTGTGTGTCGGTAGCCCCGATTACAATTTGCCCCGCGTCCCGGAGCACTTCCGCTGCTTCGAGCAACCGAGGCAGGCACAGCCGCCGCGTGGTTTCATCCGTCAAAATAAAAATACGGTCGGGACGGATGTCCTCCACAATCCGTTTGAGCTCAGTAGCCGGTGTGTGCGTAAAGGAAATCTGTTGCATAGCTATCCGGGATTAAATCGTTTGCTGCGCCTCGAACGCTTCGATGGCTTGACGGTAAGCGGCAGGAATATCAGCCGACTCCTGCGTTTTCATGTTAAAGCACACCATGACGGTGGAACACTGGCAAACAGTTTGTTCCGTACGACGGTTCACCGCCCGCTGTTGCAGCGTGAAACTTTTGTGTCCCAAATGGGCCACCCGGGTTTCAATGACAATGTCGTCGCCATAGAAAATGGGCAGTATGAAATCAGCCTGAATATTGGCTATGACCGGTACCACCTCGGCCGCACGGAAGTCCACCCGCAGCACCTTGCGCAGATATTCCTCCTTGCCCAAATCGTAATAGGCAAAGTAGGCATTATTGTTCACGTGTCCATAACTGTCCACATCGTTGAAACGTATCTGTACGGGCAGACTGTGGTGAAAGCAAACAGCCTTCTCTTCATCGGGGTTTATCATCATGTGTCAGGAATTTTTGCAAATATAAGAGAAAGAAAAGCGTATGCGGTCGAAAGATAGTGCAAGGCGAGCGCAATAAGCTTGCTTAGATTGCCGAGCCGCAGCCTATCTTATGCAAAAGAGGAAGCCTGAAGCAGACCTTTTTCATACTCAGGCCACCCCAACGGCAACCGAAGAAAAATCTGACCCAACTCTAACTTTTTTGACTTCTTCAGACAGCATGCAAAATTAGCGAATGTTTTCAATAAGCCAAATGAGCAAAGATTGTTATTGCTGAGGTTATGAGGGATTAGGTTACAAGATTATCTTAGTAGGTTATGAGGTTATAATGTTGCTCTGGTGCCATCCTGCCCTTCAGACAGTTACTTTATAACCTCATAAACTAATCCCTCATAAAACCTACTACAGAAAGACAAAATGTTACACGTTACATGCACAAAAATTTAATTTCCCATGCTTGGTTGGCCGAGGCATCGGCGGTGGTGATGCTGCTGAGCGGTGTGGTGCTGACGTATCTGAGTTTCTTCCTCGGCGACCGGGGCGAAGTGGCCGACAGTGTGCTCTACTACATGGCGCAGTGTTTGGTGCTGTTATGGAAATAAACGGCATCTCCGCTGGCTTAATTATTCATTACTTCATGGCTTACGCTCCCTGATAAGAGAATATGGCCCATTGATGCCGGGATAGGTTTATTGTTGGTATAGGAGGCAGCGCAACTTGTCCGACAACTTTCGTGCTCCATCCTGATTGAGGTGGTCGGTATCGAAGAAATCGGCTGCGGTGAAATCTGTATCGGCACGAAAGTCTTTATAACGCACTTCGGGATGGCTGCGGAGGAAATGGCGAAGATGCAGTTTCATATCCTCCTCTTGGGCGGGCAGGATGGCAGCACGATAGGAGGGGCGCAAGGGCGTAGAAATCAGCCAGAGATGCGCCTGATGGTCTTTGCAGGAAGCAGCAATGTTTTCCAGATGGGCCATTTGCCTATTGGCGGACGAGAAGTCTTCGTATCGGTTGCGCAGGGCGGCAGTTGCGCCATCGTCCCATCCGGTGCTGCGCCGCTCAATGCGATATTCAAGGCCCTGCCCCGTCTTGCTCCACTCCATTTGTGGTGGTTGCCACAGACTCTTGAGTTTTTCGCAAAAGGGTTTGAAGGCTGTGAATTCCCAGTCATAAACACTGCCACGTGCGTGGATGTCGCAGTCCATATAGAGGCGGTAGCGGTTGGCCCAATACCAGCCTGCGCCGTCCTCGAGTTCCTCGTAGAAAGTGAAGTCGGAGATGGGGAGTATCACTATGCGAAGGCTGTCGAAAGGATAATGATGGAGCAGGTAATCGTCGTACTTCAGCGTTTGGGAAACCTGCGCCGCAGAAAAAGCGTTCTCGCCAAGTCGTTCGGGGCAGAGACCATAGTAGGTATGCGAACTGCCCAAGATGAGCACCTCTACCTCGCGGCTGTGGCGACTTAGGTAGGCGTGTTTGTACTTGGCAGGATTGGGCAGTGAGCGCACATATATTTCACCCATTGCTAAGGGCAACAGGAGAAGCAGGGCAAAGAGCGGAAGACACCATTCCGGTGGCAAGGAGTTGAACTTGGAGAAGAGCTTCATCGATGCGACAATCTTAGAATTGGAAATAGATAAACGCGGATTGCGTCCCACCCCAGTAGAAGGTGGCAAAGAGGAGGGCATAGTAAATGGTCCAACGCACACAGCGATACCTCAGCGGGCCTATCTGCGGTAAGTCCAAAGCATGGGCGCGATGGCGTGTGAGCCACTCCACTCCAATGACAAAGACCACAGGGTAGAGCGTGGAAAGGCCGCCGTAGGGGGTGTGGAAATGGAGGTCGGTGACCATGCGGCCCAAATGGCAGAAGGCGGCGGTGAGACTTTCGGAGCGGAAGAACACCCAACCGATGCAGACAAGGGAGAACGATTTCGTTAAGCCAAATGAGTAAAGCAAAACTTGTTTAGCTTTGCCTTGGCGAGAAATCGCACTTTTAAGATAGGTACAAAGCATGCGCACCAACCGGCCTATGGATGCCGTCACACGCTGCTGCCGATGTACAACCGCTGCACCATGTGCGCCTCGGGAGTTACGGCTCAGTATGTGGGGCACGAAGCAGCAAGCATGAAACACACCCCAAGCCACAAAGGTCCAAGCAGCACCGTGCCACAAACCGCTGAGCGTGAATACTACAAAGGTATTGCGCAACTGCCGCAAACGGCTGCAGCGCGAACCGCCCAGGGGGAAGTAGACGTATTCGCGAAACCACTCCATAAGCGAGGTGTGCCACCGACGCCAGAAGGTGGGAATGTCGGTGGCGAAGTAGGGCAGAGCGAAGTTGCGCGAGAGGCGGATGCCGAAGAGCCGCGCTGTACCGACGGCAATGTCGGAATAGCCCGAGAAATCGCCGTATATTTGGAAGGCGAAAAGCAATGTGCCCATCATGAGGTCGGTACCGTCGCTTTGGGGATTGGCATAGATAGCCTGCACCACGGGGGCCACGCGGTCGGCCAGCAGCATCTTCTTTACGAACCCCCACAGCACGAGGCGAAGTCCGTCCACAAATTGGGCATAGCCAACGCTGCGCGGTGCCTGCATCTGCGGCAGCAGATGCTGCGCCTTCTCTATCGGGCCAGCAACAAGTTGAGGGAAGAAACAGACAAAGGCAGCGAAAGCCACGGCATCGCGACAGGCGGGGATTTTTCGGCGATAGACATCAACGACGTAGCTCAGTATCTGGAATGTATAGAAACTAATGCCCACGGGCAGGACAATACGGAGCGTGGGGAGGTCAGACCTAAAGCCCAAAGTGTGCAAGAGCCGGGCAAAATTGTCGGCAAAGAAACCGTAATACTTGAACCAACCCAAAACGCCCACGCACAGCACCACTGTGGCGATGCAGACCGCTCGTTCAAGCCTTGGCTGCCTACGTGTCACCTCCAGCAGGCAACCACCAGCAAATCCTAAGGCTGTCATACCGAGGATAAGGCTTAGGAAGCGCACGTCCCACCATGCATAGAATACGTAGCTGGCCAGGACCAACAGCACGTTCTGCAACGACAGACACCGGGCGGATAGTCGATAGAGCAGCAAAACGCAAGGCAGGAAAATCAGAAATTCATAGGAATTAAAGAGCATGTTATGGTTAGGGCTTATATAGGTGCAATGTACGAAACTGATTATTTGACTTGGTGGGGCCTCTGTTCGTGAATGTCTGGGGTGTGATTGCTGAAAAGAAAATGAGGGTGCGCCAATTATGACACACCCTCGGCATGATGGATTATTTAAAGCATACTGGAGTTCATCAGCATTGGTAGTCGGCCACGTCGGCAGGCGTGAGGTTCATCACGAACGTGTGGTGGCGGGCAATCTCGGCCTCGGCATGGTTGGCATAGACCCGTACGCTCTTGCCGAAGAGTTCGGCGTTGGCCGTGGCGTTGTGGAGCAGGAGATGGAGCATGATGATGTCGGCGGCCATCTCCACCAAGTGGCGGGCGCAGAGGTCATGGTAGGCGGCATCGCCGGCTTCCTTCACACGTGCTACGGCTTCCTCGAACTTGTCGGCCATAAGGTGGGCACGCTGTGCGATGCCGGAGAGTTCGGGCGACACTTCGGCCTGTTCGAACTCGCGCATCTGGGCCAGGTAGGAACCGTTCGTCACGTAGCGGATGGCGGCCACTACCTGCAGCTGCGTGGTACCCTCGTAGATGGAGGTGATGCGGGCATCGCGGTAGTAACGCTGGATGGGGTAGTCCATCATGAAGCCCGAACCGCCATGGATTTGCAGCGCGTCGTAGGTGTTCTGGTTGGCATACTCGGAGTTCATGCCCTTGGCCAGCGGGGTGAGGCTGTCGGCCAGCTTGGCGTAGAGTTTCTGCTCCTTGCGCTCCTCGGGGGTGAGCTTGCGTTCGCGGCTGATGTCGTCGAGGGCCTTGTAGATGTCGACGTAGCGGGCGCACTGGTAGAGCAGGGCACGGCCGGCATCGAGCTTGGCTTTCATCAGGGCGAGCATATCGTAGACGGCCGGGAATTGGATGATGGGCTTGCCGAACTGCTCGCGGTCGCGGGCGTAGGCCAGGCCTTCGTTGTAGGCGGCTTGGGAAATGCCGACGCTCTGGGCGGCAATACCGAGGCGTGCGCCGTTCATCAGTGCCATGACGTATTTGATAAGTCCCAGCTTGCGGTCGCCGCAAAGTTCGGCCTTGGCGTTCTTGTACACCAGTTCGCAGGTGGGGCTTCCGTGGATGCCGAGCTTGTTCTCAATGCGGCGCACGTTGACGCCGCCGTCGCGCTTGTCGTAGATGAACATGGAGAGGCCGCGTCCGTCGGTAGTCCCCTCTTCGGAACGTGCCAGCACGAGGTGAAGGTCGGCATCGCCGTTGGTGATGAAGCGCTTCACGCCGTTGAGCCGCCAGCAGCCTGCGGCTTCGTCGTAGGTGGCCTTGAGCATCACGCTCTGGAGGTCGGAGCCGGCATCCGGCTCGGTGAGGTCCATCGACATGGTTTCGCCGGCACAGATGCGGGGGATGAAACGGGAGTGCTGGTCCTCGTTGCCGAATTCATAGAGGGTTTCGATGCAGTCCTGCAAGCTCCAGATGTTGCCGAAGCCGGCATCGCTCGCTGCCACCAGCTCGGCGCACATGGTGTAGGGCGTGATGGGGAAGTTGAGTCCGCCGTACACACGGGGCATGGTCATACCGTTCAGCCCGGCCTTCACCATGGCGTCCAGATTGGCCGCTGTGCCCGAGGCGTAACGCACGCGGTCGCCCTCATGGTGGGGGCCTTCCAGGTCAACGCCCTCGGCATTGTCGGCAATGGTGGTTCCGGCCAGTTCGCCCGTGATGTCGAGCACGCGGTCGTAGTTGTCCATCGCGTCGTCGAAGTCGAGCGGCGCATAGTCGTAGGTGTCCTTGTCGCGGAAATCTCTTTCCTTCAGTTCCACGATGCGCTTCATCAGCGGGTGGTTCAGCTCAAAGCGCAGTTCTGCGTGGTCAGTATAATTGTTTGCCATGTTGTTACTTGCTGTTTTGCTTGTAATACTTGATGAGTTTGGGCACTACTTCTTCCACGGAACCCGTGATGACATAGTCGGCCAGCTGGTTGATGGGCGCGTCGGGGTCGGTGTTGATGGAGATGACGATGCCGCTCTCCTTCATGCCGGCCACGTGCTGGATGGCACCGGAGATGCCGCAGGCGATGTACACCTTGGGGCGCACGGTAACGCCTGTTTGGCCAATCTGCAGGTCGTGTTCGCAGAAGCCGGCATCCACTGCAGCGCGGCTGGCTCCCACTTCGCCGTGAAGCTCATTGGCCAGTTTGCGGAGCAGGTCGAAGCCTTCCTTCGAGCCCACGCCGTAACCGCCGGCCACGATGATGGGGGCTCCCTTGAGGTTGTTCTGCGATTTTTCCACATGGCGTTCCAGCACCTTCACCACATAGTCGGCCTCGGGCACATACTTGGCCACGTCTTCGTAGACGATTTCGCCGTTGTAGTACTCTGCCACTTTTTCGGCCTTCATCACGCCGCTGCGCACGGTGGCCATCTGGGGGCGGTTGTCGGGGTTGACAATGGTGGCCACGATATTGCCGCCGAATGCGGGGCGGATTTGGTAGAGGAGGTTGTCGTAGTGGCGGCCCGTCTTCTTGTCGTCGTAGTCGCCGATTTCGAGTGCCGTACAGTCAGCCGTCAGTCCGCTGGTGAGGGAGGAGCTGACACGGGGGCCGAGGTCGCGGCCGATGACGGTGGCACCCATGAGGCAAATCTGGGGCTTTTCTTCCTTGAAGAGGTTGACGAGGATGCTCGTGTGCGGTTTGGAGGTGTAAGGATAAAGTCCTTCGGCATCAAAAACGTGGAGTTTGTCCACGCCGTAGGAGAGGATTTCCTTCTCCACCTTGCCCGTGATACCGCTTCCGGCAGCGATGGCTTCGAGCTGCACGCCCAGTTCGTTGGCCAATTTGCGGCCTTTGGTGAGGAGTTCGTAGGAAACTTCCTCTACCGTGTATTTGTCAATTTCGCAGTAAACGAATACGTTGTTCATAATCTCAAAACAATAAGCGCGTTACCCAATGGTGTGGCTGTCCAACAATTCTTTTACAAGTCCCTCCACATCGTTGTCCGATGCCGTGAGCCTTTTGCTCTCCTTGGCCTTGAACACGATGTTCTGCACGGCTTTCACCTTGGTGGGCGAGCCGGCCAGTCCGCACTGCTGCAGGTCGCCGTCGACATCGGCCACGCTCCACTGCGTCACGGTGAGGTAGGGCTTTTTCTCATATTCCTCGGCATAGGGCAGCGAGCCGTCGGCAGGCCGTTCCATGGGTGCCAATGCGCGTTTGTACTTCATCACCAGTTTCGCATTGCGGGGGCGGCAGGGTGCTGCGTTGCCGTTGACGGTGAGGAGGATGGGCAGGGGGGCTTGCACGCGTTCGATGCCGCCGTCAATGTGGCGTGTAACGACCACTTGGCCGTCCTTGACGCTTTCGATGCAGGTAACGTAAGTCACTTGGTTCAGGTCCAGCTTCTGTGCCACCTGCGGTCCCACCTGTGCGGTGTCGCCGTCAATGGCTTGGCGGCCACCCAGGATGATGTCGGGCATACCGATTTTCTTGATGGCCTGCGAGAGGGCGTAGCTGGTGGCCAGGGTGTCGGCACCGGCAAAAGCGCGGTCAGTGAGCAGATAGCCGCCGTCGGCACCACGGAAAAGTCCTTCGCGGATAACGTCTGTGGCACGGGGAGGTCCCATGGTGAGGATGTGTACGGTGGAACCGGGATGCTGCTCCTTGAGGCGAAGGGCCTGTTCGAGCGCATTGAGGTCTTCGGGATTGAAAATGGCCGGCAGGGCAGCACGGTTCACCGTGCCTTCCGGGGTCATGGCATCCTTACCGACATTGCGGGTGTCGGGCACTTGCTTGGCAAGTACTACTATTTTCAAACTCATTGTGTGAAGATATGATTAAAGATTAGTTGTTCGCTGTTTTTGATGCGGCAAAAGTAGTTTTTTTAATTAACGATGCAAAGTAAAGATTTCAATATTTGCCCAACTCACCCCTATGTTGTGCCGTACGTGGTACTGTATGTTGTGTGTACCCCACCAACGCTGCGCGCTCGCCTCACCGTCAGTGCACAAAAAAACCGAGGTCTGCTATAGACCTCGGTATGTCGGAAAGAGGCGACTCGAACGCCCGACCCCTACGTCCCGAACGTAGTGCGCTACCAACTGCGCTACTTTCCGATTGCGGTGCAAAAGTAGAGCGTTTTTTTCAAACTGCCAAATGATGACCGTAATTTTTCTTTATAGGTGATGAGGGATATTCTTTTCAGACGCTATTTTCGTGTTAGCAAACCTATTTAGAATAAAATGACCTTGCACCATTACCAACAGGTAATGCAAAATATTTTTCGTAGAACTTTCCAATATATATAGACTCTTGGCATTTAGGGTCTTGTAATCCTCTACGAGTAAATACATATACTTTAGCTCCAAACTCTCTGAAATAATGGTAACGAGGGTTACATTGACAATTCATTCTTTTATAATCCTCAATTTCTGCAGCCACATTTTTGGTTCCCCTGTAGTGGTGTGTTAGCCTTTGGTGCAGGTTTTTCGACATACCTATATACATTACCGGGCTATTGCCCTTGGGGTATGGGAATTTTGTACCGTTGGTAGCAACGATGATGTACACACCAGAAACTTCTGGCACTTCTTGTAAAGCGTCAGCATCCATAAGGTCGAAAACAATGTCAGGCCCATTGTTTTCTCTGAACCCTGGGGAAATCTTGGATTCTTTGAGGAACGAAAGGCATTGAGGTAACATAGTCTGAATGTAGATTTTTGATAAAGGATTGTAGCAATCGATCTTCGTTGTGGTGGTTTTTAACCATAAATCTCATAACCCTTTCTTCTTTTATTTCTTCACTTCCACGTCAATCACCATTTTGGAATGGTCCGGGTCGTTGGTGATGAGGAGCACACGGCGGCGGCCTTTGAAGAACGTGTTGTTGGCATTGACGCTGATTTTGAGTTTCTCTGAGCTACCCGGTGCGATGCGGCGTTTGCCGATGCTCACGCTGATGCCGGGGTTGTACACCTGCAGCGCACTGATGACGAGCGGGGTGCGCCCCGTGTTGCGCAATACCAGTTCGCCTGTAGCCTTTTTCTTCTTGCCCAAGGGGCCGAGCGAGATGTGCGTGCTGTCGATGACGGCCACCGGTGCCATGGCGTGTTGCATAGGCGTGTCGAGGAAGTCCGGCAGCAGCGTGGCCGAAACGTTGATTTCCGTTTCCTTGCAGACACGGTCGCCGGGGAAGCGGCTCAGGTAGATGCTGGTTTGCGTCAGTCCCATCGTGTTCAGTCCGGAGCTGTTGAGCGTGATGAGCAAGTGGCCCGTGCGTCCCGGCCGGATGATTTCGGGGTCAGCCTCCACGGTGAGATATTTCGGCAGGTGCATCAGTTCCGGCGTGTACGATTTTTTGCCGGCATTGAAGATGCTCAGGGCAAAGGCCGGTGTGTCGCCCCGGTTCACGTCGTCGAACTCAATGTTGTCCGTGCTGAGGTAGTAGTCGCCTATTTTGTAAGGAAACTCCATCGAAGCCTCCGTCTGCGTCATCGACACCTGTCCCATGAGCGTGAGGTACACGGGGCGGTTGTCCAAATCGGTATATACGGCAATGCCTTTTTGGAAATGTCCCAGCATTTCAGCGTCGTATGTGGCTTGGATAGTGCCTGTGCCGCCGGGGCAGACGGGTGTGCGTGTCCAATCCACGGCGGTACATCCGCAGTCGGTGCGCACTTCCGTAATCCGCAGGTCGGTAGTTCCTTTGTTGGTGAACTTGAAGATGGCCGTGCGGGGCGTGTGCCATAGCAGTGTGCCCAGTTCCTGCGTGTTCTGATCGAACGACAACAGTGGCTGTGCGGACAAACTGGTATGAAGTGTAGAAAAAATGAGTGCAAAAAGGAGCGTTATCAGTTGTTTCATGTATCGATAAACTAATTCAAGTGGCAAAATTAGTGCAAGGCGAGTGAAGAACAAAATGAAAAGCCAATGGGTTTTCATTTTTTATTCCGAGCCGCAGCCTAATTTATTCAAAATTAGTGCAAGGCGAGTGAAGAACAAAATGAAAAGCCAATGGCTTTTCATTTTTATTCCGAGCCGCAGCCAAAATATCAACTTAGAAAGAAAAAAACAACAGACATCACGCGCACATATACGTATTTTTTCCCCGAAAAAAGCATTCACTCCTTCACAGGCAGATTGTTTTTCCTTGATTTTCAAGTATTTTAAGTGTGAAGGCTTTGATTTTCAACCCTTCACACGGATGGTCGATAATTCTGTTTCACCTATTGATTTTCAGTAGTTTTCCGGTGTGAAAGGTTGCAATTTCAACCTTTCACACAACTCCTCCTGCGATGTGAATGGTATCTCCTGCGGTGTGAATGGTATCTCCTGCGGTGTGAATACTTGAAAAACAAAGCCTTCACACTTAAATCGACTGAAAGTCAGAGGAAAACGAGCAGAATGTGAAGGAGTGAATGCTTTTTTCGCACATTAAATTACGTATATACGCGCGCGCGTAACCACACATTGAAAGGCTACAGATGAAGTAAAGTGGAACAATAAGAACGAATACCATTAAAGCATACGAGTTCCTGCAAATTCAACAGAAAGTCAACACCGCAGTGATTACCAGCTGACGCTCCTTTCACAAGTGGCAAACAATTTTTCTCTACTCGGCGAGTTGAAAAAAATTCTTCAGGAGTTGAAAAATTCATTCGGCGAGTTGTTGAACAGGAACGCCTTACTTGCATGCGTAGTTAAAAAATCGATACGATGAAACTCCACCAACTACCCCATACACATGAAAAGCGGAACTACTCCTGTAAAGTGGTTATACGGCTATTCCAACATTCACACACCATCCAACGCTTGCAGCACGTGCTTGAGTAAACTGTTTACTTCAAAACGCTTCTACTGTTACACTCATCTGTACACCACCTTACCTACCCGTAGACAGGACACCCCTACCCTACCGAAACGCGAAAGAAAAGGGGAATGCCGTCTGTATACCCTACCAATACCTATTGATGGCACTCAGATATTAAACTGCTTGCCTTTGCTACCGTCATCATATCCTTTGGCATAGCCTTCGCGGTAACCTTTGGTGTAGTTTTGCTTTTCGACCTGCGTATGGAAGTTGCTTGTTTCGTCGTACGATGCCCTATGCGTTCCGACGGCCCCGTCATCGCATCCTGCCCCATAACCGTCCTCGTAGCCCGCTTCGTAAGGGTTGCGCTTGTCCTTGCCCAGCAGCGTGTCGGGCAGAACGGAGAAGTCCAGACTGTCAGCCGTGGGCGGCAGTAGGTCGGGGGCCACCGTGGTGTCGGGGATGGCTATGCGGCGGCTGGCCGTATCGGCTTGCAAGGGTGTGCTCAGTAGTTTTTGTCCTGTGGAGGATTTTTTCATGTACACAATGCCGCAAACCACCAGGAGGCAGCCAATGATAAACAATATGACGCGCCAGCGATTGCGGGGTTGTGATGAGTTATTATAGTTCATTTTTTAATGTTTTTAGGTTTCGATAAAGATTACAGTCTGCGTTTTCGTCCGGCATCAATGCGCAGGAAGATGAACAGCATCAGGGTGAACCCCCACAGCGACGAACCGCCGTAGCTGAAGAAGGGCAAAGGTATGCCGATAACCGGCGTCAGGCCCATCACCATGCCGACGTTGATAAACACGTGGAAGAGCAGGATGCTCAACACCGAGTAACCGTAGACTCGGCCGAAGGTACTGCTTTGGCGTTCGCTCAGGTAGATGAGCCGCAGTATCATGGCGAGGAACAAGAGAAGCACGGCAGCTGAGCCAAGAAAGCCTTCTTCTTCGCCCACAGTGCAAAAAATAAAGTCCGTGTCCTGTTCCGGAACATATTTCAGTTTAGTCTGTGTGCCGTTCATGAAGCCTTTTCCTTCCAAACCGCCGGAACCAATGGCAATTTTGCTTTGGTTGACGTTGTAACCGGCGTTTCGATTGTCCTCGTTCATGCCCAGCAACACCTGGATGCGTTCCCGCTGGTGGGGCTCCAGGATTTTGTTGAGCGCGAAGTCGGAGGTATAAAGGAAAGCCGTGCTGCCCAGGGTGAAGAGGGCGATGAGCAGGCAGGTGCTGACGCGCTGCCCCAGCGACTGCCAAGCCAAATAGCCCGCCATGAAGAGCGTCAGCCCCAGCAGGCACCAGCTGATGTCGAAGGGGACAATCCAGCGCGAAACGCCCAGCGAGACCGCCACCACGGCTGTACCTATGCGGAGGAACAGCCGGCCATAGCCCGTGTGGGGGGCATACACCTGCACCATCCCGATGGTGAAAAGCCATATCATCAGGAGCACAGAAAACTCGCCCACGGAGCAGAGCGTACCCGGCAGTTCTGTTTCGCTGAAGCGGATGCCCACCACGAAATAGGCCACGGCAGCGACGGCGGTGAACAGGATGCAACCCGGCATACCCTCACGGTAGAACATGAGGAAGAAGGCCAAATAGACCAAGGCCGAACCGGTTTCGCGCTGGAGGACAATCAGCACCATGGGCAGCAGGATGAGCCCCGCAGCTTTGGCAAAATTGCGCATATCGTTCAGGCTGAAACCATACTGATTGATGAGTTTGGCCACAGCCAGCGCCGTGGCGCATTTGGCGAACTCGGCGGGTTGCACGTTGCAGAAGCCCAGGCTGACCCATGAACGCGACCCTTTGATGTCCTTGGCGACAAATGGCGTGATGAGTAGGACGAGCATCATGCCCCAGTAGAGCAAGCCGGCCAGCGTGTCGTAGTATTTGTCGTCGGTCATGAGAATGACAAATGCAAGGGTAAAAGCGCAACCAATCCATACGAGCTGCTTGCCGGTGCGCACTTCCCAGTCGAAGAAGTTGGTGTCGCCAATTTCGTGGGTGGCCCCACAGATGCTGAACCAGCCACAGGCCAGCAAGATGACGTAGAGCAGGATGATGACCCAGTCAACGTGAAGAATGGGATATTTTGTCTGATTGTCCAACACCTTGTTTAATATTTAATGTATAATTTATAATGTATAATGGGGCCTGCGGCCATGAAGCAATGTATAATGTAAATGTATAATGAAGGCTACGCCCCCATTATACATTATTCATTGTCAATTGTACATTATCGCTCGTAGCTTCCATATTTGATGTGCATATCCTGGAAATGCTGCGCTTTCTTTTCCGAAGCTTCTGACAGTTTGCCGTTGAGGTACTGTTCCATGATTAAAGCCCCGATAGGCACGCCGTAAACATTGCCGAAGCCGCCGTTTTCCACATATACCGCCACGGCGATGCGCGGGTCGTTCATGGGAGCGAAGCCCATGAAGGCCGAGTGGTCGTGTCCACGGTTCTGAGCCGTACCTGTTTTGCCGCACACCTCGTAGCCCGGCAGGTTGGCACCGCGACAGGTGCCATCGAGCACCGCCTTGCGCATACCGGCCACGGCGTATTCGTACCAGCGGCGGTCCACTCCCGTATATTTCTTTTCGTAATATACGGGGTCAAGCTTACCGTCCTGCACTGCATGGGCCACATGGGGCACAATGTAGTAACCGCGATTGGCCACCGTGGCCGCTAAGTTGGCAATCTGCAAGGGGGTGGCTGTAACCTCGCCCTGGCCGATGGCAATGGATATGACGGTCAGGCCGTTCCACGATTTCTTGTAAGCCTTGTCGTAGTAGGGAGCGTTGGGTATCATGCCGCGCCGTTCGCCGGGCAGGTCGATGCCCAACTTGTAACCGTAGCCCATGGCTACCATATAGTCTTTCCATTTTGTCATGGCAGCCTGCACCGAGCCGTACTTGCGCTTGTTGCTCAGCATACGGAAGAGGTTCCAACAGAAGTAGGAGTTGCACGAGGTGCCGATGGCGGGTACGAGGTTGATGGGCGAGCCGTGGCCGTGGCAGCCCACATGGAGACCTTTATAGTTGAAGCCGTGATGGCAGGGGAAGGAGATGTTGGGGTCGATGATGCCCTCTTGCAGACCGACGAGAGCCTGCGTGATTTTGAACGTGGAGCCCGGCGGGTAGGTGCCCATGATGGCGCGGTTAAGGAGCGGTTTCATCGGGTCCTTGCTCAGCAGGCGATGGTTCTGCCCTCGGTCGCGGCCGACCATGATGCGCGGGTCGTAAGTGGGCGAGGAGGCCATGCAGAGTATTTCCCCCGTTTTCGGTTCTATGGCCACGATAGCGCCGAGTTTACCTGTCAGCAGCCTTTCAGCCAGTGTTTGCAAATCTTTGTCTAAACCCAGGGTGAGATTCTTGCCAGGTTGTGCCTGCGTATCGTATTTCCCGTTTTGATAATGTCCCTGTGTGCGGCCGCGCACATCGCGCAGCATGATGCGCATGCCCTTCTCGCCGCGGAGCTGCTTCTCGTACGAGCGTTCCACACCCAGCTTGCCAATGAAGTCGCCGCTTTTGTAATAGTGGTCGGAATCCTCTTCCAACTCCTTCGGACTGATTTCCCCCACATCGCCCAGGATGTGGGCGCCAATGCCGCTTGTATACTGCCTTGTAGAACGTTTTTCTATCCCGAAGCCTTTGAACCGGAATAGTTTCTCGCGGAAGAGGGAAAATTCCTGCGCCGGGATTTGTGCCATGAAGAGCTGGGGCGTGTAACGCGAATAGCCGGGGTTCTTATTAGGGTCCTTGATGTCAGCCATGCGTTTGATGTATTCCTCCTTGGTGATGCCAATGGTTTGGCAGAAATCCAGCGTGTCGATGCCCCGTTGTTCCTGCATCACCACCATGATGTTGTACGACGGTTCGTTGTACACCAGGATGCGTCCCTTGCGGTCGAGTATGAGGCCGCGCGAGGGATATTGAATGTCTTTGCGGAAAGCGTTGGAGTCGGCATTCTTTTTGTAGTCATCGCTCCAAAGCTGGAGCGTAAAGAGGCGAATGAGGTAGACAATGATGATGCCGATGGCCACGCCGCCGATGACGAATTTCCGGATTTCAAATTGGTTGTGGGCTGTGCTCATTTCTTGATGCGAATAAGTTCCATGGCAATTACCAACAGGGTGGTGAGCAATGAGCTACCCCCAATGTTGGTCAGGAGCATTTGCCAGCCGGAAAAAGAGAAGGCTTCAATGGTAAAAAATGCCGTGCATTGCAGCAACACTGCTGTGATGGTATAACGCAAAAAGGGGCCCCACTCCATCGAACGATGAGAAGGCTCAAACACTTCATCATCCACTTCGGTAGGAGAGAAAATTCTGAGAAACAAAGGGATGCACAATCCCGACAGACAGGTAGCTGCTGCCGCCATTCCCGGGGTGTTGGTAAAGAGATCGGTCAGCAATCCCAAAGCAAAGCCTGTCAACACGTAGACCCAGCGCGAAGTGTTGCCGGGCAGGATGAGAAGGAAATAAATGTAAGGAAGTGGGGTGGCGTAGCCAAAGAGGTGGATGTGGTTGAATACAAACACTTGCAACATGAGCAGAAAAACGAACCAGCCCAACCGCGATAAAAAAGTTTCAAACATAGAGCTACCGGAAGAATAGAGGACACTAATTGGTCATTTGAAGTTGGTCGAAGCTTTGACGTGCATGGGCTTGCAACGTGTCGATTTCCGCCTTGTAGGGAGTGGCCACTACTGATACATCGCGCAGGTTGGCAAAGTTGGTGCCCAAGGTTATGTCTAAGCGATAGGACTGACCATCGGCAGAGTTGCGGATTTGTCGGATACGTCCCACGAAAATGCCCGGCGGGAAGACGGCCGAGTAACCACTGGTTTCGACAGCTTGGTTCACGCGCACTTTGGCATAGCGCGGCACGTCGTCCACGTAGGCACTGAGCATGCTCTGTCCGTCCCATTGCAGATACCCGAAATAGTTCTGCCCACGGACACGACAACTGATGCTCGACTTTCGGTTGGTTACGGGAATAATCAAGGAGTAGTTTGGCCCGGCGAGGTAAACAATGCCCACCACACCACCGCCACTCACCACGCCCATTTCCGGTCGCACGCCGTGTTGCGTTCCTTTGTCGATGACTAAGTAATTGTCTGCTCTTTCTGCACTGTTTGACACCACTGTTGCCGGGATGAGTTCAAATCCTTTCAGCCGGTCGTGCATGAGTTTCTCCGTAACGGTGGAGTCCTTTGTGGCATCTTTCAGTGCTTGGCGCAGCAATTCCGTTTCGCGTTGCAAGGCCAGGTTCTGGTCGGTCAGCTCCCTGTTCACGTCCTTCAAATGCAAATATGCCCTGACGTCATCGTACAGACCGCCTGCCGCAGCAACCCCGCTGTTGGCCGCACTGAACCACACGCTTCCCTGATAGCTGTTAAAACGAAACAGCAAAACGAAGCTGAACGTTTCAAACAGCAAAAAAAGCAGGACGTAACAGTATTTACGGATAAAGTCGAGCAGATTGTTCATCGGACACTAATAATATATGGGTTACAAGGTTTTAGGTTATAAGGTTATGAAGAAGCGCTTCATGCGGAATACATTTCCGCCCGGAAGGCATCTATAACCGGATAACCTAAAACCTGATAACCCAGGACTTGAGCTTTGGATTAGCGCATCAGGAAGGTAAATTTCTCCACATTTTTCAGTGCCACGCCGGTACCTTTGGCTACGCACAGCAGCGGGTCGTCGGCTACGTGGAAAGGAATATTGATTTTGTCGCTCAATCGTTTGTCCAAGCCACGAAGCAAGGCGCCACCACCGGTGAGATAGATACCGTTCTTCACAATGTCGGCGTACAACTCAGGCGGCGTGTTGGCCAATGCGTTTACCACGGCTTGCTCAATTTTCGCAATCGACGTTTCCAAGCAGTGGGCTATTTCCTGATAGCATACAGGCACCTCCATCGGCATGGTAGTGATACGGTTAGGACCGTGTACCACGTAGTCTTCGGGCGGGTTGGCCAAGTCAGTCAGCGCGGCACCCACATTGATTTTGATACGTTCCGCCATGCGTTCGCTCACCAGCACATTGTGCTGACGGCTCATGTATTCGCGGATGTCGCTCGTGAAGTCATCGCCGGCCATCTTGATGGAGTTGTTCGACACGATGCCGCCCAGCGAAATAACTGCAATTTCCGTTGTACCACCGCCTATGTCGACAATCATGTTGCCCTCGGGAGCATTTACATCTATGCCGATACCGATGGCAGCTGCCATGGGTTCGTAAAGCAAGAAGACATCGCGTCCACCGGCATGCTCGGCTGAGTCGCGCACAGCACGTAGCTCCACTTCGGTTGAACCACTTGGCACACCGATGACCATGCGCAATGAGGGCGAGAACAGTCGGCGACCCGAGTGAACCTTCTTAATCAGGCCGCGCATCATCTGTTCGCAAGCGTTAAAGTCGGCAATCACACCGTCGCGGAGCGGGCGGATAACGCGGATTTTGTTGTTCGTTTTTTCATACATCAGCTTGGCATTGTCGCCCACGGCAATCATCTTTTCGGTGTGCGTGTCGAGTGCCACCACTGACGGTTCGTTGACAGCTATCTCGTCATCGGCAATAATAATGGTGTTTGCCGTACCCAAGTCTATGGCCAGCTCTTGGGTAAAAGAAAACAATTTGGAGAAAAAGCCCATAGTCAGGTAGTTGTTATTAGTTCTTAAAAGTTCAATTTCTCGCCATGGCAAAGCTCAAACAAGTTTGGCTTTGCTCATTTGGCTAAACGAAATCGTTCTGTGCGAACCAGTTGTGAATAGCCGTGTCGTAGTGGCTGCTTACACCGAAGGCACGTGTGGCAAACAGGCGACGTTCTTCGAGAGTGGTCTGTGCGCCGTTCTTTTCCACTATATCGAGCAGCAGTTGGTACTCAGCCTTAGAAGGAACGATCACTACATCGTTGAAATTCTTGGCTCCAGCACGGATGAGCGAAATGCCGCCTATATCAATTTTCTCAATAATGTCGGCTTGCGATGCGCCGCTTGCCACCGTCTGTTCAAAGGGGTAAAGGTCGACAATCACCAGGTCGATTTCGGGAATTTCGTATTGGGCCATTTGGGCGCGGTCTTCTGCCAGTTCGCGACGGCCCAGGATGCCACCGAACACTTTCGGGTGTAATGTCTTGACGCGGCCACCCAGGATGGAAGGATAAGTCGTTACTTCTTCCATCTTTTGACAGGGATAACCCAATGACTCAATGAACTGTTGCGTTCCGCCGGTGGATAAAAATTGCACACCATTCTCATGCAATTTGGCCAAAAGCGCATCCAAACCGTCTTTGTGGAACACAGAAACTAAAGCTGTCTTGATTTTCTTCGTAGTGGACATATCTAATTGTTTTGATTTTCGTGAAGAATATATGTAATCGGCTGCAAAATTACTCCTTATTTTATATGTAGCGCAAAAAGAAGTTTAGTTTTTGTTTATAAGTATACAAGGATGCCGCTTGATGGGTCAGTTTTGAAACACCGACTTTCAAACGGCATCCTTGTATAGGATAATGTAATACTTAGCAAATGGTTAGAAATGCACCACGAGTTCTACAACAGCCTTGTCGCGTTCCGACGGTTTGGCGAGTGTGGCATCATCATAGAAATACTTTTCGTAGTTCAGGCGGATGTCCGCGTTCATCTCCTTCGCCAGACTCAGCGTGATGCCGCCCGTGATACGTTGGCGCGCCGCATCGGTCAGTTTCAGCACCCCTTCGTCCGTCAGCGAGCCATCCGAGTGGTCACCCATGCAGTCGTAGCGGCAAAGGAACGACATCTTGCGGAACGTACGCCGCAGCGGCACATCGTAGCAGACGAAGGCATCCCAGGCGTTGACATCCTTGAACGTGGTGTTCGTGTAGTGCTTGCGCAGGTATTCGCCCTCCAGTGTCAGTCCGCCGCAGCGCAACGTCATACCCCCATCGTAGAGATATGTGGCACCGCCCGCGGGCGAAATCTTCTGCACCGAAGCCTGCAAAGTCAGACCAATGGGCAATTTGTACTGCGCCTTAGCGGAGAAGTTCAGGCTCTTCGTCCAGTAGTCCTTCTGGTTGGTCAATCCCGACCCGTTGAATGCTCCCGCCTCGACAATGAGGGGAAACTCCGCAAAGCTGTAACTGCCGTAGAAACCCACATCGCGCACATTGCCCACCTGTTTGGCAATGAACGAACGGTTGGCGAAATACTGCTTGTGCGGCGAACGGTGTGCATCGATACTGAAGGGCACGCGCATCTGGCCTATGCGCAAGGCCCAGTGGTCAAGCGGCAGGAGTCCTGCGTAAGCGTCGAGCATCTTGATTTGCCCTTCGTCGGAGAGGTCAATCTCTGCCTTATATTCCACGCGCGGAGTAATCTTGCCGTCGAGTGCCACGCGGGCCGTGCGCACCTCAAAGCGCGTTTCGTTCTTCTCCGTCTGCCACTCCCATTTGCCTCGAATGGTACCGCTCACATGGGGCATCCACTCCGGCCATTCCACCTTTTGCGCTGTCGCTGCCAGCGGCATGGCAGCCAGCATCAGGCAGCCGGCCATGGTCTTCAAGCCAATCTTCTTTATCATGAGGTTCATGCGTTGTGGGTGGAGTTTTCAGTCAGTGATTTGAAAGCCTGTCCGGCTTTGAGCAGTTCGCGCAGTTCGGCAGCTAAGAGTTCTGTTTCCTGAGCCAAGTGGAGCATCAGCGTGGTTGTGTTGAGGTTCATGTTCTTCGTTTGCATATCCACCCCAACGGCTTCGGCCAGTTGCTGGCATCCGCGTTGCACCTCCTTGCAGCGCAGCGCCACCTGCATGGTTTGTTCGTAGCGGTCGCCCCGTCGCAGGTTGTCAGCCGTTTCGTGCAGCAGTTCCTCCAGCATATTGCGCAGCCGGCAGTAACGTTCAGCATAGAGCGGTTCGATGGGGCTGAAGTTGTTGTCCACGTGTTCGCGTGCCGGTTCGGCTATGCGCATCAGTCCGTATAGCAGCTGTCGCAGGGCGTTGTGCGTGCGGTGGAAACTCGTGCTCAGTTTGATGCCTGCTACGGGCGGTTCTGCACGGCGCAGGCAGATGGTTTCGCGGCGGCGCAGGTTCTTCAGGTCGCGCTTCTGGCGGTTCAGGTCGCGCAGCGACTTGCGCAGCGGGCGCAGCTGTTCCGTCATCAGTCCGTCGGTGGATTGGCGTAGCTTCTCGGCGTAACCGTCCAGCATCTCCGCCACACTCATATTCATGTGGCGCGTCAGCATCGGCACGATAGCCAAGCGGTCAGGCGTGTGGAGCATCTGTCCGAAGAGCACATCGCCCTCCTGTACCTCCTCGCGCTGTTTGCGGGCAAAGCGGCGCTGGCTATGGATGATGCTGTAAATGCCGGCAGCCACAATCAGCACAATGGCTACGGAACCGCCGAAGTGCATCGTCGTGGCCACGAAGAAACAGGCCGTAAACGCCACACCGGCCGTGATGAACCAGCCGCCGATGACCGTCAGCACACCCGTGATGCGGAACACCGCGCTCTCACGGCTCCAGGCACGGTCGGCCAGCGACGAACCCATGGCCACCATGAAGGTGACGAACGTCGTGGAGAGCGGCAACTTCAGACTGGTGCCCAGGGCAATGAGCAGCGAGGCCATCACCAGGTTCACCGAGGCGCGCAGCATATCGTAGGCCGCCGTGTCGTCCTGTGCCTCTTGGGGCATTTGGAAACGTGAGTCGATAAAGCGGCTCACGCGGTCGGGCGTAATGTTCTGAACAAAAGCCCCCACCGAGCCAGCCCAGCGCACCAGGCTTCGGGCCACCTTCGAGGAGCCGAACATCTCGTCGCCTTCGTTCTTGCGCGACAGCCCCACCTCCGTTTCAACCACCTTGCGTGCCTTCTTCGATGTGGCCAGCGAGAACACCATGATGGCGCCGGCTGCCAGGAGGAAGACGAAGGGTGTTTTGGCCGATTCCTGCAACGAACTCATCAGGAAACCGTCTGCGCTGCTTCCCGCACCGTTGGCCATGAAATCATGGTACGACGAGAAGCCCGCCAAGGGCACACCGATAAAATTCACCAAGTCATTGCCCGCAAAGGCCGTGGCCAGAGCAAACGTGCCACACAGCACGATGACGCGGAACACATTCACCTTCAACACATGGAGCAGTTGCATCACCACAGCCGACACCACGAAGGTGCAGCCCAGCAACAGCGTGATATGGTCGTGGATGTAGTTTTTCGTGTCAGCCCCCATGAACGTCAGGTTCTTCAGTCCCTTGAAGAGCATGAAGTAGAGGATGGCTGTGATGGCGATGCCGCCGAACAAGCCCACCTTCCAGCGCAGGTTTTCCGTGATGCGGAAAGAGAAGATGATGCGCGTGAGGTACTGTACCAGCGCACCGAACAGGAAGGCAATAGGTACACTCAGGAAGATGCCGAGTATCACCTCCAAGGCTTTCGACGTGTTCAGGTAGTCGCCCATGCCGAGGGACAGACCGTCGGAGGCCATCTTGATCATCACGAAAGCGAACGACGCGCCCAGCAGCTCGAACACCATTGACACCGTGGTCGAGGTAGGCATGCCGAACGTGTTGAAAGCGTCGAGCAATACGATGTCCGTCACCATGACCGCCAAGTAAATCAGCATCACTTCGTGAAACGTGAAGTATTGCGGACTGAAAATGCCATGGCGCGCAATGTCCATCATGCCGTTGCTCAGCACGCAGCCCAAGAATACGCCCACCGAAGCGATGCACACCAAGGTGCGGAACTTGGCAGCACGCGAGCCGATGGCCGAGTTCAGGAAATTGACGGCATCATTGCTCACCCCCACCCAAAGGTCGAAGGTGGCCAGCAGAAAGAGGAATATCACCATTCCCAAGTACATCCATTCCATAAATTGAAAGTTTGTGGTTGTTAAGTAGGTGTTGAAAATTAGTTTATATCATGTGTGCTCTATTGGGATGCAGTTAGTTTCTTTTTTTGAGGGAGCATAGCGGGCTATGTGACCGAAA
>SFPC01000083.1 GCA_004552195.1 Bacteroidales bacterium | reverse complement strand
AAAAGAAATTGCAAAACCTTGCGGTTATTTCTTTCTTTTCTCTCACTTTGCACGGCTTTTCATTTTCCTTTGCACTCGCCTTGCACTATCTTTACATAAGACAGGCGGCGGCTCGGCAAAGGAAAATTGAAAATCCGCAGGCTTTTGAATAAAGCCGGCTGCAGTTCGGAAAAGAAATTGCAAAACCTTGCGGTTATTTCTTTCTTTTCTCTCACTTTGCACGGCTTTTCATTTTCCTTTGCACTCGCCTTGCACTATCTTTGCACAACGTAAGAACAACCCCTATCATGAAAAAAACATTTCTTTCGATATTGTTAGCCACCGCCGCAGGAATTGCGACGGCACAACCGGCCTCCAACGCCGGAACCTACGTACCTGCACCCGAAAACCTTGAAGCACGACAACATTTCAGCGACTCACGCTTCGGAATATTCCTGCACTGGGGACTTTACAGTCTGTTCGCTCAAGGCGAATGGTTCATGCAGAATGAGGGGATTGACAAGACTGAGTATGCCAAAGCGGCACGCGCCTTCTATCCGCACAACTTCAACGCACGAAAGTGGATCAAAGCATTCAAAGCGGCTGGAGCGAAATACATCTGCTTCACGACGCGACACCACGACGGTTTCTCTATGTGGAACACGGACTGCTCTGACTACAACATCATGCACACGCCTTACGGCAAGGACGTGGTGAAACAACTGGCGGACGCTTGCCACGAGGAACAGATGGGGCTGCACCTGTACTACTCGCACATTGACTGGACACGCGACGATTATCCCATGGGACGCACGGGACGGAACACGGGGAAGGTGCCTGAAAAGGCTGACTGGAACAGTTATTACCATTTCATGAACCACCAACTCACAGAACTGCTGACGCGTTACGGCAAGGTGGACTGCATCTGGTTTGACGGGATGTGGGACCACGACGAGGACGAAATTCCCTTTGACTGGCAACTGCCTGAACAGTACGCGCTCATACACGGATTGCAACCGGCCTGCCTCATCGGCAACAATCATCACCTGACACCCTTTGAGGGGGAGGATATGCAGATGTTTGAACGCGATATTCCCGGTGAGAACAAAGCGGGACTTTCGGGACAGGACATCAGCCGGCTGCCCCTCGAAACGTGTCAGACAATGAACGGAATGTGGGGCTACAAAATCAAAGACCAAAACTATAAACCGACCCGGGAACTGGTGCGTCTGCTGGTACGAACAGCAGCGAAAGGTGCCAATCTACTGTTGAACATCGGCCCGATGCCGGACGGCTCGCTGCCCGAAACAGCACTCGAAAGATTGCAGGAAATGGGCCGCTTCCTCAACGGCCCGGCAGGTGAGAGTGTCTACGCCACGACGGCGGGCGACATCGCACTGGGCGACTCGGTGGTGAGCACTAAAAGCCGCAAGGACGGCACGCTATATGTACACCTGCTGACGGAACAGCCGATGAAACAACTGACGCTGCCGCTACGCGCGAAGGTGCGAACGGCGACAGCACTCTCCACGGGAGAAACGCTCCAAACAAAACGAAACGCGAAAGAGGGGACGACGACTTTTTTCCTCCCCGATTATCCGGCCGGTGAGGCTGACTTTGTACTCAAAATCCAAACGAAATGAAAAGATTGTGCGCATGGCTCCTGCTATGGACTGCCTTCTTCTCCGCAACCTGCAACGGATGGAGCCAACCGGGCTGCACGCCTTTCTTAGCATCGCACATCCACACGTTCCGCATGACGGTGGACGGTGATGCCGAACGCTTTCCAGTGATTGCTTTGTACGGCAGCGAACGCCTGGACATCTCGTTCGACGACATGACGCATGAGTACCGGCGTTATACTTACCGGCTGGAACACGTGGGCTATGATGGTCAGCCCTCTAACGAACTCTTCGAGAGCGATTACCTCTACTCCACCGCCGACGAGGGTATCATTGAAGATTATACACCGAGTCAAAACACATCGGTGCAATATACGCATTACTCTTTCTGCATTCCCAACGCGCAGATGAAGCCCAAACTATCGGGAAACTACAAACTGACCATCAGCACGGAGGATGACAATGACGAAACGGTGCCCGTAGCAGTGGCGTTCTTCGGCGTGGTGGACACGCAAGTAGGATTGCTCCCGACTTGTTCCACGAACACGGAAGTGGATTGGAACGAGGCGCACCAGCAGGTGTCGCTCCGCATGGATTGCAGCAGGCTAACACTGCGCGATGCGGAATCGGAAGTGAAACTCTTGGTGATGCAGAACCGCCGCCCGGACACGGCGGTGCGCTGGCCAGCTCCCACGGCGCAGAATGGCACGACACTGATTTGGGAACATGACCGCCGACTGATTTTCAAAGCAGGAAACGAATACCGCAAGATGGAAATCCTCTCTACCCGTTACCCGGGGATGCACGGCGACCACGTGGCGTGGTTCGACCCGCTCTATCACTACACACTGCTAACGGACGAGCCGCGCAAACATTACCTCTACGACGAGGACCGCAACGGGCTGGGGCTGGTGCGCTGCGAGGACTGCACCGATGCCGACACGGAGGCAGACTACGTGGTGACGCACTTCGCGCTCCAAATGTTGCCGCGACTGGGACGGGAGGTGTATGTTTCGGGACGCTGGACGGAGTCGGTACAAAAGGAGGAATGCCGGATGCACTACAACGAACTGACGGGGTGCTACGAGGCTGACATCTTGCTTAAACTGGGCTATTATAATTATATGTACCTGTGCTACGAAGAGGGAACGGGCTCTACTTGGCAAACGGCCACGGCGGAAGGTGACTTTTACCAAACGGAGAACGAATATGAAATCCTGGCGTACTACCGTCCCACGGGCAGCCGCTACTGGCAACTGGTGGGCTGCGTCACTCCGCTATTCCGCCCATGAATTATCTGCATTAAATATAACTACATACAAATGAAAATCGTTTTCTTGGATGGCTATACCATCAACCCCGGTGACTTGACTTGGGAACCGCTTGAAGCTTTGGGAGAACTGACGGTATACGACCGCACGGAACCGGCCGAAGTGGTGGCACGCGCCGCAGAAGCTGAAGTGCTCATTGTGAACAAAACGTGTCTGACAGCCGAGCACTTCGCCGTGCTGCCCCAGCTGAAACTGATTTGCGTGGCGGCCACGGGCTTTGACCGTGTGGACGGTGTGGCGGCACGGCAACGGGGTATCACGGTGTGCAACTGCGCCGGATATTCCACCTTTGCCGTGGCTCAGATGGCCATTTCACTTCTGCTCGAAGCAGCTGACAGCGTGGGACACTACACGCATCAGAACCAACAGGGGGAGTGGAGCCGTTGCCCTGACTTTTGCTACACGACGAAGCCGCGACTGGAACTGTGGGGCAAGCGCCTCGCCATCGTAGGCTTTGGCCACATCGGGAGCGCACTGGCAGATGTAGCCCGCGCCTTGGGTATGGAAATCTTCGCGGTGAGCCGAAAGGCGCAGGAGGATTTGCCGGCGGATGTCCGCAAGCTGACACTTGAAGAGGCAGTGGCTACGTGCGAGGTGGTGAGCCTGAACTGTCCGCTGACGGAACGCAACCGGCAAATGGTGAACGCCGCACTGTTGGCAAAAGCACGCCCTGACCTGATCCTGCTCAACACGGCACGCGGTGCATTGGTGAACGAAGCGGATGTGGCCACTGCGCTGCATGAAGGACGGTTGGGGGCTTATTGCACGGATGTACTGACGCAGGAGCCGCCCTCACCCGACTGCCCGCTGCTCAACGCTCCGCGCTGTTTCATCACGCCACACATTGGCTGGGACACGCCGGAAGCCCGCCAACGCATCCTCGCGCTCTTGGTTAGCCATATCAAAGCGTACTACGCCGGAAAACCTGAAAGCGTGGTGAATGATGCCTTTTAGGAAAGGCTATAGATTTCGATAGATTTCAATAGATTTCGATAGATTTCTATAGATTTTGATAGATTTCTATAGATTTCTATAGATTTCGATAGTTAGCAATAGATATCGATAGCTTCAGCATAAAACCTCTTAACCCCAATACATTAGCTGTGTTTACTTTTGTCCAAGCTCTTGATTTTATCGGCACGCTTGCCTTTGCCATCTCCGGCATCCGTCTGGCCTCTGCCAAGCAATTTGACCTGTTCGGTGCTTACGTGGTCGGCGTAACGACGGCCATTGGCGGCGGTACGATGCGCGATTTGCTGCTCAGCCAGCCGCCGTTTTGGATGACGAACCCTTTCTATCTCATCTGCTCCGCCATAGCGTTGCTGTGGGTCATTGTGTTCCGCCGCTTCTTAGTGCGCCAGAACAACACGTGGTTTCTCTTCGACTCCATCGGTCTGGCCCTGTTCACCGTGACGGGCATTGAGAAGACCATCGCGGCGGGCTTCCCCTTCTGGACCGCCATCATCATGGGCACCCTCACCGGTGCGGGCGGCGGTGTGTTCCGCGATGTGTTCATCAACGAGGTGCCACTCATCTTCCGCAAGGAAATCTATGCACTGGCCTGTGTCATCGGCGGTCTTTTCTACTTTGTATGCTACAAGATGGGCATGGACAATATCCAAGCGGGTGTTATCTGTGGTGCTACGGTGATGCTGACGCGCTTCTTGGCCGTGAAATACAAGCTCCACCTGCCCATACTGAAACGGGAAGACTGAGCCTTGCTTATCCGCTCCTCCTACCCTGCCCTACCCTGACTTCATGCTCTACCTGCACATTCCTTTTTGCCAAAGCCGCTGCATCTACTGCGACTTCTTCTCCACTGCCTCACCGGGCGGTGCGGACAGCCGTTACGTGAAAGCCTTATGCCACGAGCTGGCTTTCCGGCAGCACTACCTGCCGGCTCCGAGCGGCGAAGCGGCCACACTCCACACCATCTACTTTGGCGGGGGCACGCCGTCGCTGTTGCCCGATGTGGCATTGGAGGAAGTGATGCGCACCATCCGCCAACTGTTCCGCGTGGCGGACGATGCGGAGGTTACCTTGGAGTGCAATCCCGACGATGTGTGCGCCGAACGGGTGGCGCAGTGGCGCAGGATGGGAGTGAACCGGGTGAGCCTGGGAATACAGACTTTCTCCGACTCCCTGCTGCGCCTCCTGCGGCGCAGGCACACGGCAGCGGAGGCGGAGCGAGCAGTCAGAACGCTGGCCGCAGGCGGAATAGACAATCTCAGCATTGACCTCATCTACGGCCTGCCCCGGCAAAACGCGGCGGATTTCCGGGAGGACTTGCAACGTGCCTTTGACTTGCCGGTGAAACATTTGTCGTCGTATGCGCTGAGTGTGGAGGAAGGGACGGTGCTGGGACAAAAGGTGAAAAGCGGGGAACTGGTGCCGGCGGATGAGGACACGTGTGTGGAGGAATACAACGCTTTGCTCGCAGCTGCGGAGGAGGCGGGATTTGTACATTACGAAATCTCCAACTTCGCCTTGCCCGGCTTCCACTCGCGCCACAATTCAGGCTATTGGAACGGCACGCCTTATCTCGGTGTGGGACCGGGTGCGCACTCTTTCGACGGGGAGTGCCGGCGGCATAACCTGCCGTTGCTGGCAGAATATCTGGGATGTGAAGAAGGGGATGTGCCGCACACGTTAGAGCGGTTAGACAGGACAGAGCTTATCAACGAGATGATTTTCACGTCACTGCGTACGCGGCAGGGGCTGGACATGGAGCTGCTGGCCGAACGCTTCGGCCAAGAGGTAAAAGACGAAACGCTCCGCCTGGCCCGCCCCCACTTGGCGGCAGGAAAACTGGAACTACAGGAGGGAAGGCTGCGATTGACGAAGCAGGGAATATTGGTGAGCGACGATATCATGAGCGACCTCATGCAGCTGGCATAAGACTTAATTTATAGATTGCTATAGATTGCTATAGATTGCTATAGATTGCTATAGATTGCTATAGATTGCTATAGATTGCTATAGTTTTCTATAGATTTCTATAATACTCTATAGCAGGCTATCGGCTCATCGTTTTTTGAAGAGCTCGCAAGAAATTGGAGCGATAGTCGGGATTGAGCCGCTCCATTTCCTGTAACACGTTTTCGATGTGGGTGCGGTTGGTTTCGCGGTCGTGCGGACAGATCTTGCGCACCGGCTGATAGTGCTGTAATTCCGCCCAGAGGCGGAGGTCGCTTTCTGGTATCAAAGCTAAGGGACGGATGATGGTAAGGGGCATTTTCCGGTAAGGTTGCTTCACGGCCATTGTGCTGAATGTGCCGTTGAACGTCAGGTTCATCATGGCCGTGCGCAACAAGTCGTCCAAGTGATGTCCCAGAGCTATCTTGTTGCAATGCAACAGTTGAGCCTGTTCAAAGAGCTGCTTGCGCCGGTGCCAGGAACAGAGAAAACAAGGCGTGCGCTTTTCGTTACGGTCCGGTTCAAAGCCCGTTTCCACCACGTGGAGGGGAATGTGGTAGCGAGCCGCCATCTGTTCGAGATAGGCTGTGTCGGACTCATAATCCACGCCGCGCATCCGCACATGGAGAGCCTCCACCTCGAAGTAGCCTCCGCTACGCGTCATCCGCTCGCCCAACAGATCGAGCAAGGCGAGTGAGTCCTTGCCGCCGGAAAGTCCGATGAGGATGCGGTCGCCGCGTTCGATGAGGCCGAAAGTGCCGAGTGCCTCTCCCACCTTCCGTTGCAGGCGTTTGTGTAAGTTGGCAGCCTTTTCTTTCATCTTCTATTTCAAAAACACAAAGTACACCGCCGCCACAAGGCACAGGAAGGCTGCAATGTGGTTCCAATGAAAGGTCTCGCCCTTGAACATGAGGGTCACGATGACGGTGAACACCATCAACGACACCACCTCCTGAATGACCTTGAGTTGGATGAGGTTGAACGGCCCGCCATTGTCAATAATGCCAAGGCGGTTGGCCGGCACCTGACACATATACTCAAACAGGGCGATGCCCCAAGAAAAAAGGATGACCGCTATCAGGGGCCAATCCTTGCTAACGCCCGTCTGCTGCAACTTGAGATGCCCGTACCAGGCAAAGGTCATAAATATGTTGGAACAGATAAGCAATAAAACGGCGTATAATCCTTGCACGTCGGGAATTTTTTTTTATTTAAGTGTTCGGAGATTATCTCTCATAACCTCCGAACACCTACAATTCTTTATACTATTGATTTACTACTTGGCACGCAGTGCGGCATCCATTTCGCGTGCGGCACGCTTGCCGTCACCCATGGCGAGGATAACGGTGGCACCGCCACGCACAATGTCGCCGCCGGCATAGAGGGTGGGAATGGACGATTGCATCTGCTCATTCACGGCAATGGTGCCCTTGCGGCCCAGTTCCAGTCCCTCGACAGACTGCGGCAGGATGGGATTGGGCGAAACGCCGATGCTGACAATCACCAAGTCGGCCTCCATCGTAACCTCCGCACCGGGAATGGGCACAGGGCGACGACGACCTGAAGCATCAGGCTCACCCAACTCCATCTGCTGGAGCACGACGGCACGAACATGACCTTGCTCGTCGGTTTCGTAGCGTAAGGGGTTGTGGAGCGTGAGGAAACGCACGCCTTCCTGTTTGGCATGATGTACCTCCTCTACTCGTGCCGGCATCTCCTCCTCCGAACGGCGGTAGATGATGGTAGCGGTTTCGGCACCCAAGCGCAAGGCTGTGCGCACGGCATCCATGGCCGTGTTACCTCCGCCCACCACGGCCACGTGTTTGCCCATAGGCACAGGAGTGTCGCTCTGGGGATTGGAAGCATCCATGAGGTTGACGCGGGTCAGGTATTCATTGCTCGACAGCACGCCGGTGGCATTCTCACCGGGAATGCCCATGAAGTTGGGCAGACCTGCACCCGAAGCCACGAACACGCCGACAAATCCTTGCTTGGCCAGCAAATCCTCCACACGCTCCGTCTTGCCGATAATGCAGTCCTTGACAAACTCCACGCCGCTGCGGCGCAGGTTGTTTATCTCAAAGTCCACAATCTCGTTGGGCAAGCGGAACTCGGGAATGCCATACTTCAGCACGCCGCCGATTTCGTGCAAAGCCTCGAAAACGGTCACAGCATAGCCACGCTTCACCATTTCTCCGGCAAAGGAGAGTCCTGCCGGGCCACTGCCCACAACGGCCACCTTCGGGGCATCGGGAGCAGGTTTCGTGGCTGCTGCGAAGCGTTCGAGGTAGCCGATGGCCACGGGCTGGGAGTTCATCTTGTGGTGGATGCAACGGCTCTCGCACTGCTTCTCCTGCGGACAAACACGGCCACAGACGGCAGGAAGCGCACTGGTTTCTTTCAGGGCGTGGGCGGCATCCAAGAACTCGCCTTTCTCGATGTGCTTGACGAAACGAGGAATGTCGATACCCACGGGGCAACCCTCCACACAGCCGGGATTGAGACAGTCGAGGCAGCGATGGGCTTCCTGCTGCGCCTGTTCGGCAGTGAGACCCTGGTTCACTTCTTCCTTGAGCGAACGCGCCCGATAGGCAGCATCAAGTTCAGGCATCTGCTGGCGGGCAATAGCCACGCGCTCCTTGGGTTTCATGGCCGCACGGAGTTCCTTACGCCAAGCGGCATCGCGGCTCTTGTCGGCTTCGGCAGGAGCAGCGGCCTCCCCTGTAACTTTCGCATTAGCAGCTGTTTTAACATCAGCGGCCACTGCGGCAGGTTCATCGGCAGGCTTTGCGGACATGCCGCCCAGAGCGGTTTGCTGGTCGAAGACTTCCTTGGCGGCACGTTCCTCGGGCTTGAAAGCAGCAAGGCGTTTCAGCATTTCGTCGAAGTCTACCTGATGGCCGTCGAACTCCGGCCCGTCCACACAAACGAACTTGGTCTGACCGCCCACGGTGATGCGGCAAGCACCGCACATGCCCGTGCCGTCCACCATGATGGTGTTGAGGGAGACATCGGTGGAGATGTTGTATTTCTTGGTCAAGAGGCAGACGAACTTCATCATGATGGCCGGGCCGATGGCGAAACACTTGTCCACCTGCTCGCGCTGGATGATTTGCTCAATACCTTCGGTAATCAGTCCTTTCTGTCCGTAGCTACCATCGTCTGTCATGATCATGACCTCATCGCTGCTGGCACGCATTTCCTTTTCGAGGATAATAAGGTCTTTGTTGCGTCCGGCAAGCACGGTGATGACGCGGTTTCCGGCAGCTTTGAGTGCCTGCACGATGGGGAGCATGGGTGCCACGCCCACACCGCCGCCGGCACAGACCACAGTGCCGAAGTTCTCAATGTGGGTGGCCTTTCCCAAGGGGCCTACGACATCGGCAATGCTGTCGCCCGGTTCCAAAGCACAGAGTTTAGTGGACGAAACACCGACTTCCTGCACCACGAGGGAGATGGTGCCGGCCACAGGGTCGGCCTCGGCTATGGTAAGGGGCATACGTTCGCCACCCGGGCAAACACGTACTATCACGAAGTGGCCCGCCTTACGCGAACGGGCTATGAGCGGAGCTTCGACCACCAAGCGGTAGACGTGCTCCGAGAAGCGTTCTTTGCTGACTATTCTGTTCATGTTTTCTGGGATATATAGATATGAAGGTTTGACAGATGATTTGGCCGACTCATGAAGAAGCCAGTAAATTCCTATTATCAGAAATTAAATTCCAAACCGAAAAGGAGTTGTTCCGAGAATTGGAAATAGGATTCACCCTCCTGTCGCTGGCGGCTGTCGTCGAAGCGCGGATAGAGGAAGATGCTACCCTTGAGGTATTTGTTGATGGTGAAGCTGAAAGTGTTTTCCCACTCAATCTGCGACTTGGAATAGTCCGTAAAGTAATAGAAACGGCTTCTCCAACTCACATTCTTCATCAAGTTCCAAGTATAGTTCACGGTGATATTGGAACCACGTTCCCACTTGGCTTTGTGTCCTTCGGTCAGTCCGAAGGAAGTGGCCAATGCGTCGCGGTCAACGTACTTGAGTTTGAGACCGATAGGCGAGAAGTTGGCATCGATGTTGAATTTATTGTTTTTGGTTTGGGTCTTAAACGTCATACCGACAGAGAGCAACGACTCAAAGGGCGACATGAAGTCGGAATACACCTTCTTGTCGTTGGAACGGTATCCCCGGCAAAATTGGGTCCAGCTTTGTAACTTAACAGTATAGTACCAGTTTTTGATGGCCTGGAGTCCGAAGGAGTTGGTCAGGCGCAACAAGTCAGAATAGGTCTTAAATTTGTGTTCTTCATCGTTTTCCGAAGTCTGGAAACCGAGGTTCATCTCCAGTTTGTTATCGAAAGTGATTTTCTGCTGGTTGTTGAAGTTGGCTTCAATGGTGGTGCTGGCCAACAAGGTGTTATGGTCTTCGCCGCCTTTGTACCAGTTGTCACTCACATGGTTCTGGGTGAATTGAAACGACAATCTTGTCTTGAAAGTCCAGAAGTTGGGTCGTCGAACAAGTATGTCCCAACCTTCATCGCCGGGAGAGGGCACCACCATGGCCTGTTCCTCCCGTTTTTCTTCCTTGACGAAACGCTCGGTTAGCGTACTTTCCGCTCTCACGCCCTCACGGATGCGATTTTCCACGTTCATTGTACCCTGCTCAGCTTCCTCATGGAGCACGAACCAGGGGAAGGCAGTGTAAGCCGCCATCAGCGCATTATCCGTAGCCTCCGTAATGGCATACATCCGATCGGAGGAGGGCAACATCTTTTCACACTGACGGGTCGCCGTGTCGGCCGACAATCCCATCAAACGGTGCAGAGTTGCACTATAAAGCGTAGGACTGCCCATCAAGGGGGCATAATAAGGGTTGCTCAGGGTGTCACTACCTGCATAATGCCAATCTTTGTATACGGTAACCAAGGAGTCGAACGCTGCAGCCCATCGGTCGTCAACTGTTTCGGAAACACGTTTGGCACGTATAGCATCATGAGAACCAGCAACTGCACGATGTTGGGCCCAAACACTCGTATTCCATCCGGTTGCAAACAATAGAACGCTAATAATAACTTTATTCCACATCAGAAATTTTCAATTTTATGAAACCGGCCCAAGCGACTATAACGCATTACAAGCAACGCAAAAACCGGAGAAAAGGACTAAGTCACACAGATTAAGGAAGAATATACCCTGCCTTGTCCTTTAAACGCGGGCGAAGTTAGGAAATAAATTTGCAAAATCTTGGTCGTCAGCATTCAAAAACCTATTTTTGAGGCGATTTTTCATCAGTTTGGCTGCGGCTCGGCAATGGAAATGGAATTCGCGCTCTTTCCATTGCTCTCGCCATGCACAAACTTTTCTGTAAAAGCTCCTGCCATGAGACAGCTCAAAATCACCCAAAGCATCACGAACCGAGAGGGAGAATCGCTCGAACGCTACCTTCAAGACATTGGCCGCGAAGAAATGATCGGCATTGAAGAAGAAGCAGAATTGGCCCGACGCATACGCCAAGGGGACGAAGCGGCCCTTGAACGGCTAACCAAAGCAAACCTGCGCTTTGTCGTTTCCGTGGCGAAACAATACCAAGGACAGGGGATGGGGCTGATTGACCTCATCAACGAAGGCAACGTGGGGCTCATCACCGCAGCGCGCAAATTCGACGAAACACGCGGATTTAAATTTATTTCTTACGCGGTTTGGTGGATACGCCAAAGCATCCTACAGTCGCTGGCGGAAAACAGCCGCATGGTGCGCTTACCGCTCAACCAGGTGGGGAACGTGAGCAAAGTCAACCGCTTTTTCAACCAATTTGTACAAAAGAATGAACGCCGGCCCTCGACGGAAGAAATTGCCGAAGCACTCGGTATAGAACCGGAAAAAGTCAATGGGGTGCTGCTGACTTCAGGACGACATGTGTCAATGGATGCGCCCTTAATCGACGACGAAGACAGCTGTCTGCTGGACCTCCTGTCGTCGCGCGAAACGGGCGATGTGGACACGGCACTGGTTTCGGAATCACTGGCTCAGGAAGTGGAGCGGGCACTCGACCGTTTGCCTGAGCGCGAAGCGCAAGTGTTACGCCTTTTCTTCGGCATCAGATGCGGAGAAAAGAATTTGGAAGAAATCGGGCAAATGTTGAACCTAAGCCGTGAACGTGTGAGACAAATCAAAGAGAAAGCACTTGCGCTATTGCGCTCAGCACAAATGGGAAGTGTACTGAAGAGCTACCTCTAAATACCCACCTACATATAATTCCGGACGGCATAACTCATTTTGCCATCCGGAATTTTCGTAAAGAGGTGTACTGCCTGTAAAGTGTGGACATTGTGCGGACAAAATCTTCCCGGTATTGTCATGGCGTAGGTAGGGAACGCACGCAGAAATGCCCTCTTTTCAATCTTGGACGAGACGCTTTTCAAGCAATGCTACTGCCTGGGCGGCAATGCCTTCTTCGCGACCGGTAAAACCCAATTTCTCAGTAGTGGTGGCTTTTATACTAACCTCCTCCTCACTCACTCCAAGCAAGGGAGCAAGAACTGCCTGCATGGCCGGAATGTGAGGCGAGAGTTTAGGTTGCTGTGCCATGATGGTCATGTCAACATTGACAACCTGCCATCCTCGCTCGTGCAACAGTTGTACGGTACGCTCCAAAAGCAACGTGCTGCGGATGCCGGCATAAGCAGCTGAAGTGTCAGGAAAATGAAAACCTATGTCGCGCAGTGAAGCGGCTCCCAAAAGAGCATCACACAGAGCATGAATTAAAACATCGGCATCACTGTGCCCCAACAGCCCCATAGTATGAGGAACTTTCACACCTCCCAACCACAACTCGCGACCTTCGACCAAACGATGGACATCGAAGCCCATGCCTATACGGATATTCATAACAAAAAAAGAAACGTATACCTATAGATAAAAACTTCATTTTTTTAACGGCGGCCAAAGAGGTCGCGAATGCCATCCATGTCGAAAGTGAGCGAAACACGCATGGTCTGGTCAAGGGGATTGGACGGTTCGGTAGCAATAACGTAACCGGCATCCACGCTGAGCACGTTGAGTTTGAAGCCGGCACCCACCGTGGCGTACTGACGATTACCCTGCATCTTGCTCTCGTGGTGGTAACCGGCACGAAGGGTAAACTTATCGTTGTAAGTGTACTCGGCACCTATGCTCCATTGTATCTCCTCCAACTCTCCCTTGAAACCACGCTCAGAATCGCCGAAACTCTTGAAAATACCGCTGATGGGCGACTGGTTATAATACTCATCGTCCAAACGCTGCTGATAGTCTTCATCCAGCTCGTCTGCTCCCTGTAAAGGCATAGAGGGCACAAGCAGCTTGTTGGCATCGGCACTGAAACTGATGCGGTTGTACTCGTTGAGGGGGATGAGATAGCTCAAACCCAAACGGAGGTTGGTGGGAATGAAATAGGACCGGTCGTCGCCATAGGAAATTTTGCTACCAATGTTGTTGATATTCAAACCCCAAGACAACTGACACTCGCGCTGCCCCATCATGACGTAGGTGTTATAGAACATGGCTACATCGGCTGCAAAGGCGGAACCTGCTGTACTGTTGTCATCGTAGTGGCCGGTGATGTCAGAATAGAGGTAACGCAAGCCTACGGAGGCGGAGAATTTCTCGCTCAACATGCGGGAGTAAGCCAAATCTACACCAAACTCGTAGGGCTTGACGGTCATGCCGTCAGAAGCATTGACTTCGCCGAGGGTGAAGTAGCGGATGGAACCACTGAGGGCCTGATAGTCGCCCAAACGGACATAGCCCACAGCGTCGAGCAAGGCAATACCCGTGGTGAGTTTGCGGAGCCAAGGGGTGTAGTTGATGGCAAAGCCCGCACGCGAAATGGTAAAGGGGTATTTGGCGGGGTTCCAATACTGGGAATGCACATCGGGGTCGGTGGCCGCACCGACATCGCCCATACCACCAGCACGGGCATCGGGCGCTATGGTTTGGGACACTACGGCCGTGCGAACAGGATTGAACTGGTCGCGCACTTCATCTTCTGCGCAGAGAACAAGGAATGAAAAGAAAAGTGACAAAAAGGAAATGATATATTTCATCGGGGTAAGTGGTTTGTTTGTTCTTTGAAAAAGAATGGATTGATGAATGGAAATATTTAACCGCTTATCGGTGGAGCATACTGGAAAAGAATTACAAAATAACCATCTTGTGGGTGGAAGTTTCTTTATTGTCCACTTTGCTGCGATAAAGATAAACGCCACGCGGCAACCTATTGCCGGCATAGTCGGTGAGTTCCCATTGAACAACCGAGAAACCGACAGACGAAGGAACGCTGACCGTTGTGTGCCATACACGACTGCCACTGATACTGAACACTTCGGTTTGTACCTGTCTGTCGGCTGTACCATCGGTTACGGGGAAAACGGTTACAAAACGAGTAGAACTGGATGCACCGGCAGGAGAGGCTTGTACATCGAAGTCGGGTGCACCTTGGTCGGACACGCGGAAAGAAAGCGTTGCAGTGGTAGAATTGTCAAATACATCCCAAGCACGGAAAGAGAGGGTGTGAAGTCCCTCTGACAGTCCGGACAGGGGATAAGTGGCCAAACCGGTTTGGTAAGAGCCATAATCGAATGAGAAGTAATCGTTGAGGACAGCAGCCTCTGTGGTTTTACCGTCAATCCACAACTCCATGTCATGTCCCATGTTGCCACTAATCATAGAGATGGCAGAGGAATCGCTGACATGAGCGTAAAAAATAGCATCAGGGCCAACTGTAGCACCTGAAATGAAATCAGGGCGATCCAAATAAAGATAGATGTCCGGGCCAAGGTTGTCAACAGAAGATTCAAGGGCTGAGCCATTGAAACAGAAGCCGGAAAAGCTACCATTAAACTCGTTGACATGGAGACTGTCGACAGCATAAAGGGAAAGCAAAGCCGGATCATTGCTAAACGTGAGGCCGCGCGGCACCACAAAACTCAAAGAAAAACGTCCATTGCTGACCCTAACCTTACCTTCAAAAACGGTTTTTGTATAATCGGTATACACCAAGGGAGAGGCTTTGGTGTTGCCCTGACCTTTGCAAGTGATACTTTGCAGGGGTGCAAAAACAGTGGCGGTTAACTCGCCATTAAAATGCTCATCGGGTACACCCGTCTGACCGGAAACAGAAACGTAACCGGAGAATGTGGCTTTACTGCCTATGGGCAATGCCTGCACAGCACCGGCAGTGACCGGTTCACCATTCAAACTGTCAATCACCAGCCCTTTTCGGGGATAGGCAAGCGTGAGAGCCGGATCGCCCAAAAGCACATATTTCAACTTGTTGATGGTTTGGTCAGTTCCGATGGACACCTCGGTGTTTTTTAGCAACTCACACTTCGTAAGACGAAGCGCATCGCCCAAAGTGTTTGCTTTGCCTTCTTGATTGGAAGAAAACGCATAGTGAACAAATCCCATATTGAGCGAACGATTGTAGTTGGCATACACTGAACGCGCAGCACACAACACGGCGATTGCCGGACCATCGGCGCAGAACAAGGCATTGCGACCAATATCGGCACAGACTTGGTCGTAAGGGGTGATTTCACATGAAGCGAATATCCACACAGGACGCGCGTCACTTTTGTTCTCCGACATTTCTTCTTTATTCAACAAGAACTTGTGGGAAATGCGGTCAGGACTGCCG
>SFPC01000082.1 GCA_004552195.1 Bacteroidales bacterium | reverse complement strand
GGCACTGGCGCGGCGTAATTCCAACCTATTCGACTTCTCCGTGCGCCGGGAGAAAGCGCAGATTCCCTATGTCGAGGGTCTCATTCACAGCACCAAGCCCGACAGCCAGGGAAAGGTGGTCTACGTCAGGAGCAAGTCGGAGGTGATCATCGCCAACGAGCTGATTTCCGCCGGCATTCCCTTTGCGTACGAGAAACTGCTGGAGGTGGACGGCCGGCGGTGCATCCCCGATTTCACCTTCGCCTCGGACGACGGCGATACCATCCTTTGGGAACACTTGGGGTTGCTCGACGTACCGGAGTACCGCGAGGCATGGGAAAAGAAACTGGCTTTTTACCAACAACTGGGCTTTGTGGAGGGCGAAACGCTCTTCACCACGCGCGACCATCCGCATGGGGCTTTCACCACTCAGGACGTGCTGGCCGTGATTGAGAAACTCAAAGATGTAATGCTATGAACGAGACCGAAAACCGTTACTTCAATGAGCTGAGAGGCATCCAGCTGCGCCTTTCCGCCTCCTTGCAGGACCCGAGGCTCAGCGGTGTGAACGAAGTGATAAGCAACCTGTATCGCGACGAAGCGCATTTTGTGTACGAGCTGCTCCAGAATGCCGACGACCAAGGGGCTACCCACGCCAAGTTCCTGCTGACGCGCCACGAACTGGTTTTCATCCACAACGCGCCCCGGCACTTCAGCATCAGCAACCCGAAGACGCACGCCGAGGACAAAGAGGCGGGACGGCTGGGCAACGTCAATTCAATCCTCTCCATAGCCTCCAGCAGCAAAACGGGGCGGCACGACGAAGTGCCTATCGGAAAGTTCGGCCTGGGCTTCAAGTCGGTGTTCGTCTACACCGACCGGCCGGAAATCTACGACGACAATATCCGTTTTTCCATCTCCCACTTCATCGTGCCCGACCTGCTGTCCTGCGACCATCCGCTGCGCAAACGGCAGGAAACGCTGTTCCGCTTTCCGTTCAAGGCAGGAAAGGCCGAAGCCGCCTACCGCGAGATAGGCCAGAAGCTGGCGAACCTGGGCCATCCGCTGCTGTTTCTCAACCACCTGAATTTCATGGAATGGGAAACGGAGGACAATGCGGGCTACTACCGCTTGGACGACCAGGGAGCCATAGGCAGTGGAAGGAAGCTGCGGTACCGGGTGGGAACGGAGGACGAGGCGCGAGAAACGGAGTTGTGGAAATTCTCACGTCCCGACTCCAGCCACGACGCGCTCGCACCGGCGGTGGTGTTCGAGGTGGAGCAGGATGCCATCGTCCTGAAGCGGCATCCGCTCTACTGCTATCTGCCCACAGCGGGCGAGAGCCACTTGCCGGTCATACTCCACGCGCCGTTCAAGCTGACGGGAAACCGCGAGAGTATCATGGCGCACGACAGTCACAACCTACGGATGATTGACGAGCTGGCTTCGCTGCTCGCGGCCTCGCTCCAAGAGATTTGCCGGCTGGGCGAAGAGGCGCACAAGCCGTGGATCAGCGACAACCTGACGGAGTTCTTGCCGCCGGCGGACGATGCGACCCCGGATCCTACGGACGATGCCATCAACCTCGCCCCGCTCACCCAACGGGTGCTGGAGGCGGTGCGCGAAGGGGCGATGCTGTGGTGCGCCGACTTGGAACGCTACTTGCCGACCGCCTCGGCCTTCGTGGCGGACAACGGCTACTTGGCCGAGGTCTACCCTTCCCGTCTCCTCTCCCATATATATAATAAGGAGTGCGGCTGGGTGTTGCCGTCGTTGACGGCGGAAATCAAACGCGGCGCGCTCTTGCCCAAAATGCTGGGCATCGAACGCCTCAGCCCCGAGAAGATTCTCCGCAAAATCTCTCCGGATTTGCTCGCGCAGCAGCCGGAGGAATGGCTGAAGGCATGGTATGTGTCGCTGCGGAAAGTGCCGAACCTTTGGGAGAAGGGCGACGATACTTTTCTCCGCTACAAGAAAATCATTCTCACGGCGGACAACACTTTTGAGGCTCCTTTCGTGAAAGGCGACGTGGCCTCGCACGTGCATCTGCCCGGCGCGGAGGGCGGGAACTTGCAGACCGGCGGACTGTGCATGGTGAAGCCGTCGTTGGTGGAGGACGCAAACGTCAGGAACTTCTTCCGCAATCTGGGACTGACGGAAGTGAACGATTTTATCCTGGCGGAACAGGTGTTGCTGCCCGTGGTGCTGTCGGCGGAACGGGAGTTCAAGGAACGGCTGGACGCGCTGGTGAATTTTGTCAGGGTATTTTTGGACAAACTTATCCCGGAGCAACAAGCTGCGCTGAAGCCGCGTTGCCTGTTGCCTGCTTGGTCGACGGCAAAGGGATGGGAAATGGCGGAATGTGCCGGGGTGAAGTTGCACAATGCCGACAACGATTTGTTTTTCCGCGACAATCCCGAAGCGAAGTTCGTGGATTTCGCGAGGCTCAAGGAGCTGCTGCCCGCTGACGACGTGGCACTGCTGCAAAAGTTCACGGCGCATTTTCCGGAACTCCAGTCGCCCACCCTGCGCCTTTGCCAGCTCCCCATCACCGACAAACAGGTGGGGCGCATCCCTGCCGGCGCACAGCGTCCGGCACCTTACAATCAGGGCAAGGCGGCTTTTGAATATATAGAAGAGCCGGTGATTGACGGATTTGAACTTTTCGTGACCCGCACGGCTCCCTGCTGCCCGGCAGAGGCGGCGGAATTGCTGGAAAGGCTGTCCGGCAAAGGTTTTCTCCAAGCCTCTTACCGCTCGTCGTACTGGGGCACCTGGCATTCGGCGCAGCTGCCGTCGCTCCACCGCGAACTGCTCTGCGCACAACCTTGGTTAGAGGCGGCAGGTCCCGCATTGCGCAAAATGTTGGGACTACCGGTCAGGGAGTTGCAGCCGGAGGACATGGAAGTGCTTCAATCTGTTTTTTCATCGTCGGGCATCGTGTCGAAAGAGGATGTGGAGAACCTACTGCAGTACATGGAGCAGCACGGAGTGCTGGAGCGTTTTCAGCTCAAACAGCGCATTGAAGAACAGAAGGCGGTGGTAAAGTCCAGCAAACCGTGTTCGCTGGCATGGCTCGAAGAGGTGCTGGACCTGCGCCTGAAGTATGTGGAGGCAGGCGAGAAAAAGGACATTGAGTTTCTGGTACGGTCGCTCTTACAGGCCATCGGGACGCTGGAAGTGGAGCGCGACAGGGACTTGAGGGAACTGTTGCCCGACGGTATCCACCTGCTGTTCGGCCCGCCGGGCACGGGGAAGACGACAGAAATCACCCGGATGGTGCAAAGCCTGACAGAGCCCCATCCGTCGGGGCGCATCCTCATCCTCACGCCGACCAACGCGGCTGCCGGGGTGTTGGCAGAACGGCTGAAGCACCAACATATCCGTGCCTATAGGGGTGTGAACGTGGCGAACTCAGAACTGGTCAACGAACTGGAGGATTTGCAAATTCCCATCTACGATGCTGGCAACGACTCCCTACCCCGGGTGCTGGTTTCGACGGTTCATTACTACGCACGTACCTTTGCCCTGAAAGAACAGGACTACCTGCACAACCTGGCTTGGGATGCCATCTTCATTGATGAGGCTTCGATGGTGACGCTCGACTATGTGTTGCTCGCACTGTTCAAAGGGCGGCAGTGTAATGCGCACTGCGAGTTCCACATCGTGGGCGACCCGTTGCAGCTGCCGGCCATCACGAACCTGGACCCTTTCATATTGGAAGACGCGCGGCTCGACGAATTTAATTTCTACTCGTTCATCGGCCTGTCGGAGTTCTCGGAAACGCCGGAGGGTTTGTGCCCACAACTGAAAGGGAAGCTGGGCATCCGGCTGCTGCGCAAGCAATACCGGAGTGTGCCGCCGCTGTGCGAAATGATGAGCCGCTTTGCCTATCAGGGCATGGTGCAGCCGGCATTCCAAGGCCCGCCGCTCGGACTGCCAGCCGAGGGCTGTTCCGTCTTCAACCGGCCGCTGACGTTCCTGCGGTTCCCGGTTACGAAGGCGGAGGGCAGCGCACTATCGGGCCGCCTAACGGACTTGGACAAACTGAAAGGGAGCAAATTCCATATCTATTCGGCTCTGCTGGTAAAAGAGATGCTGCAACACTTGTTCGCACGACTGGAAAAAGCGGACTTCAGCCGCGAACTGTCGATTGGCATCATCACACCGTACACGGCGCAAAAGAAGTTGCTGGAAAAACTGATAAACGTCGGCACGTTCCGCCACAAGGCGAACGTCAGCCTTTGCGTAAACACCATCCATCAGTTCCAAGGCGACGAGTTCGACATCGTGATGCTGGTGCTCAATCCGCCGAACCTCCAGATGTTTCCGCCGGACAACATCCTGATTAACCAACGCAACCTGATCAATGTGGCGATAAGCAGGGCGAAGCATTGCCTCGTCGTGCTGTACCCCGATGCGTCGTGCGAAGTGAAAAATTTCCTGCATATCCACAAGCACAGCCCGGCGAGAAACATCGAAAGCCTGGCTGAGGAGATTTTCCACTGCGACATTTCGGAACTGACGGTGCAGGCGGACGATGTGGAACGGGAGTTGTTTGGCCAGGCGGGTTTCCTGACGGAAACGAGTGAGGTGCTATTGCACGAAGAAGTGAACTATCATGAAGCAGCCCACCCTTGCACGTACCGGTTCGTGAAAGGCATGGGCACCATCGACATCTTACACAACGAAAATCCCCTTCCCGAAGTTCTTATCCTATAGTAGCCGGCACTTTTCCGCTGAAAAAAGCACCGGCTCAAAGCCCAGCTCCACGGCCTTGGATTATTTTCCCACTTTCTCGGCCAATCGAGCCACGCGGCGCAGATCCTTGTCGTTGAGCGGCTTGTTTTTCGTTCCGCCGCGCTCGAAGGTGGCGGCGAGTGTGAAGCCGCTGTATTTCAATATCTCCTTCAAGGCGCGCACCACGCCGCGTGTCTGTCCGAACCATACGTTCAGAGGGAACGGAGTGGTCGATGTGGACACCACTACGGCACGTTTCCCTTTGTGCTTGCCCAAGGGAATGCCCCGGCGCGTTTCCCCCATCATGCCGTAGACAATGCGGTCGAAGAGCACCTTGAGCTCGCCGGGCATATTGCCCCAATAGCAGGGCGCACCGACCACCAAGAGTTGGCACCACTGGATTTTTTCAAGCGTAAGCTGCGCGCCGTCCTCGGGCAGGCAGCACCGGTTTTGCGTGCGGCACGTCATGCAGCCCGTGCAGTGCTTCACCGGCAACTCGGCGGTACGCACTACGCAGACCTCGTGGCCTTGTTGTTCGAAAACGGCGCGCATGGCTTCCAACAGCTGCGATATGCAGCCCTTTCGGCGCGGACTGGCATTGATTATCAGTATCTTCATGGTATATCTGGCTTATGGTTCCCCTACATCCCCCTCCCGATCGGACGGTTACTGGCTGGATTGCCAGAGGAAGGTCTTGGCAAACTCCGTCAGCTCTTTCTGTTGTAACTTGCCGTACACCTGCATCAAGAACACCTTGCCGTCAGCCACCGCGCCGAAGAATATCAGCTCGTCAAACACGCCTGCCTGTTTCGATGGCCGCACATAGGCACAGACGACCTGGCGCTCGTGGGACAACTCAAAGAGCTGCTGGTATTGTCCGCCCGAGGTGATGGCCTCGATGTCCTTGATAACCAAATTGACCGTTTCCTGCGTCAACAGTTGCACGAGCAGCAGTCCTTCGGCATCACGGAACGAAGCGGACAAGGCACTTCCTGTCATCCTCCAGACACTTGAGTCATCCAGCACCGCCTTTGGCAGGAAAACAATCTTCGTTCCCTTGCGGAACTTCAGGTAGCTGAAATCGTAATAGCCCCTTTTGTCCACCGCCCACATTCCTGTGCCGGCTTTCTCGCTCCACTTTTCGTCCGTGTTGCCCAAGGCTGTTTCCCAAGGCATCCATTCCTCCCGGATTTTGGCGGCCTCTTTGCGCAAATGCTCGGCATGGGTTTTCAACCCTTTCCTCTCCAACTTTTCAGCCCCCTCCAACAACTGCTGTTCGCTCTTTTTCAATCCCTTGATGTACTGTTTGCAAGCTTCGCGCTCCATTTGCTGCCCATCGACCGTGACGTAGCTGCTGCTGTCCGCGCGCGCCACATAGTAATTCAGCCAAGCAACAGGAAGAGATGCGGCCTTGACCAGGGAAAGGAACCAAGCCGCGAACAGGAATAGGCTAAGAAATATACGGTGTTTCATAGCGTGGAATTTATTTCAGGATTAGGGTATTCGAGGTTATCGTGTCGTTTTCCGCCGGCAGGTTGATGAGCAGCGGACTGTCGTTCTGGAACTGCCGTGTCATGGCTAAACAGTCTGACCGCACCTCTGCCAGGAAAGCGGCCACCTCCTGCAACTGCGCCTCCACCTCTTCGGGCGTATGGGCCGTGGCCTCATAGATGGAATACGGCTCGGCTGACGCTGTAAACTTCGATGGCAAAGCATCGGAAGGTGATTGCCAAGCGGTGTCGGCAGGAATGGTGGTGGCGGTGGCAACGGTCGGGAGGATTATTCCGGCCTTGCGTCTGCGCCGGAGGGGCGATGCCTTTCTCGAACCGGTTGCCGGCTGAACAGACGAACAAGCCAAGGTAACGGGTTCTCGTTCCGCCGGTTGGGTGCGGTGTCCCGCTTGAGGCACACAGGCAGCCGGTTCCTTCAGACCGATACGCACCTCCTGCGGCTGTAGCTCCTGCTGCTCCTCTCCGGGAGTGAGCCCCACCCACAGGGCTCCACACAGGGCGGCAGCAGCCAGCAGTGCGCCCGCCCTGCGCCATCGGCGATGACCCATACAGACAGCGGGGCGCGCATCCGCGCTTTCCTGCCGTGCGACCGCCTCTCCCGGTTGCGCATCAGCCGCTATGGGGCGGGCCTCCTCCGCTTCGCGGGCGGCAACTTCCACCGTTTGCTGCAACCGTTGCATAAAGCCCTCTGGCAGGGCAGGCGAGCTGAGCAGTGCAGCAAACATCCCCCGCTCTGGCCGCCATGCTTCGGGACAAGCATCGGAAAGCACAAAGTGGGCCAGCTTCCGGGTGTCGGCGGCAGAGAGTGTGCCGTCGTAGTACAGCTTTCGCAGGCGTCGGGCTTCGAGTTCGGTCATCATTTTTTCCAATCGGTTTGTGGGTACTACTATCATAAGAAGGAAACGCTATGCTTTACAGAACAGAGCCTTGACGGTGCGCCGCGCCCGGCTGAGCAGCATCCGCACATTGGCCTCGGTCTCGTTCATCCGGCCGGCTATTTCATGGGTGTCCAGCTGTTCAAAGTGGCACAGGCGGAAGGCTTCGGCCTGCTTCTTCGGCAATGTCGCCACGAGGCCGGCCAGCTGTTCTAGCTCGTCGTTCTGCGCCAACTGTTCGTAGGGCGAGGGGGTATCATCGGGCTGGAGGTTGTAAACATCCTCCACTGCCTCATCCGCCACTTTGCGCACTTCCCGTCGTCGCAGCTGGCTAATACAGTGGTTCTTGAGGGCTTGCGTGAAATACCGCTGTCCCTCTTCCACCTCCAGTTCCTGCAACATCTCGCTCCGGTTCCATAAGGTGAGGAACACCTCCTGCACCGCATCCTCAGCATCCTGCGAAGAGCCCAACAAGCGCAGCGCAACGCCGTAAAGCATTGCGCCCGAGACAAGGTATTGTTGCTGGAGTTCCTCTCGGGTCATAGGCAGTAGATGGGTTTCCCGGCACACGCTGTGGTTGCCTTCTTTTCCTACACAACGCTTTTAAAAGATGGAATGCAACAACAAAAGTAGAGTTTTTGGAATAAAAAAGTATAAACCGCCGACAAAAACACTTGTTCCCATATTCGGGGCTGCAGCTATTTGCCCTGATGGGAAAAAGTGGTTATAAGGCAAAGGCTGGAACGACAGGAGGGGCAGAAAAGCCACGCCGCCGGGCTGGTTAGGCTCGGCGGCAGATAGCAACTGATTATAAACCACTAATTTCTTCTTCACTGAGTCCTGTTGCTTTTCGGATGTCAACAGCACTTAATCCCATTGATTTAAGGATCCGAGCAGTTTCCTTGATTCCCTCTGCACGTCCTTGCTCCAGTCCTTCGGCACGTCCTTGTTCCAGGCCTTGTTCCAGGCCTTCAGCTCGTCCTTGTTCCATACCTTCGGCTCGTCCTTCGGCAAGTCCTTCCTTGTTCAAGTCCTTGTTCAAGTCCCTGTTTCATTCCTTGCTCAAGTCCACGCTTGAGTGCACTGCCGTAGTATGTTTTTTCCGTGCTTATGATATCCCAGAACTTTTCGTAGCCCAGTAGCTGTTCCGGGGTATATGCCGACTGTTCAACCACTGACAAAGCCTTGCTTATCTCAGGGTTGTTCAGCAGGTCCGCCGGAGCCTCGTAGGTGGAACTCTTGATTTCAGTCAGGTAACGGAGCCACAGAACGTGCATCTTCTTTTCACTGATGGTCTGGGGCGTGAATTTGGGCAATTCCACGAAAACCAGATGCAAGCCGTCGATGACACGCTCTGAATACATTTCGTGCACCATGCGGTAATAATGATAGTATTCGGGAATATCCTTTTCAAACACATCATTCACAATATTCAACGAGTACACCGGTTCCAGAAGCGCATAGTTTTCCCCTTTGCCAAGCTGTCTTACGTATGCCTTTGCAGAATTGAACATCACGCGTTGCTGGAATTCAGGCGACCACACCATCTGCATTTCCACGATAAACTGTCTGCCGCGATTATCCCGGCACCTGACATCCACAATGCTGTACTTACGCAGCGGATTTTCAGGCACCATATCCGGTTGCAGATATACGACAGACTGTATCATCTCCTCCTCATGCTTGAAGGGCAGGAGTGCATTGAGAAAGCTGATTACCAAATCAGGATGTTCACCGAAGACCTTCTTAAAGGTAAGGTCCGCTTTGGGGTCAAGATAACGTGTTGCCATGTCCTTTATTCGTTTTGTGCAAAAGTAGACATATTTTTCTACATCGCCGAATGTATTCTGATAGTCGGGAATAAAAAGACTACATTTTTTAAGGGAAAAAGCATTGATGCGCGGATCGTCAGCCGGATGCCATGATGACGTGTGTGAGCGGAACGAGCTGACGATTTCGGCTCTGATGTGCTACATGTAGGTACGTTTGCGTCCCCCACGTGCGCATATATATGCATTTTCAGTTCCCCGGAAAAAAGTTCAAACCTTCATCATCCTTGATTTTCATCAACTTCCTCATGAATGATTGCCTTGGCAAAACATTCATTGCCCACCTCGTACAAGGTGCAATAC
>SFPC01000081.1 GCA_004552195.1 Bacteroidales bacterium | reverse complement strand
ACGAGAAGGTTTGGGCAAAATATACAGCGGGCTGACAGCCAAATAGTTGTTGCTCGGCCACAGCAAACACGTGATCGAGGTTGGGGAACATACGGTTTATCTCATACGTTTGTATAAATTTGCGACCGAAAACCCCAAAATCCTTACATTTTGCCTATATAAACCTATCAATATTTTACAAAAAGACCCAAATGCACCCGGACCGCAAGGTCTGCCTAAGCAACACCTACCTTCCGAACAGCAAACGGTCGCCTTTTTCCTTCCGAACAACTTAAAAAATACAAACTATAACTATTCTCCTATGAAACATTCTTTACTCGCATGGCTCCTTCCGATTGCAGCCGGCCTGCCCTTGGAACTGGAAGCGCAAACCACTGAACTTGTGGCCGATACCGTCTGCGTATCTGTGGGAACGCAAAATCACATGTTTATCAAAGCGTTCTCGCAACCCATAAAGGATTATTTGGAACAGCATCCGCGCATTGCCATAGAATTTACCTCAGCCGATGCCACCGTGGTGGAGGACGGCGGAGCCTGGTTCCGGGGCAAGACCACAGGAAAGGCCAAAGTCATGCTCACCATTTACCAGGAATCTACCAAATTCAAGGATTACCCCGACTACGAAAAGAAACTCGATGAACTGTCCTTCGTGGTGAAAGTGGAGGACCAGGTACCCGCCACGCTCCCCACCATGCTCACCGACTGGGGACTGGGACGCGCTGAAGTGGCACAGGCCATGACTGACAAGCTGTACGAGGACTTCAACGCCACGTTTGCCACCATGAACCCGGGCATGACGGAGGAGGAACTCTCCTACTACGACATCTATTACACCGACGACTACGAATATCCCTTGGTGTACAATATGTTCAACGAGGAAGGACAGTTGGTAAGCTCGTACACCCTCGTGAACAACGCCACACGCCTGGGCTATATGGCCGAAAGCGAAATAACGCAGGCACTCGAACCGCAAGGATATGAACTCCTGGGCTATGACGAAATGGGATGGCCCGTGCTCTACAACGAGGCCACGAAAACACAAGCCTACGGCGGCGTGCTCACCATACAAGGCCAATACTTCAGGATGCTGGGCCTGGAATACTGCGAAGAGAACCCGCTGGGCATCACGCACGGGCAGCTGCCTATGCCCACGGCCACCATCACCAAGCAGAACGGCACACTCCACATTGACGCTGCCGGACAGGCCGGACAGACGGTGCGCATCTACGGCGCAGGCGGCAAGCTGCTTGACTCGCGCACACTCCACGAGGGCGACAACGCCATCAGCCTCGATACCCACCAGCCCGTCATTGTCAAAATCGGACAGACCATGGGCGTGAAGGTGATGTAATATCCTCGAAACTTCTAACCTAAAATAACCTAAACAACCCTAATCCACATGAAGAAACCTTTCTACACTATCCTCCTGGCCTTGTTGGCCCTGGCTCTGCCGGCACAGGCTGAAGACTGGACTTACGACTTTGAAACATTCGCCACGGATATCAACGGTCAAGGTCCTCGCAAAGCCATCGAAGCTACGCTCAACGGTCTGGAATGGCACATGTACGGCGTGCGCAACAATGCGAACGGCGACGACTACCACGACGGACAAGGCTCCATGCGCATCTATGGCGAAGTGGGCAGCGGGACCAAACCGGGCAATGAAATCACCAACTTTACCCTCATGACTCCCCGCAGCATCGGCACCGTGAGCTTCACCCTCTGCGCCAATGCCTACTGGAGCGCGTATCAAGTGGCATGGATACTCCAGTGCTCCACCGACGGAAAGTCCTGGACCACGGTGGGCACTTCCTTCACCGCCACCGAAACGCCGCGCGTCATCGAGCGCACCGTGAACCTCGAAAGCGGCTACATCCGCATCGTCCGTGCCGACTATGACACGTTCGATCTGTCTTCACAATCCTCCTACAGCTACATCACCAACATCGACAACTTCCGCATCACCGATGCCAGCGGCGACCCCGTCGTGTTGCAGGCTTCCGTGGCCGAACTCGACTTCGGCACCCTCATGATGGGCGAAAAATCCACGAAAGAGTTCACCCTCACCTTCTCCGGCGTGGAAACCACGGACCTTCCCCTCATTAGCGTGATCGGCACCAACGCCTCTGCCTTTACCGTCTTTACCGTCGAACCCACCTCCGAGAGCACCCCGGGACAGCAAATCGTGGCAGTGACCTGCGCCGCCAACCAGCGCGGCGACCTGAAAGCAGCCCTGCAAATCGAATGGTGCAACTACTCCACCTCCGTCATCCTCACCGCCAAAGCCGAGAAGGACGAGAACATCCTCTTCAGCGGCGGAACGGGCACAGCCGAAGACCCCTACCGCATTTCTTGCGCATCGGATATCCTTGAGTTGTCCTACAATGTGGAATATGAGAAGAACAATTACAGCGGCACTTACTTCCTCGTGACGAACGACTTCAGCATGAAGGATGCCGCCAACTTCCGCCCCATCGGCAACAACTTCGGACGCGAGGGTGCAGATGCCATCCGTCCCTTCAGCGGCGTGTTCGACGGCGACGGCCACACCATCTCCGACATCTCCATGAATTGGGACGTTTACGGTTTTGCCGGCCTGTTCGGCATCATCTCCAACGCCACCGTCAAGAACCTCACCATCAACAACAGCTCCTTCTATGCCGGCTACGGCGTGGCAGCCATCGCCGGTACCGCCCTCAACTCCACCATCTCCGGTTGCCAGACCACAAGCAGCGTATCGGTGAGCGACTATTACTACTATGCAGCCGGCATCTGTGCCGGAGCACTCGGCGGTACGGTTGAAATCTCCGACTGCTTCAACGCCGCTACTGTCTCTGGCGAATACGGCTATACCGCCGGTATCATCTCGACCAGCGACTGCGACGGCCTGACCATTGCCCGCTGCGGCAACAACGGCACAATCAGTGACAACAACTCGAGTGCAGCCGGCATCATCTGCTCCTCGGCCAACACCATCAGCATCAAGGACTGCTACAACTCGGGCGACGTGTTCACCTACAACGACCAGGGTGCCGCCAACACCTTCGCCGCCGGTATCATGGCCACCATCGAAGCTAACTTCAACGGCAGCATCTCCATCGCCAACTGCTACAACCGTGGCGCGTTTGCCGAGGTTTCCATGGCCATGGCTCCCATCTTCCCCTTCTACCTCGTTGACGGACTTGACCTGACCATCAGCAACTGCTACTACGCTTCCGACATCAACACCTATCCCTACGATGAGTTGGACAACAATCCGCTCTGCGAAGTGGAGTCCATGCTCTTCAAGGATATGCGCAACGCTTCCTTCGCCGAAATGCTCAACGGCGGTGCCACCGGTGTATGGACGTTCAACGACGAGCTGAACGACGGTTGCCCTGTACCCACCAACCTGCAATATGTGGGCATCCGCCCCATCGGCCTCACGCCTGACGCTCCGGCCATCAACGTGGAGAACGGACGCATCGCCGTTTCGGGCCAGTACGACAGCCTGCAAGTGTTCGACCTCAATGGCCGCCTGGTTTCGCCTGCACAAGTCCTGCCTCAAGGCGTCTACGTAGTGCGCACCACAAGCCAAGGTCGTACAGCCACTCGCAAGGTGTGCGTAACCCGATAAACAATCGCCACACAGTGTCGACAGTTTACTGTCTACACCAATCATAAACAAGAGAGCGGGTTTCCAACCCTGCCATCACCAACCGCATCCGACGGTTATGATGAGCAGAAGTTTGGAAACCCGCTCTCTTGCTGTTTATCAAAATAACCAGCTACCCGCCACTTCATTCAGAAAGTGGCACGTCAATGGCTACTCTTGGCTCTCTACTTCGTCGAAAGCCTCATCGGCCATCGTCGTGTAGCATTGCCGGCGTTCATTGGCATCCATGGGAGCCATAGCCCCGCATGCTTCGCTCTGCTTCATGACATTTAAACGGTCGAAGAAATTCATGCGAGTCGAACTGTCCCTTCCCATTGACTGACGTGTGCCCTCATTGGTGTAATCGAAGTTGCGGGCGTTGCGAATGGACAAGCTGATGGCCACCTCTACGGCATCCTGATTGGCACCCATGTAAGTGAACGACCAACCTTCCTGGCGCAATTGCTCTACCAAGGCTTTGATGGACGCACCATTGTATTCGCACGAAGCATTCTCCATACCATCGGTGATAATGGTGACCATGACTACAGCATCGTCCATGTCCTTCACGTGCCGGCGCATGGCTGTGAGCGTAATGCCCATGGCATCGAACAGAGGGGTGCAGCAGCAGGGTTGATAGTCGTTTTCGGTCAAAGGGTGCGTATCGGCAATGGGGGTCTTGTCGAACACATACTGCGTAGAGCAGCTGCAAAACGTAACCAAAGTAACGTAGTGGTCCTGAGTGTCGGCATATTTTTCCTGAGCCTTACGGATACCGGCCAAAGTTTCGTTAAATCCGTCAATGGCTGCCTTACGGATGGTTTCCATCGAACCACTGCGGTCCAAGATAACGACATTGAAAACCTGAGTCTTCTGGATGGCTGTTCTGTTTTTTTCGTTTTCCATTATTGTATACGTTTGGTGTAAATAAATGAGTAATCAAGAGATACAACTTTTGCATCTACACCCCTTTATGCAGCTCATAGATGGTAAGTAACCCCCGACAAATAAAATAATGCATTTTTTTGCACCGCAATCCGGCGAGTTGAAACAAGAAACGTAGCAGTGGAAAAAAATCAAAAGGCCGGAAAACAAACGTTTCCGACCTTAACCATACGAAATGAATATTTCTTTTGAAAGAAGTGGTACTATTCTTCTTCCTCGCCCATTTCAAAATCCAACTGAGCCTGCACAAACAAAAGGAGGTCCGAGGGTGAGAAATCGCCCATGCCTTCCTTCTTGGCTTTTTTGGCGAGATGATTCGCGATAGCTTCCGCGTCAATTTCCACAAAACCATCACTGTCGGGCTCGGCATCGAGTATCTCGCTCTCGGCCAAATACTCCACCGTGAGATCGAGGAAATAATACAAGAGCTCGTCGTCAAGTGTTTCCTGCAATTCCTGCGGCAAATGCTGCCGAATATATTCTACAGCCTGCGCATCGTGTTGTGCATCGTCCAAGAGTTCATCGTCGAATGACATAACAATCTATTCTTTAAATGAAAGCGACAACCGAAACAACTCGCGGATGAGCGGATGCTTGCCTTTCGTTGCTCCTGTTGTTCACCGTGAAAATAAAAACGACAGCCGAGACAACGCTGACAACATCCCAAGTTGCAGCAGCTATTGCGGTTGTCGTTTATGAAAATCTTAAAGTTGAAAAATTTAGAGCAGACCTTCGATTTTGTTAACGAACTCACTCTTGGGGGCTGCGCCGACATGCTTATCTACCACCTCGCCATTTTTTATAAAAAGCACGGTGGGCACATTGCGAATGCCGAAGCGAGAAGTAAGTTCATCGTTGTCGTCCACGTCACATTTACCTATAACGACCTTTCCTTCATATTCGTCTGCCAGTTCGTCGATGATGGGAGCTATCTTCTTGCAAGGACCACACCAGGTGGCGGAGAAATCGATTACAAAAGGCATACCTGCCTCCAAAAATTCCGCATAGTTTGCGTCAGTGATGATTTTTGCCATTGTTCTTATCGTTTTAATTAGATGGTTATTGCTATTGCGGGACAAAGATAGTGCAATGCGAGCGCAAAGAAAAAAGAAAAGCCGTGCAAAGTGAGAGAAAAGAAAGAAAAACCGCAAGGTTTTGCAATTTCTTTTCCGAACTGCCGCCGGCTTTATTCAAAAGCTGCAAGTTTTTCATTTTTCCTTTGACGAGCCGCAGCCAATCTTATTCAAAGTAGTCTAAAAGTTGTAGAGTTCAAAGTTTACCCCCGGCAGTTTGGAGAATCGGCCTTTGGGAATCAGCTTTTTGTTTCCTTCTCTTTGAAGATAAAGGTGAAGAACACGAGAACGATGAAAGCGTAGGCGGCAAAGATGAACCAGCACGTGCGCCAGCCTTCCAGCTGCTGGGATTCGGGAACGAAATAGACGAAATGGTTCACCACCTCCTGAGCGGCTATAGTGCCGATGGAAGCACCGAAGCCATTGGTCATAATCATGAACAATCCCTGCGCACTGCTCCGGATTTCGGGCTGTGTATGCTGGTCAACGAACAAGGCACCCGAAATGTTGAAGAAGTCGAACGCCACGCCGTAAACTATCATCGAGAGCACGAACATCCACACGCCGGGTCCCGGGTCGCCCAAACCGAAAAGGCCAAAGCGCAACACCCACGCCAACATGGAAATCATCATGACACGCTTGATGCCAAAACGTTTCAGGCAGAAGGGGATGAGTAGGATGCAAAGGGTTTCGCTCATCTGCGAAAGGGAAATGAGGGCGTTGGCGTTGTTCGCACCGAAAGTACCGGCATATTCGGGAATGTCGCGGAAGCCTGAGATGAAGGGGTTGGCATATCCGTTGGTGATTTGCAGGCTTACGCCGAGCAGCATGGAGAAGATGAAGAACACCGCCATGCGCCGCTGTTTGAACAATCGGAAAGCGTCGAGGCCGAGAGCCTCAACCACCGACTTTCTACCTGCATTTTTGTTGACTGGGCAAGCGGGAAGCGTTTGGGCATAAACAGCCAGCACCAGACTCAGGCCGCCGGACAACACAAGCTGGTAAGGATTATCCTGAAAACCAAGAAAGTTGACAGCCAGCATGGTACAGATGAAACCCACCGTGCCGAACACGCGGATGGGCGGGAACGCCTTCACGGTGTCCAAGCCGGCCTGTGTCAGTCCGCAGAAAGCCACCGAATTACTCAGCGCGATGGTGGGCATATAAAAGGCCACGCTCAGCGTGTAAAGGCTGAAAAGCGGTGCCAGCTCCACCACCTCGCCGGCACGGAGGGCATAAGCGGCGGCGGCAAGCATGAAGCCGCCGGCCAGCAGGTGGCACAGGCCGAGCAACCGTTGTCCGGGTATCCAACGGTCGGCAATGATGCCTATCAGACCGGGCATGAAGAGAGATACTATACCCTGTATGGCATAGAACCAACCGATGTGGGGTCCCAGGCCGTGCGAAGCCAGATAGGCTCCCATCGAGGTGAGGTAGGCTCCCCACACGGCAAACTCCAGAAAATTCATCGCCGTGAGGCGCGTTTTCAGAACAAAACAATTCATGGTTATCAGATTTGTAAAAGTTTAATTCAATTCGTCGAGCGCGGCGCGCAGCCCGTCGGCTCCCATCTGCTCCACAAAAACGGTGCGCACCACGGTGGCCGTGTCAGCCACATAAACACGGGGTATATAGGCTGTGGCAAAAAGGTTGTACACCGCCCTGTCGGGCTGTGCGGAATAAGGTAATGTAAGCCGGTTATCCTGCCAATAAGTCTCAATTTCCTCAGAAGGTTGCTGGCGGCTGATGCAGAGGAAGTAAACGCTGTCGCCCCTTTCGGCATATACCTGTTGCAACTCCGCCAGCTCGCGCCGGCAATCGGGACAGGTAGTGTGGAAAAAGACGATGACACTCTGCTTGCCCCGACATTGGAGATTGCCGGCAGGGGTTCCGTCGGACAGCTGCACGTTGAAGGCGGGCAACGCCTGCCCCACCCTGACCACATCGCCACGGTCGGCAACTAGCTCGGCATCGGGCGCATCTTCCGAAACGCAGGCCGCAAAGGTGAGGAGCACTCCTATTATATATAAGGAAAGAAAAGGTCGCATCAGCAAAGGTTTGAGGTTGAGGGGTATAAAACGCCCGTTAAATACTCGGGCAAAGATAGTGCAAGGCGAGAGAAGAAAAAAAACAAAACGCCAGTTTTGTTTTTTCTCTTCCGAGCCGCAGCCTGTCTTATTCAAAGATATTGCAAGGCGAGAGAAGAAAAAAAACAAAACGCCAGTTTTGTTTTTTCTCTTCCGAGCCGCAGCCTGTCTTATTCAAAGATAGTGCAAGGCGAGAAAAGAAAAAAAACAAAACGACGGTTTTATTTTTTCTCTTCCGAGCCGCAGCCTATCTTATACAAAAATACAAACAGCATAGCCTTATCCTCACGCGCACACTCTTTTTTTCAAAAAAAACAAACATTTTACACTAAAACACGTTACAAAACACATTCCTTTGCGTTTACCTTATAAACAAAACCTACGCACAATGGCAAAACCGGCCGAAACAAATGCACTGCCGGAGGTTTTCAGACGGATGCGCCCGCCTCATCACAGGCAACAAAGAAGACGCGGAAGATGCTTTGCAGGATGCCTTTGTAAGGCTGTGGGTGAAATACCCGGAAGTGCCACCCGACGTCGTACCGGCACTGATGACCACCACCGTACGCAACCTGAGCATTGATAGAGTGCGACGACGACAGGCGGAACAATCGGTGCCCATCGATGAAACACGCGACACCATGGCCGACAACGCGGCTGAAATGCAAGCTGCCGCCGACGAGAAGTACCGACAGGTGGAACGCATCATCCGGGAAAAGCTCACGCCCCTCCAGCAGGACATCATGAAAATGCGCGACTGCGACGGCTACACTTACGAGCAGATTGCCAACCACTTCAGAATGCAGCAGGCTGCCGTAAGAATGCAACTCTCAAGAGCACGCCAAACCGTGCGCGACACATGGCGCACACAAAACCTCTCCTCATGAAACTTATCCAACCCTCTCCCCTTACCCTGCAAAAAGCTGAAAGGCTTACGAAGCGTTTCTTTGAAGCGCAGACCACGGAAGCCGAGGAAGAATGGCTGAAACGCTTCGCCGTTTCGCCGGCAGGAGCCTCGCCCCGCTTCGACGAGCTGCGCGCCGTGCTGGGACTGGCTGCCTACGCGAGCCGCCAGACGACTCCTCGCCGCAGCCGCACGTTGCGACTGCAGAGGCAGCCGCTGCGCTATGCAGCTGCCGTTGCCTGCTGTCTGATAATGGGGGGTGCTGCGATTTTTACCTATTCCTACCGGCAGCAGAACCAATGTCTGGCGTACATCAACGGCGTGCGAACCACCGACTCCGAAAGGGTGATGGCGGCCATGCACCAATCCGTAGCCGAGATGGCGGCTCCCACCGGCACCTGCGGCTTCGAGCAGCAACTGGGCGATATGTTGCGCACGCCGTTAGAGGAATAGTCCTCCGAACTGCCCAACCCGGCACCGCACCATCTCCAACATTTCTCGACTAAGCCCGATTACCCGACTCCATCCCTCATTCCCCAACCCCACGGCATTATGAAACATCGTATCATCCTTTGGTTATTGGCATGGCTCCTGGCACTGCCGCTCTGCGCGCAGACGGGGCTGCACATTGCCTCCGTGTTCAACGGACAATACCGCCAACGCAAAGACGCCACGGAGGTTTTGTTGAAAGGCAAAAAAATCAGCCATTACAAGCTCTCGCTATTCCGCAGCCTGACGCTCTCCCCCTCGAACGCAGAGCGCGACCAAATTGAGCGGCTGGTACAGGCCGATGCCCGGCAGGCCATCGACAAGGAGGTATCCTTGCGCGGAGGCCATCTGTATTATGGTTTTTACCAGCTGAAACCCCAAGGCAAAACCCGGCGATATATCTTCTACCGCAACAATGCCCTCCATCCCTCCAAAGCCGGCGACAACAAGACGCTGACCATCATCTACATGGAAGGCACGGCCACCATAGAAGAACTGCAAAAGATTTTTTCATAACCACCAAATACTTTTCCTATGAAACATTTCCTCCTTCCCCTCATCATGGGGCTGTTTCCACTGGCCGGACTGGCCGAAAACAGGTGTCTGAACGACACTGTGGTGAAAGTGCTCCACCCCGACAGTGTGCTGATTACGACCGGCGACTCGCTCACGCAAGTACAGGTGTACGGACGCTCGGACGACAACGCCTACAAGTTCAACTATACCATCGGCAACTCGCCCGATGCCCTGGCTTCCGTGAAGGAGCACGCCAGCAACTGGGACTTTGCCCTACCCTTCCAGCCTTCGCGCAAGAAAAGCTCGGCGCAGTACACACTCCGCAGTCTCATCTGCTCCTTGGGCTACAGCATTCCGCTTCAGGACGTGCCCGAAACGGAACATCTCAGCTGCTGGAACGTCAGTATGGAACTGCTGCAGGTGCATTCGCTGCTGCCCGGCAAGAAAGACTCGTGGAGCATCGGCGTTGCCTACAACGCCAACCTGATGAAGCAGCACAAGGGCAACTTGTGGTTCAAGGACGAAGGCCGACTGAGCATAATGCAGTTTCCCGACGGAACACGCAAGCGGAAGTCCCTGCTCATTGACACGTACTTCAGCTTTCCCCTCACCTACGGCCACGCCTTTGGCAATAACTGGATACACCTGTCAGCCATCCCTGAACTGCACATCAAACCCTTCGTCAGGAACAAGTTCAAGGCGGACAACCGCGAATACGAACACCGCCTGAAACATTTTGACCGCAATGTGTTCGGCATGAGCTTCCGCGCCGATTTCCATTTCAGCGACATCATCGGCATCTATGTCAAGTACACGCCGACCTACCTCTTCAAAAAGGACCAAGGCCCCCGCTTCCAGCTGCTCACCTTCGGTCTGACCATTTAACCCTTCAAACTCCTCATCATGAAACGATATACAATGTTTATCCTCGCCGGCCTTCTGAGCCTCACGGGCCGGCTGCAAGCCTCCACGGTCAACGACACCATCGTGGATGTCAAGTCTGTCAAAGAAGTGGTGCTCGAAGACGACGGCGAAACGGTTACCCTCTACGTCAAAGGCAAAGAGGCCGACAGCACCTTCCAGTTTGTTTACACCGGTCTCCGCCCACGCATAGCCACTCACGTGGAAGAAAGCAAGAAGAAAGGGGCGCAACAGTCCGCTGGTATGCGGGTGGGCAAGAAGAAATTCTGTACCAAAGCCATGAAATGGGGTTTCGGCGGCATTAACCTCGGATTTGCCAATGCGGTGGGTGCTCCCGGCAATGTGAACATTGACATGGCTTCCTCGGTAGAGATAGCTTTTGAACCGCTCCACTACCGTTGGTACAACCGGCGCCAGACGCAGTACTTCTCCCTCGGCCTGAGTTTCGGTTGGCGCAACTTCCGCATGACGGGCCACAGCCGTTTCTTGAAGGACGACAACGGAATCCTCACCACAGCGGCCTACCCCGAAAACGCTTCCAAGACGGAATTCTCGCGCATCAAGCTCTTCAGCCTCGGCATCCCCTTCCGCTACACGTTCAAGTTAGACAAGAACTGGAAGATAGACCTTGCTACCATCCTGAACTTCAACACGTATGCTTCGGTAAAGACACGCTACGAACTGACGGACGACTCGTTCTACCCCAACCGGACCGTAACGCACAAGGTCAAGGAGATGACAAAGGATCTGCACCAAATACCGGTATCAGTTGACTTCATGGCGCAAGTGCATTGGAAGTGGCTCGGTGTATATGCCAAATATTCTCCCTGCAAGGTGCTTAACACCGATTGGGGGCCGGACTTCACGCCTATTTCTGTAGGATTTTCCCTATTTTACTAAGGGATAAGCAGCGTTTTTCCCATATTCATTTTTCGTATTATTCAAAATGTGTATTTTTGGGCGGGAAACAGTTCCCGCCCTATTTTTCTGACACATGAAAAACGAACATCTAACCATCGCCTATGCCTTGCTTTCTTTTGAAGAGCTTCCGGCCGATGAGCAGGCATTGGTGAAACTGGCCGAAGAGGCCACCCAAACCAGCTACGCCCCTTATTCCCATTTCCACGTAGGTGCCGCGCTGCAACTGGAGGGTAACGTCCGGATAGCAGGCAGCAACCAGGAAAACGCGGCCTTCGGTGCCGGCACCTGTGCCGAACGCTCCGCCCTTTTCTATGCGCATTCCAGCCACCCGGAAGCGGCAGTGGAGGCCATCGCCATTGCTGCGCGCGGCACAAACGGCGAACTGACGGACTGTCCCATATCGCCCTGCGGCATCTGCCGGCAAGCCTTGCTCGAAGCGCAGAACCGCGCCGGAAAACCAATTCGCGTGTTGCTCTGCGGCAGGCGGCACATCATCCGCCTCACGGGCATAGAAAACCTGCTGCCCTTTGCGTTCAACGAAATCGTGTGATAATAATTTATAATTTACAATTTATAATGAAGGCTACGCCGATGGTTGCGGCGGTTCATTGTCCTGCACGACGGTCGCCAGACCTAATTATAAATAATAAATTGTAAATTATTCCTCGCCTTGCACTATCTTTGCTTCGCCTATCAGTCAACGATAAGCTATCTTTTTACAACAATCAATCATTTTGTTGCCTCATTATGACCGAAAAACGCAGTTTTGTAACGATTGCCAACCTGTCGAGGGAGAAACTGCTCTACCTCATCAGCATGGCCCAGGAGTTTGAAAAACGCCCCAACCGAAAGATATTGGACGGCCGCGTGGTGGCCACCCTTTTCTTTGAACCTTCCACCCGCACACGCCTCTCCTTTGAAACCGCCGCCAACCGCCTCGGTGCCAGGGTCATCGGATTTACCGACCCAAAGGTGACCAGTTCCACGAAGGGAGAAACGCTCAAGGACACCATCATGATGGTGAGCAACTACGCCGATGTCATCGTGATGCGCCACTACTTAGAAGGTGCCGCACGCTACGCCAGCGAAGTGTCGCCCGTGCCCGTGGTCAACGCCGGCGACGGTGCCAACCAGCACCCCTCGCAAACCATGCTCGACCTCTACAGCATCTACAAGACGCAAGGCACGCTCGACAACCTGAACATCTACCTCGTAGGCGACTTGAAATACGGCCGCACCGTCCACTCGTTGCTCATGGCCATGCGCCACTTCAACCCCACCTTCCACTTTATCGCACCCAAAGAACTTGCCATGCCCGAAGAGTACAAACTGTACTGTCGAGAGCATGGCATTCGTTTTGAAGAACACGAGGACTTCAACGCGGATGTGATTGCCGGTGCCGACATCCTCTACATGACCCGCGTGCAACGCGAGCGCTTCACGGACCTCATGGAGTACGAACGTGTAAAGGACGTGTACATCCTGCGCGCCAATATGCTGCATAAGGCCAAAGACAACATGAAGATTCTCCACCCGCTGCCCCGCGTGAACGAAATAGCCTACGACGTGGACAACGACCCGCATGCTTACTACTTTGAGCAGGCACGCAACGGACTCTATGCCCGTCAGGCCATCATCAGCGACGTGCTCGGCATCACGCTCGACGAAGTCAAACAATAATCTCCCCTCCCTCTTATTCCTTATATATTATATGAAACGTCAAGAGCTCATGGTGGCAGCCATCGAAAACGGCACTGTCATTGACCATATCCCCTCCAACAAGCTTTTCCAAGTGGTGCGCCTGCTGCACCTCGACCTGCAAAAGTCTGCCGTCATGGTGGGTTACAACCTGCCCAGCTCCAAAATGGGCAACAAGAGCATCATCAAAATTGCCGACAAGTTTTTCAGCGATGCCGAGCTCAACACGCTCAGCGTCGTAGCTCCCAACGTCACACTCTGCATCATCCGCGATTTTGAAGTGGTGGAGAAGAAATGCGTCACGCTGCCTCGCACCATCACCGGCATCGTCCGTTGTGCCAACCCCAAATGTATCACGAACAACGAGCCCATGCCCACCCGTTTCCACGTGTCCGATGCAGAAAACGGCACGATACAATGCGACTATTGCGAGAAAGAGCAACCGCTCGAAACGGTCAAACTCGTATAACCCCTCCAAGCATTCGCCAACCGATGAAACAAAGCTGGAAGCCCGGTACCATGATCTATCCCCTGCCCGCACTCCTCGTTTCGTGCGGCAGCTCGCCCGCTGACTACAACCTCTTCACCGTGGCCTGGGCCGGAACGATTTGCACCAACCCGGCCATGTGCTACATCTCCGTGCGCCCCGAACGCCACTCCTACGAACTCATCAAAGAGTCCATGGAGTTTGTCATCAACCTGACCACGGAAGAAATGGCTCGCGCCACCGATTGGTGCGGCGTGCGCTCCGGGCGCGACTACCGCAAGTTTGAAGAAACGGGCCTCACCCCCGCGCCGGCACAGTGCGTCAGTGCCCCCATCGTGGCCGAGGCACCGCTGAGCATCGAGTGCAGGGTGAAGGAAATCATCCACCTGGGTTCGCACGACATGTTCATTGCCGACGTGGTGGGCGTGCTGGCCGACGACAGCCTGCTGGACGAAGACGGCAAATGGCACTTGGACAAGTCACACCCGCTGGTCTACCTGCACGGAGCCTACTACGGCCTGGGCGACTTCATAGGCCGCTTCGGTTTCTCCGTGAAAAAGTGAAAATCCCGCATCGGAGCAACCAATTACGAAAACAACATTGCAAACCACAAACCCCACGGAAATCATGAACAAAGACACCGAAATCTTCAACCTCATCGAAGCAGAACACCAACGCCAACTGCGCGGCATCGAACTGATTGCCTCTGAAAACTTCGTGAGCGACCAAGTGATGCAAGCCATGGGCTCATGGCTCACCAACAAATATGCCGAAGGCTATCCCGGCAAACGCTATTACGGCGGCTGCCAAGTGGTGGATCAGACCGAAACACTCGCCATCGAACGCGCCAAGAAGCTCTTCGGCGCCGCCTATGCCAACGTGCAGCCCCACTCCGGAGCGCAGGCCAACGCCGCCGTGTTCTTTGCCGTGCTCAAACCCGGCGACACTTTCATGGGACTGAACCTCGACCACGGCGGCCACCTCTCCCACGGCTCCAAGGTCAACACTTCCGGCATCCTCTATAATCCCGTAGGCTACAACCTCAACAAGGAAACCGGCCGCGTGGACTACGACGAGATGGAACAACTCGCCCTGCAGCACAAGCCCAAGCTCATCATCGGCGGCGGCTCGGCCTACAGCCGCGAATGGGACTACGCCCGTATGCGCAGCATCGCCGACAAGGTGGGAGCCATCTTCATGGTGGACATGGCGCACCCCGCCGGACTGATTGCCGCCGGACTGCTCGACAATCCCGTGAAGTACGCCCACATCGTGACCACCACCACCCACAAGACACTGCGCGGCCCTCGCGGCGGCATGATCCTGATGGGTGAGGATTTTGAAAATCCCTGGGGACTCACCACACCGAAGGGAGCTGTCAAGATGATGAGCCAGCTGCTCAACAGCGCAGTCTTCCCCGGCATCCAAGGCGGCCCGCTGGAACACGTCATCGCCGCCAAGGCCGTAGCCTTCGGCGAAGCGTTGCAACCGGAATTCAAGGAATATGCCCTGCAAGTGAAGAAGAACGCCGCCAAACTGGCTGAAGAACTCACCCGTCGCGGCTTCACCATCGTCAGCGGAGGCACGGACAACCACTCCATGCTCGTTGACCTGCGCAGCAAATACCCCGACCTCACAGGCAAAGTGGCTGAAAACGCCCTCGTAGCAGCCGACATCACCGTGAACAAGAACATGGTGCCCTTCGACAGCCGCTCCGCTTTCCAAACTTCAGGCATCCGTCTCGGCACGCCGGCCATCACCACGCGAGGCGCCAAAGAAGACCTCATGGTAGAAATCGCCGGCATGATTGAGGAAGTGCTCAACGATCCCGAAAACGAAGCCGTCATCGCTGCCGTACGCGCCCGCGTCAACGAAACGATGAAGCAATACCCGCTCTTTGCCTATTAAGGAAAGAGTATCGGAATGATTGAATAGGAATGAAGCGTTTTGAAGTTTAACGGTGATGCTATCGGCGAAAAGCCTCAGCTGCCTACAAACTCCTTAACGCTTCATTTTTTGAAGTCTTCATCCGCACCAATCTCCTACTCAACCCTTCTCTATATACGTATTTCTTTCCTTGAAAAAAAAGTTCAAACCTTCATAAAACGGCCGTTTCCCATTGATTTTCAGTTCATTTACACATGAACGATTTGAAATTAAAAGCTTCATCTACCGCCGAAACATTCATCAGGAAGTACCCTAACCCATGGATGGGACAATCGCCATCACTCTCTCTATCAGCCTCTTTCTTTTAGCCTTTCCATATACATCGAGAATACAGCCATTCCAAGCGTTGAACGCTAAAGACGTATCGCCCCACCTGCTAAAAGTTGTTATT
>SFPC01000015.1 GCA_004552195.1 Bacteroidales bacterium | reverse complement strand
TCCAGTTCACTATCGTGTATATTATGGCTTTGAAGATGAAATACCCCAATGTCAACCCGAAGAATATGCCCGTAAACTGGTAGTGGGAGTCTATTATGAATGTGTCGCTGATATATCTTGTCGAGAAGTATAGGATTATCACGGCATAAAGCAGACTTGTCAGTGCAACCATAAACAGTTGGAAGCGCAATTCACTGCTTGTCTCGCTCATTGACATGTCAAAGTTCTTGCGAAGGAAGAAGATGCTTTTCAGCTGTTTGATGATAAAGCGTCTTGATCCTGATGCCGAGATCATCATCGAGATAAAGCCTACGAGCAGGATGACGGACATAGCATCGTCGCCTCTGACTGTGTATGGCACCGTTTCGCCAACCACACCATATCTTCCTCCGCTGCGTTCGGGGTGGAAAAGGGTGTCGTTGGCGAAAAATGACTCCTTGTAGTATTTGGGCAGCGGTGTTACCTCAAGCGGACTTTTCCCCTTGCCGTAGCCAGGCAGATGCAGCGTGTCAGTTGAATCCGTTGTCGTCATTTACAGGTCAAAGCTCTTTTTTATCTTATCCACAGCGTCCAACTTCTCCCATGTGAAGAGTTCCACGTCGATAGTTTTCGTCTCGTGGTAGTGACTGGTGAATGTCTTCTTTACTGTTTCCGGTTGGCGACCCATGTGGCCGTATGCTGCCGTCTCGCTGTACATAGGTTGGCGTAGCTTCAGTTGGCGCTCGATAGCCTTCGGTCTGAGGTCGAAGAGTTGCTCTATCTTGGCTGCTATCTCACCGTCGCTCATCTTCACGTTGCTGCGTCCGTATGTGTTCACATATATGTTCATGGGTTTGGCCACACCGATGGCATAGCTTATCTGCACTAGTATCTCGTCAGCCACTCCTGCCGCCACCATGTTCTTGGCTATGTGGCGTGCTGCGTAGGCTGCCGAGCGGTCAACCTTACTTGAGTCCTTGCCGCTGAATGCACCTCCGCCGTGTGCGCCCTTGCCGCCGTAGGTGTCAACGATAATCTTGCGGCCCGTGAGACCAGTGTCGCCGTGAGGACCGCCGATCACAAACTTGCCTGTGGGGTTGACATAGTATTTGATGTCGTCGCCGAAGAGTGCGAGCACCTTCTCCGACTTTATCTGCTGCTTAACCCTCGGCATGAGGATGTTTATCACGTCTTCCTTGATTTTGGCGAGCATCTTCTCGTCCTCGTCAAACTCGTCGTGCTGTGTCGATACCACGATGGTGTCGATGCGCTCGGGCACACCTCCGTCGCTGTACTGCACCGTCACCTGGCTCTTTGAGTCAGGGCGCAGATAAGTCATCTGCTTGCCCTCCTTGCGTATGTCGGCAAGAGTTTTCACTATCATGTGGGCAAGGTCAAGCGACACGGGCATGTAGTTCTCTGTCTCATTGGTGGCATAGCCAAACATCATTCCCTGGTCGCCGGCACCCTGTTCCTCCTCATTGCCGTTATCCACACCGCGGTTGATGTCGCCGCTCTGCTCGTGGATGGCGCTGAGTATGCCGCATGAGTTGCCGTCAAACTGGTATTCTGCCTTTGTATAGCCGATGCGCTTAATTGTATTGCGGGCGATGGTCTGCAGGTCGATATACACGTTGGAGCTTACTTCGCCCATTATCACTACCTGACCTGTGGTCACGAATGATTCGCATGCCACACGGGCCTTTTCGTCGTAGGCCAAAAACTGGTCGAGGATGGCGTCTGATATCTGGTCCGCCACCTTGTCGGGATGTCCTTCAGAGACTGACTCTGATGAGAATAGGTATGACATAATAATATAATATTTATTTCTTTATTTTTTATTCTTCAATAATTTCGGTGCAAAGTTACACAACATTCCCGACATGACCAAACATTTTCTCAGTTTTTTTATAGCAAACGCTTGTTAGTTTCAAAATTAGCCTTACCTTTGCACCGCGTTTGAGAGAAAACGCGACCAAAACATGGTTCAGGAAGTTTGGGTGAGTGGCTGAAACCACCAGTTTGCTAAACTGACGTACGGGTTTACCGTACCGGGGGTTCGAATCCCCCAGCTTCCGCACATGGCGCTTTCATCTAATGGTTAGGATACATGCCTCTCACGCATGGTATACGGGTTCGATTCCCGTAGGCGCTACTTCCTTACAAGCTGCATCTTTCACGATGCAGCTTTTTTCGTGTGCTGAACAGCCAAAGATCGTTCCGACACAATAAAGCCGCAGCTCCGTAAAAAGAGGTGCGGCTTTCTGTATGTGGGAAGATGAAGTAGGCCGGAGAGAAAGGGATGAAGAGAGGGCGGGCGATGGTGTCAGACGGTGAAACAACGGCCCTCGGCGGCCAATTCGGTGTTCGGAAACTCGCGTCGCGCCTCATCGAGCAGGCAACGCTCGTCCTGATAGCGCGAAGAATAATGTCCGATGACCAGCCGCTTCACCCCTGCCAAACGGGCCAGTAGTGCTGCCTGCCGGGCCGTGGAGTGACAGGTCTCAACAGCGCGTGCGGAAAGTTCCTCGCCGAAGGTGGCTTCGTGGTAGAGCACGTCCACGCCCCGCAGCAGGTCTGCATTCTCGGGCAGGTAGGCCGTGTCAGAACAATAGGCATAAGTGCGCGCCGGGGCGGCAGGGGTCACCAAGCGTTCGTGCGGATAGAAATCGCCGTCGGGCGTTGTCCACCCTGCCCCCTGCTTGATGTGGTTGATTTCGTAATAAGGAATCTCAAGGAAGTCAATCATGTCGCGACGGATGTGGGGCAGCAAAGCCTTCTCCTTGAACAGGAAACCGCAGCAAGGCACGCGGTGGCGGAGGGGGACGGTCCAGACCTCCAGCGAGCGGTCTTCAAATACTTTTTCGCTCGTACCGCCTTTCGGCAGGGGATGGAACAGCACTTCAAAAGCGATGCCGGTACAGAAAAAGTCGAGCCACGGCCTCATCAGTCCTTCCAATTCCTCATGGGCATAGATGTGCATAGGCTGGGTACGCCCTGAGAGCGACAGGGTGGAGAGCAGACCTATCAGACCGAAGATATGATCACCGTGAAGGTGGCTCAGGAAAATATGGTTCAGGCGCGAAAAACTCTGCCGCGCACGCTGGAACTGCACTTGAGTGCCCTCGCCGCAATCTATCAGGTATAGTTTCTCACGCAGGTTGACGAGTTGGGCCGAAGGATGGTGCCGCAGGGTGGGCTTGGCACTTCCGCATCCCAAAATGTGGACTTCAAACTTTTCCATGCCGCAAAAATAGAGATATACGTATGAAAAATTGTAATTTTGCCCGACAAAAATAAGCAACTCGCCTACGTTTGGGCTTACCGATTGGGGCATAAAAAAACAGGAGTGATTGTCATCACACTTTTAATCCATTTTTGCCCAACCGACGGACTGTTGCCGCAACGCGCCGCGCGAGCGGCTGCCTTTCAAACCAATATAACTAATCAACAACCGATATATGCACACGCGAGAAGAGAAAATGGAGGCGTTCGGCCGACTGCTGGATGTGCTCGACACGCTCCGTGAGAAATGTCCCTGGGACCGCAAGCAGACCAACGAGAGCCTGCGTCCCAATACCATTGAAGAAACTTACGAACTCTGCGACGCACTGATGAAGGGCGACCGCAAAAACATCTGCAAGGAACTGGGCGACGTGCTACTGCACGTTTGTTTCTATGCCAAGATAGGTTCTGAAACGGGCGACTTCGACATCGCCGACGTTTGCAACGCCCTGTGCGACAAACTCATCTTCCGCCACCCGCACGTCTATCCCCCGCAGGAGGGAACCGCCGCCCAGGTCGACACGGCCGGGCAGGTCATCAAGCAATGGGAGCTTATCAAGCAGAAAGAGAAGGACGGCAACAAGAGCGTGCTCTCCGGCGTGCCCGATGCCCTGCCCTCGCTCATCAAAGCTTACCGCATCCAGGACAAGGCTCGCAACGTGGGCTTCGACTGGGAAGAGCGGTCACAGGTTTGGGAGAAGGTAAAGGAGGAGATTGCCGAATTTGAGGCGGAAGTGGAGCACATGGACAAGGAGAAAGCCGAGGCCGAGTTCGGCGACGTGCTCTTCAGCCTCATCAATGCCGCCCGCCTTTACAAAATCAACCCCGACAACGCACTCGAACGGACCAACCAAAAATTCATCCGCCGCTTCAATTACCTCGAAGCCCACACGCTGAAACAGGGACGGCAACTGACGGATATGACCCTGGCCGAGATGGACGAAATTTGGGAAGAAGCGAAAACGAAAGGTTAGGAAACGATGAGTTTTTGCTGATATTTCACAGGATACCGTATTCATGTTCAGCCTCCCCCGCACTGGTGGTGCCTGCGTTCTCTACCGCACCCCTCACACCGACTATTTCACCCGGATCGTCCAACATTCCGAGCCCGGGCGACTGGTATCGCTGCACGACCTGCCCCTCTCGGGCGGTTATGTGGTGATGCCTTTTGTTGTATCCCCCGCCACCCCGCTGCTCTTCATCCGTCCCGATGAAATCAGCCGCCATCCTGTGGCTGAACCTGATGCAGAAGGAGTCGGGAAGGGAGGAAACGGCACCGCAGCACCGGGAAACGATGCAACGACCGCCGGCCTCGGCTTGCCCGATTCTCATGTCACCGACGAGGAGGAGGAACGTGGCCGCTATGCCCGCTCCTTTGCCTCGGCCCACAGCCGCCTGCTGTGTGGCGAATTGCAGAAAATGGTCCTCTCGCGCCGCCTCCACGTGCGCCACGGCGGACTTGATGCCTACCGGCTCTTTCTCTCGGCGTGCCACAGCCGCCCCGGCTGTTTCGTCGCCCTGTGGTGGACCGCCGCCACGGGCTGCTGGTTAGTGGCCACGCCCGAACCGTTGCTCGAACAGGCCGGAAACGATTGGCACACGGTGGCATTGGCGGGCACTGTGCCTCATATAAAAGGTGTGGAACCCACGTGGAGCGAGAAGAACCGCGAGGAACAGGCCATCGTGGCGCGTTTCATCGCCAGCCAGTTCGACGGCATTGCCTACAACCTGCAACAGTCGGCCACCCACTCCACGACAGCCGGCAACATCTGCCACCTCTGCACCGACTTCCGTTTCTCCCTCCGCCATCCCTCCGATGTGCGCGCCCTGCTGCTTCGTCTCCACCCCACCCCTGCCGTGTGCGGTCTGCCGCAAGCCGCCGCCCAGCGCGCCATCCTGACGGACGAGGCCAGTCCCCGCCGTTACTACGCCGGGTTCAACGGTCCGTTGGGATTAGAAGGGGAAACGCGCCTCTACGTCTCGCTCCGCTGCATGGAGTTCACGCCCTCCCTTGCCACGCTCTACGCCGGCGGCGGCATCATGCCCGAAAGCGTGGAACAGGAGGAATGGGAGGAAACGCAGCGCAAGTTACAAACGATGCTTCGGCTGCTTTAGGGCTCATGGCTAAGGTTATGAGGGATTAGGTGATGAGGTTATGAGGTTATAAAGTTACTGCGCAACTCGGTTATCAGGTTATGGGGGATTAGGTTATGAGGTTATAAGGTTATAAAGTTACTGCGCAACTCGGTTATCAGGTTATGGGGTTATAAGGTTATTTAGTTACAGTTGTAACGCTTGAACATCGCTCGCTCAAATAGTAATCTTTTAACCTCATAACCTTATCCCTCATCACCTCGATTATAACCTCATAATCTTACTTCTCATACCCCAAAACAAGAAATCTGCTCATGTATTGCGACATACCCCAAGTAAACCAGCTCACGGCCTTACTGCTCAGCCACGGCCTGACCCGTATAGTGGCCTGCCCCGGCTCGCGCAATGCCACGTTGCTCCACAATTTTCGCGAGGCGGGCTTCACGCTCTACCCTGCCACCGACGAGCGCAGCGCGGCATTCGTGGCACTCGGCATCGTGCTGGCCACGGACGGACCCGCCGCTGTATGTGTCACCTCCGGCTCGGCCCTGCTGGCCACCCTGCCGGCGGTGGCCGAAGCCAGCTATCGCCACCTGCCCCTGCTGGTCATCTCGGCCGACCGTCCCGCCCAATGGATCGGGCAGTACGACGGGCAGACGCTCCCGCAGTGTGGCGCACTGCAACCCTACTGCCCCACCTGCGGACTCTCGGAGCCGCACACCAAGGAGCTGCATTGGGCCAACAACCGCCTCATCAACGAAGCCCTTTGCTCGCTACGCCAACACGGCGGCGGGCCGGCGCACCTCAACGTGCCCATTGCCGAACCCATGTTCCGCTTCACCACGCCGGAGTTGCCCACCGAACGCACCGTCACCTGCCTCCATCCCGTCACCTCCCGGCCTTTGCCTGACGAGTGGGTGCGGCTGGTGGCCGAGGCCCGTCTGCCGGCACTCATCATGGGGCAATACGATGGCGGCGACCTGCGCGCCGAGGTGGAGCAGCTCGACCGCAACGGCCAACTGTTGGTATTGCCGGAAATACTCTCCGATGTGCCGGGTTCGCAACGGATGAACGTGTTCGATGCCCTGCCAGCTGACCGCCCGGACCTCCTGCCCGACGTGGTCATCCACGTGGGCGGCAACTTTGTCCACAAACGGTTCAAGCAACTGCTGCGCACGGCTGATTGCCGTGTGATACGCATCGGTCAGGACTGCGAGCTAACCGATACGTTCTGCCACCTGACATACAACATGGCGTGTCCTCCGCACCCCGCGTTGCATCAGCTGGCCGCCGAACTGCCCTCCCGTCACCAAGGCGTGGAACGGGCGAAGCTGTACTTTGAAGAACAAATCCGGACTGCGGTTCCTCCCGAACCTCACACGGCGGCAGACGTACTGCTCACCTTGCGCCATGTGTTGCAGGGCCACACTGCCGGTTTCACGCTCCACTTGGCCAACAGCACGGCGGTGCGCGCCGCCGCACAAGTGTTCTCGTCGGGACAATTCCCCATCTTGTGCAACCGGGGCACGAACGGCATTGAAGGTAGCCTGTCGACGACGGTGGGCTATGCCTTGGAGATGTGGGGCCTGAGCATTGCCGTCATCGGCGACCTCAGTTTCTTCTACGATGCCAACGCCCTATGGAACACGCGTCTGCCTTCCAACCTGCGCATCCTGCTGCTCAACAACCACGGCGGCGGCATTTTCCACCGCCTTCCCGGTCTCGAAGTCTCCCCCGCCCTGCCGGAATATATTGCTGCGGGCGGCCAATCGTTCTCGGCGGAGGGCATTGCCCGCACGTTCCACATCGGTTACTTTTCGGCGCGCGCTGACGACACGCTCGAAGCGGTCATGCGGCAATGGCTGCATGAGGACGGGCGCGCCGGACTGATCGAGATTTTCCTTACCGCATAAATCCTAAAAAGAATATCTGCTATGAGAGAATGGAAATCCCTTAAAACCTATCAGGAAATCCTGTTCGACTACTTCGAGGGCATTGCCCGCATCACCATCAACCGCCCGCGCTACCGCAACGCCTTCACGCCGCTCACGGTGGCTGAGATTTCCGATGCCCTGCGTTACTGCCGCGAAGCTCAGGAAATCTGTGTCGTGGTGCTCACCGGTGCCGGCGACAAGGCATTTTGTTCCGGCGGCGATATGCACGTGAAAGGCCGGGGCGGCTATGTCGGTGGCGACGGAGTGCCCCGTCTCAACGTGCTCGACGTGCAGAAACAAATCCGTTCGCTTCCCAAGCCCGTCATCGCCATGGTCAACGGCTACGCCATCGGTGGCGGCCATGTGCTCCACCTCATGTGCGACCTCACGATAGCTTCGGAAAATGCCATCTTCGGCCAGACCGGTCCCAAGGTGGGTTCGTTCGATGCCGGCTTCGGCGCGTCGTACCTGGCCCGCATCGTGGGGCAGAAGAAGGCACGCGAAATTTGGTTTCTCTGCCGCCAGTACTCCGCTGCCGAGGCCGAGCGGATGGGCATGGTCAATAAGGTCGTTCCCTTCGACCGTCTGGAAGATGAGGTCGTGGAATGGGCACAGGTCATGATGGAACGCTCGCCGCTGGCCCTGCGCATGATCAAGGCGGGGCTCAACGCCGAGCTCGACGGTCAGGCAGGCATTCAAGAACTGGCTGGCGACGCCACCATGCTCTACTATATGCTCGACGAAGCGCAGGAGGGCGGCCGTGCCTTCCTCGAAAAGCGCAAGCCGGACTTCAGTAAATATCCTAAACTTCCCTGACCTGATATCCACGCTGCCTGACTACGGACTTTATCCGGCAAGTTCAACTTTTCGGAAAAGGCCATCCGCTTTTCTAAAGCCGGACGGTGCGTTTCCTATGCACTTTCCCTATTTTGGGGGCCGATTTTTCGGTGTACCCTATATTTAATATTATCCGCTCTATGCCACTTCCTCCCTTCCGTCTGCGTGTACTGCCGCGCACGCTCCGTTTCAAGCAGCCCGCCGGCACCTCGCGCGGTGTCTACACCGAACGCCGCGTGTGGTACATCCTGCTCACGTCCGCCCAGCCCGGCCTCCGTTTCACGGGGTTGGGCGAGTGTGCGCCGCTGCCCGACCTCAGCTGCGACTTCACGCCCGACTATGAGGAACGGCTCCGGGCAGTGTGCCGCGAGGTGGAACGCTCGCAGCGGCTCGACGCGGAAGCGTTGCGTCCCTTTCCCTCCATGCTCTTCGGACTGGAAACGGCGTTCCGTTCGGCTCAGGGTTCGTTGCGCGGCGATTATCGTCTGCTTTTTCCCTCTCCTTTCACGGAAGGGCGGCGCAGCCTGCGCATCAACGGCCTCGTGTGGATGGGAAACTATGAGGAGATGTGCAGCCGCATGGAGGAGAAGTTGGCCGAAGGCTTTGCCTGCGTGAAACTGAAGATCGGGGCCATCGATTTCGACAGTGAACTGGCACTCATCCGCAGTCTGCGCCGCCGTTACGATTCGCAGACGGTGGAGCTGCGGGTCGACGCCAACGGCGGTTTCACGCCGGCCGAGGCACCGCGCGTGCTCGACTGTCTGGCCCGCTACGACATTCACAGCATCGAACAGCCCATCCGCCAAGGACAATGGCAGGAGATGGCGCGCCTCTGTGCCACCACGCCCCTGCCCATCGCGCTCGATGAGGAGCTCATCGGCATAAACCGCCGGGAGGACAAGGAGGCGTTGCTCGACACCATTCGTCCACAATACATTATCCTGAAGCCTTCACTCCACGGGGCGTTTTCGGGCGCGGAGGAATGGATGGAGCTGGCGCGCCGGCGCGGCATGGGCTTCTGGACCACCTCGGCGTTGGAAAGCAACCTGGGACTGAATGCCATTGCGCAGTGGTGTGCCGCCACCGACGGCGAGTCTCCCTTGCCGCAGGGTTTGGGCACGGGCCGCCTCTTCGTGCGCAACTTCGAAGGCATCCCCTTGCAGCTACAGGGCGACACCCTGTGGTACGGTGACGAACGGCAACGGGAATTTCGGCTGGAGCTGGCGGATTTCCAAGCGCGATGGAACGCCCCATGTCCCACCCTTACGGTACACACCTCGGGCAGCACAGGCCGACCCCGCCCCATGGAGGTAGAGAAGCAGCGAATGCGCCACAGTGCGCAGGCCACCATTGCGGCACTCGGGCTTCGGGAGGGGCAAACGGCCCTGCTGGCCATGCCCTTGCGCTACATAGCCGGCCAGATGGTGGTGGTGCGCGCCATGGTGGGACGGTTGCATCTCGTGCCCGTGACTCCCGGGCTGCATCCCTTCGCCGGACTGCATGAAGCCCCGGACTTTGCCGCCCTCACGCCGATGCAGGCTTACGAAAGTCTGCGTGTGCCCCATGAGCGTTCGCTGCTGCGCCGCACCCGTTGCCTGATATTGGGCGGAGGAGCCATCCCGGCTGCACTGGAACGGGAATTGCGCACGTTTCCGCACCCCGTGTGGAGCACCTACGGCATGACGGAAACGCTCTCGCACATTGCCTTGCGCCGGCTCAACGGCCCGCAGGCAACCGATGCCTACCGGCCGTTGCCGGACGTGGAAATGTCGCTCTCCAACGAGGGGACGTTGCAGATTTTCGCGCCCCACATCCATCCGGACAGGCTCACCACCAACGACCTCGCGGAACTATTGCCCGACGGTTCGTTCCTCATCTTGGGACGGCGGGACAACGTGATTTGTTCCGGCGGACTGAAATTGTCCATTGAGGAGTTGGAAAGCCGGTTAGCGGACTTGCCCGTGCCATTTCAGATTACGGCGGTGCCCGATGCCCGATTGGGCGAGGCGGTCACGCTGCTCTACACCGCCCCACAGGACATGGAGGCGGAGCTCGCCGTGCGCTGCCGCGAAAGGCTGGAACGTCATGCACAACCCCGCCATTTTCTCAGGGTGGCCGCGCTGCCGCTGACCGAAACGGGCAAACCGGCGCGACAGGAAGCCCGAGCATTGGCACTCCGCGCCTTGTCTGGACACTCGTGCTGACCTTTCCACCTCCCAACAGCCAAGTTTTTCCCTCTCCCCTTTCTCCCTATTTCCCCATATTCCCCCAAGATCATGCAAACCATCGAACTTCTCTCCCCGGCCCGCGACCTGACCTGCGGCATGGAGGCCATCCGCCACGGAGCCGATGCTGTGTACATAGGCGGTCCCGACTTCGGGGCACGCTCGGCAGCCGGCAACAGCGTAGAGGACATTGCCGCGCTGTGCCAATACGCCCATCTGTTCAACGCCCGTGTGTACGTGACGCTCAACACCATCCTGTGGAACGAGGAACTGGCAGAGGTGGAGCGGTTGGTGTGGCAGCTGTACCGCGCCGGGGTGGACGCGCTCATTGTGCAGGATTTGGCACTGCTGCAGTTGCACCTACCGCCCATTGCCCTGCATGCCTCCACGCAGATGGACAACTGCACGCCGGAAAAGGCGCAATGGTTGGAAGCGGCAGGATTCCGGCAAATCGTGGTGGCGCGCGAATTGTCGCTCAAACAAATCCGCGAGATGGCCACGGCAGTGAAAGTGCCCATCGAGGCGTTTGTCCATGGCGCACTCTGTGTGAGCTACAGCGGACGCTGCTATGCATCGCAACATTGCTTCGGACGCTCGGCCAACCGGGGCTGCTGCGCGCAGTTCTGCCGCTTGGCCTTCGACCTGGTGGACAGACAAGGGCGCACGCTGGTGGCCGACCGTCACCTGCTGTCGCTGCGCGACATGAACCGCACGGAACTGTTGGAGGAAATGATGGATGCTGGGGTACGCTCGTTCAAGATTGAGGGACGGCTGAAGGATGCGGGCTATGTGAAGAACGTCACGGCGTGGTACCGGCAACGGATTGACGAAATCCTGAAGCGACGCACCAACGAATATATGCGCGCTTCCAAAGGACAGTCGCGCCTCGCGTTCCAGCCCGACGTGCAGCGCAGCTTTAACCGGGGATTTACGGACTATTTCCTCCAAGGTCGCACACCACAGCCCATCCACTCCTTCCACTCGCCCAAGGCCACCGGGCCGCAGGTGGGGTGGGTGAAACGGATGGAGCGCAAGAGTTTCGTTTTTGAACCGTTCTCTCCCGCCACGCCGCCCTTGGTGGCAGGCGACGGCCTGTGCTTCGTGGACCGCGAAGGGCGGTTGGAAGGTTTCCGCGTGAACCGTGTGGAAGGCCGGCAGGTATTTCCGGCCAAAATGCCCCGATTGCAACCGGGCACGGCCCTTCACCGCAGCTTGGACTTTGCTTTCGGCCAACAACTGGCACACCCCACGGCGGAGCGGACATTGGCGACCCGCCTCACGCTACGCGAAACACCGCAGGGCTATGCCATCGACATGGCGGACGAAACGGGTTGCCACGTGTCGCTCGGCTTTGATTATCCGCACGAAGCAGCACGTACGAACCAGCGCGAGGCCATCGTGCGGCAGCTGACAAAACTGGGCGGCACATGCTGGACGGCGCAGGAGGTGGAAGTGCTGACACAGGGCGAACGTTTCATTCCGGCATCGGTGCTGGCAGACTGGCGACGGCAGGTGTGCGATGCCCTGCTGCGCGACCACAAGCTGGCGTACCAAACGGACCGGCCGGGCAAGCGCGATGAAGTTCTACTGCGCCGCCTGACCCCTCAACGGCTCGGCTACACCGCCAATGTGGCCAACGACCAGGCACGCGCGTTCTACCAATCGTACGGCGCGACGGAACTGGCCCCGGCGTTTGAGTTGCAGGAGCCGCAAGGCGAGGCAGTACTGATGACTTGCCGCTACTGCATTCGCCACGCCTTGGGCATTTGCCTGAAAAAGGACCGCTCCACGCCCGGACCACTCGCACTGCGGCTGCCCGACGGACGCACCTTCCCGCTACGTTTCGACTGCCAACGCTGCGAGATGCAGGTGTTGAAAGAATAAAAGGGTGTTCTATAAATAAGGCCGGAATAAATAAACAAATACATAGGCATTCTTTAAAGCCAAATTTATAGAATACCGCTAAAAAGTAAAACACGTACCACATTTTTCCCACGTTCATTCAACAACATACACCATGCGCCACCTCCACACCTTACTTCTCCTGCTGCTGGCCGGCAATCTGCTGACGGCCTGCTACTATTCCCACCCGAACAAGCAGGACCATTGGACGGTAACGGGCGAAGGAGCCGTCGATTCGGTGAACTTCTACATCGCCCACCACTACTGGACGGGCTACAACTTCCAAGCCACTGATTCCATGGAGCTGCTCACCATGCCACCCCTAAACAACATGGCCGAGTATGACCATCAGCCGGGCGATACGGTGCGACTGAAAAAACGCGATAAACTGGTGGTGGCCCGAATTGCCTATGTGCCCAATGACACCACAGACTCCGTATGGGTGAAAGTGGCCCGCGACCAACTGACGCAGGGATGGATTCACGAATCGGCCTTACTCGACTGCGTGGTACCCGACGATCCCATCTCAAAATTCATCTATTATTTCTCCGGCACGCGCTCGATAGTAGTGCTCTGCGTACTGGCATTGGCAGCCTTGTTCGGCCTTATCCAATACTTCCGCCACAAACACTACCGCCTGGTCCATTTCCACGACATCCCCAGTTTCTACCCCACCCTGCTCTGCCTGTGCGTCAGCGGATCGGCAGCGGTATATGGCAGCATGCAGCGGTTTGTACCGTCCACCTGGGTAGAATTTTATTACCACCCCACGCTCAACCCCTTCGACACGGAGTTGCCGCTTATCCTGGCACTTTTCATAGCCTCTGTATGGGCCATCCTGATTGTAGCAGTAGCCGTGGTGGACGAGCTGCGCCGCCAGCCCGACCTGGGCGACCGTTTGGCTTATCTCACCTCCCTCGGCGGCGTCTGCGTGGTGCTCTATTTAGTGTTCACTCTGACCACACCTTATTATATAGGCTATGCGCTGCTGGTAGTTTATTGGGCGTGGGCCATCCGCCGCTACTATCTCCACCGTCCCTCGCACCTGCTCTGCGGAGTGTGCCGCCGGTCAATTCCCCAAAAGGGACGGTGCCCGCACTGCGGAGCTTGGAACGAATAACCTGACAGAATACATTACTACTTATGAAACAGATTTTATGCCTACTCCTGCTGTGGTGCGGAAGCATGACGGCAAACGCAGACCGCTTTACCGAAATGGCTGGGCGCCACTTGGAATGGATTAAAACCGGACAGGCTGACAGCGTATTGGCGCACGCCACGCCACAAGTGAAAGCCCAACTTCCGGCTGCTATGGTGCAGGCGATTTGGAAACAACTGCTGACGCAGGCAGGACAGCTGGAAAAGCAGGAGGCCTGGTCGCTGACGGAACGGCAGGGGATGCACGTGTGCCAAAGCGTGCTGCGTTTTGAACGACTGCCACTGCAGATGAACGTGGTGCTGAACGATGAGTTGCTGCTGGCGGGACTGACCTTCACACCGGCACCAGCCACCGCCACACAGCCCGCAACGCCTGGCCGGACGGACGCGGCGGAGGCATTCACGGAGGAAGATTTCGTCGTGAAGCACGGCGGGATAGAACTTTCGGGCACACTGACCTTGCCCAAAGACCTGTCGAAACCGGTGCCCGCGATAGTGCTGGTGCAGGGCAGCGGACCGCAGGACCGCGACGAAACGCTGGGACCGAACAAACCCTTCCGCGAACTGGCGCACGCCCTGGCGGCCCGCGGCATCGCCGTGGTGCGTTACGATAAGCGCACCAAGGTATACGGAGCGCGCATGGCGGAAGTGTCGGGTGGGCAGTTGACGTACGACACGGAAGTAGTGGACGATGCGGTGCAGGCGCTGCGCCAAACGGCCAAACTGCCGCAGGTGGACAAGCAGCGACTTTTTGTGATAGGCCACAGCCTGGGCGGCACGTTGGTACCCCGCATTGCGGAAAAGGCGGACACGCCCTTGGCGGGCATCATCGGCTGGGCGGCACTGGCGCGCCCGTTTCGCGACGCGCTGATGGAGCAGCTCGTATACATAGCCCGGAAACAAGGGGCCGACGAGGCCACAGCGCAGTCGCAGGCGGAAGCCACGGCCAAGCAAATGATGGCGGCATTGCCCCGGGAGTATGTGGATTTCCAGCAGACTTACGACCCTACGACCACGGCACAGCGGCTCAAGGATCTGCCGATGCTGTTTCTGCAAGGCGGCCACGATTACCAGGTGACGGAAGCGGACCTGAGACTGTGGGAGAAGGCACTGGCGAAACAGCTCAAGGCGCGCTGTGTGCTTCTGCCGAAACTGGACCACCTGCTGCGCGAACTGCCGGAAATGGCCTGCCCCGCCGACTACCTGAAGGAGGGGAAGATGGACGCGGAGGCCCTGCGGCAAATCACGGACTTTATACTGCAAAACTCTTTGTCAACCCCCTAAAATGCAAGTCATGATACAACACATCGTCATGTTCAAATTCCGGGCCGACGTGCCCGAAGCGCTGCGCGCCAAAGCGGCGGCACAGTTCAAGGCAGGCATCGAAGCGCTGCCGGCCGTCATCCCCTTCATCCGCGAGGTGAACGTGGGGCTCAACCTCAATCCGGCGGAGCAGTGGGACATCTGTCTCATCTCGCGCTTCGACACGCTCGACGACGTGAAATCTTACAGCGTTCACCCCGCCCACAAAGCCGTGGCCTCGGCGCTGATGCAACACATCGCTGAGCGCGCTTGTGTGGACTTCTGAGGCAGGACAAATCCGGCACCGCCTGATTGTCCGCCCTCCCCTTCGTAAGGGCACAAAACGAGTTTCCCCGCAGGAGGCCGGAAAGGCTTGCTGCGGGGATACTTATGGGAACTTTTTATCCGCCTGCGAGGCGGTCAACAGGGCTTATTCTGCCAAATAGGCCGTCACGTTCTGCTCGATGCGTGCTAAGACATTGTCGGCAGGGGCAGGAACAAAAGGCGTGCCGGTAATGTGCTCGTACAGCTCGATGTAACGGTCGGAGATGCTCTTCACCACCTCGGGTGTCATTTCCGGTATGGGCTGGTCGGCGGCACCATGAACCTGAAAACCGTTGTTGAGCAACCACTCGCGCACGAACTCCTTCGACAGCTGCTTCTGCGGTTCGCCCTTGACCAGGCGTTCCTCGTAGCCCTCGGCATAGAAGTAACGCGAAGAGTCGGGCGTATGGATTTCGTCCATGAGGTATATTTCCCCATTGTGCTTACCGAATTCGTACTTGGTATCTACCAAAATCAAACCGCGCTTGGCAGCGATTTCTGTGCCCCGGGCAAAGAGCGCCAGCGTATACTTCTCCAAAAGGGCATACTCCTCAGGCGTAGCCAGGCCGCGAGCCAGGATTTCTTCCTTAGAAATATCCTCATCGTGCTCACCAATCTCTGCCTTGGTGGTGGGGGTGATGATGGGCGTAGGGAACTTTTCGTTTTCCTTCATGCCCTCAGGCAACTTGACGCCACAAATCTCGCGCACACCGCTCTTGTAGGCACGCCAGGCACTGCCGCAGAGATAACCGCGCACAATCATCTCCACGGGGAAGCCCTCGCAAAGCAAGCCGACAGTGACCATAGGGTCGGGAGTAGCCAATTTCCAGTTGGGACAAATGTCGGCTGTGGCATCGAGGAACTGGGCTGCTATCTGATTGAGCACCTGTCCTTTGAAAGGAATGCCTTCGGGAAGAATGACATCGAAGGCCGAAATGCGGTCGGTGGCCACCATGACCAAGCGGTCGCCAAGATGATAGACATCACGTACTTTGCCGTGATACACTCCCTGCTGTCCGGGAAAGTTGAACGCTGTTTGAGTTAATGCAGACATGATAATATGTATTAGTTGATTCAATTTTTGTAAAGTTGAAGGTTATAAGTTTGCGGTCGCTTCGCTCCCAGGGTTATGAGTTTATAAAGTTACTGTTATAACGTTTGAACATCGCCCGCTCAAATAGTAATCTTATAACCTCATAACCTAATCCCTCATAACCCTTTTTCTCAGCCCTCTAAAGCTGCAGACGGCTCACCGTGGCGTTGCTTCTTCTGTTCTTCTTCACGGGCATAGGCTTCTACAATGCGGGTCACGAGTTTGTGGCGGATAATGTCGTGCTCATTCATTTCGATAAAGGCAATGCCCGGAATGCCCCGGAGGATGCGCTGCGCCTCCGTCAAACCGCTACGCTGCGAAGCCGGCAGGTCTACCTGCGTGCGGTCGCCGGTAATAATCATCTTCGTGTTCCATCCCATGCGCGTAAGGAACATCTTAATCTGCGCCGTCGTAGTGTTTTGTGCCTCGTCAAGGATGACCACGGCGTCGTTGAGCGTACGGCCACGCATGAAGGCTAAAGGAGCAATCTGGATAACATTGGTCGTCATATACTCTTGCAGCTTGGCTGCCGGTATCATATCCTGCAAGGCATCGTAGAGGGGCTGGAGATAAGGGTCTATTTTGTCCTTCATGTCACCGGGCAAGAAACCAAGCTTCTCTCCTGCTTCCACGGCAGGGCGGCTGAGGATGATTTTCTTCACCTCCTTATTCTTCAACGCCCTGACCGCCAAAGCAATGGCGGTGTATGTTTTACCGGAACCGGCAGGGCCAACGGCGAAAATCATGTCGCAGGAGGAATAAGCCTCAACCAGGCGAAATTGGTTCTCGCTGCGCGGCGTGATGGGCTTGCCCCCCGTGCTGTAAACAATGGCTCCCTCGCCCGAATCGTTTGATATCATCCGCTTCTTGACAATATTGAGCAAATCTTCTTCACTTAGGCGATTGAATTTGGCACAATGCTTTTCAAGCTGCTGCATCACTTCCTCAAACTCCGCCATCTCCTCCTCTCCGCCCACCACGCGCACCACATTATCGCGCGCCATGATGCGCAATTTGGGACATAGCGCACGCAACATTTTGATATTGGCATTGTTAGCGCCGTAAAAGAGAACGGGGTCGGCTTCTTCGAGAATAAAATGCTTTTCAATCATTGAAAATGCTGAAAGGATTAAATCAATCAATTCAACTTTTGCAAAGTTGAAGGTTATAAGATTTTGGTCGCTTCGCTCCCAGGGTTATGAGGTTATAATAATACTGTATGCCGCAGTCAAAGTAGCCCAACGAACAGCTTTATAACCTCATAACCTTAAATCTCATAACCTCCGAAACTTGAATTGATTAATAGGTTTTGAGCTGAATTGCCTCGCAAAATTAAGCAATCCCCTTGAAAGTATATGAAAAATCCTTACTTTTGTGTGCTTTTAAACGTAACCCCCTCCCTCTGCATATAAACAATGAAACATAAGGCCACTGCCTACCGAGGCTATTTTCTGCTGACTTTTGTCCTCATCGTCACTGCACTTGGCATTGCCAAATGCGTCAATCCCCACCTCACCCTTCACCGCGTCATCGAAACGGCTACCGAACAACCCGAAGCAGCTACCGTACCCCACGAACCTGACAGCATTGAGCTCCAAGCTCTCCACGTGGACAGCTTGCTGATGCGTCCACGCGCCAAACTGACGCTGCTGAAGCCGGACGGAAAACCGGTGAAGAACCGCGTAACGAGCGTCCGGCGCTTTGAAGAGTCATTTCCCGACCTGAACGACGTGCAGTTAGCTACGGCCAGTCGGCTGGGCATCTCCCACATCGAAAACCGCGACGAGGCGCACCGCCGCATGAAGGAACTGGTCTACGTGGGCGACAACCCTTTCTATTCCATCCAACCGCTGCGCCAATCCATCCCCTACCTCGTACCCCGCGCCGCTACACTGCTGGGCGAGATTGCACGGGCTTTTAACGACTCGTTGGTAACCAAAGGCTACGAACCGCACAAACTGATTGTCACCTCCGTGCTCCGCACCAAGGAGGACGTGCGCCGCTTGCGTAATGTAAACCGTAACGCATCGGAAAACAGCTGCCACCAGTACGGAACGACATTCGACATTTCCTACAACCGCTTCCTGCAAATCAACGACGACGGCACGGACGAAGTGCGCTGGGTGACGGTGTTCAAATCCATCCTGGCCGAAGTATTAGAGGACCAACGCCTGATGGGCACCTGCTACGTGAAGTATGAACTGAAACAGTCGTGTTTCCACATCACGGCACGGTGAGAGTTTTTAATGTATAATGAATCTACGACCGTCGTACAGGACGATGCACCGCTTAGGGGCGATTGGCGCAAGCCCTCATTATACATTTTACATTATATATTAGAGGAACGACCTCTTTATACATTATACATTTAATGTAGGCTGCGCCCATGGTGGCGGGCGATCCTGCTTCGTCCTTTATGAACGGTCGTAGGCCTCATTATACATTATACATTTTACATTATAAATTGCCATGGAATGGATGAAATGGCTTGAAGGCCGTATGTCGATGGTTAATGTGCGCAAGGTGGTGGAAGCCACGGCGCACGATGGGGAAGCCATCTCGGCGCTGTGCCGTCTGGTGCTGGACAAAACCACCGAAGCGCGCAGAGCCATGTATGCTGCCTGGGTGCTGACGCACCTCTCACCGGCTGATAAACTGCAATTTGTCGCGCCATACAGCCATGCCTTTATCGACAAAATCCTCAGCGGCACACTCCCCATCCGTCCCGGCCTGCTGCTTTCGTTGCTCTATGATCTGGCACCCTCAACGACCCTGGAACGAGCCGACCTCTTCGACTACTGCCTGCAAGGCATAACCGACGGCACACACCACGACAGCTGCCGTTCCATCATGATCAAACTGGCTGCACAGATGGCCAGGCCGTACCCCGAACTGCTGACCGAACTCCACGAAACGCTGCAACTCCTGCCACCCGGCCTGCCTCCCAGCATCGAATGTGCCAAGAAGAAAGCGTTCATCATTTTATAAATCAGGCAATTTATAATTTACAATGAAGCCTGCGACCATGAAGTTGAAACTTCATGGTCGCCAGACCTAATTATTCAAACAGGTTATCCGCCTTCCCCGCCTCATTGTGCTGAGGCGTAGCAGCGGGTTCAGCAGGAGAAGTTTCGGCATTCTCGCCTCCGGCAGCAGGATGTCCTTCGCCACCCATGAGGTCGTCATCCACTACACCTTCTTCCAGCCCCAAGGAATCGCCTGACAGCGAATCGGGCTCTTCTTCACGAGGAACGTAAGTAGCCTGCCATGTACTGACATCCACATCCTCGGGCGGCATACCGTACTTGTGCAAATATTTGCCGCGCAACTGCGGGTCTTCCATCACACTACGCATGAATTGAGCCACCACGGGGAGTGCCGTTCGGCTACCCTGGCCCAGTGCTCCGGTGCGGAAGTGGATGCTACGGTATTCGCCGCCCACCCAGGCACCGCCCACCAAGCTGGGGGTCACACCTACGAACCAAGCATCGGAATGGTTGTTGGAAGTTCCCGTCTTGCCACCCATATCCAGATGGGCAAAGAACGGTCCCAGATACATGCCGGCTCGCAACGTCTGCGAAGTGCCGCCGCCGTCGCACACACCGGCTTCGAGCAGTTTCTGCATATAGAAAGCGGCCTTTGGCGGCAATGCGCGCATTTCTTCGTGCTTGGCCTCAAACACCACATTGCCTTCGGCATCAACAATCTTGGTCACCAACACCGGCTCCACATGCACGCCACCATTGGCCACCGTGCCGTACGCGCTGACCAGTTCGAAGAGGTTGACATCGCTGGCACCAAGCGGCAGGGAGGGGATGTCGTCGAGCGGCGACTTGATGCCCATGTCGTGAGCGGTCTGGATGACGTTGGGGATGCCCACTTCTTGTCCCAGTTTCACCGCAATCGTGTTGATACTCTGGGCAAAAGCCGAGCGTAGCGGGATGTTAGCGTTGGAGAACCGGCCATTGGCATTATGAGGTTGCCAAACGGTGGTTGCATTCTTTTTCTTGTCATACACTTCCATACGGATGTACTCGTCCTTTCGTGCATCCGAAGGGGTGAGCCCCTGCTTCATCGCCGTGGCATATACAAAGAGTTTGAAGGTGGAGCCGGGTTGGCGCATGGACTTCACCTTGTCGTATTTCCAGGTCTTGAAATCAATGTCGCCCACGTATGCCTTGACGTGGCCGGTTTCGGGTTCCATGGCCACAAAGCCGGTGTGCATAAATTTGATCATGTAACGCAGGGAGTCGACGGTGGACATGAACTCCTCTTTCTCGCCGTCGTAACTGAAGAGCTTCACTTTGTGCGGCTTGTTCAGATAATATTCCACGGAGTCAGGATTGTTCGGGAACCGTGCCTGTAACATTTTATAGGCATCCGTCTTGCGGAGTTTGTCCTCAATAAAGCCGGGTATAAGCTGTCCCTTCTCGTCGCGCCAAGGGTCGCCCAAGCCGCGCCAATGGCGGTCGAAGTTCTGCTGCACCTTCTTCATCTGTTCGCGTACGGCTTTCTCAGCGTATTCCTGCATACGCGAGTCGAGCGTAGTGTAAATCTTCAGACCGTCGGAGTAGACATCCAGTTCCGGACACTTTTCGTCGATGTAGTCCTTCACGGCATCACGGAAATACAAGGCCTTGCCATCGTAGGCACTCTCCACGTTGAAGTTGAGTTTGATGGGCTGCTCCTGCAACTGGGTAAGGGTTTGTTTGTCCGCAACATACACTTGTCCGAAACGCTCCTTCAATTGTCTGCGGTGCGTGTACATATTATTCAGCACGACGTTGCGGCGTTTGAGCGAGTTTTGGGGATTGATGCGCGGATTATATGCCGATGTGGCCTTGAGCAGCCCCACCAATACGGCGGCCTCTTCCGTTTTAAGTTCTTTGGGAGTGGTATTGAAATAAGTCTTGGCAGCGGTCTTGATACCGAAAGCGTTCGAGCCGAAGTCCACGGTATTGGCATACATCTCCAAAATCTCCTGCTTAGAGCAAAGCATCTCGATTTCAGTGGCGATAATCATCTCCTTGCTTTTCATCACCAGGATACTCACTCCGGGGATTTTACCCAACAAACCGGTGGAATAATGCGTGCGCACCCGGAACATATTCTTCACCAGCTGCTGGGTGATGGTGGAAGCACCGCGCGCCCTCCCCTGCGCCGCATCTTTAGCGGCGGCAAAGAGGCCTTGGTAGTCAATGCCATGATGCTGGTAGAAACGTTCGTCCTCGGTAGAAATGAGCGCCTGGAAGAAGACGGGATTGATAGAGTCGTAGGGCACGGGGGAACGGTTCTCGTTGAAGAACTTGCCCAGCACTTTCCCATCGGCACTGTAGATTTCGGACGCAGCCGCCGTCTTGGGGTGAATAATATCGTTGATGGAAGGTGATTTGCCGAACAGCCAAAACAGATTGAACACCACGGCAAAAATATAAAAGGCTATAAAGGCTAAGAAAGACCACAAACAGGTGAAAGCCCTGTACCACCACGCGCGGCCTGCATACTGTCCGCGATACCAACGCCAACAGGCACGAAAACCTCGTCCTATCCATCGGAAAGTCACCAAGACCCATCCGATTACTCCTTTTAACGGATTGTTCATAGCAGTTTTTTCTTTGGTTTGCGCGGACAAAGATAGTGCAAGGTGAGTGCAAAGAAAAGAAAAGCCGCAGGTTTTTCAATTTCTTTGCCGAGCCGCAGCCTATCATATTTAAAGAAAGGCGAGTGTCCACGCTAAAAATCCTCCAGCCATTTCACATCTGCATCCTTCTTAAACCAAGTAATCTGTTTTTTGGCATACACCCGCGTGTTGCGGCGGATTTTCTCTAAGGCGAAGTCCAAGGGCCACTCTCCCTCAATGTATTTGAAGAGTTCCTTATACCCCACAGTGTTCAGTGCATTGCAATGCCGGTAAGGGTACACGCGCCGGGCCTCTTCCAGCAGTCCCTGCTCCATCATGAGGTCCACACGACGGTTGATGCGATAGAAAAGATCTTCGCGCTCACGCCACAATCCTATTTTCTCAATACTGAATGGCCGTTCCGCTACCTTCCCCTTGCGAAACGAAGAAAAGGTCTTGCCCGTCATGTAACAAATTTCCAAAGCATGGACTACTCGTTTCGGATTACGGACATCGCATCCGGCATAATATTCCGGGTCCAGCAGGCGCAGCTCTGCGGCCAAGGGCTCCAGCCCTTCCTCTTCATAGCGTTGTTTGAGCAACTGCCGAGTTTCGGCATCCACCGTAGGAATATCGTCAATGCCCTTACACACGGCATCAATATACATCATAGAGCCACCGGACAAAACGCACACATCGTGACTGCGGAACAATTCATCCAGCAGCTGCAACGCATCCTGTTCATACTGCGCCGCACTGTAGTATTCCTCCAAACCCAACGTACCGACGAAATAGTGCTTCACGCGCCGGAGGTCTTCGGGGGTTGGTGCTGCGGTGCCGATGGGAATATCACGATAGAGCTGCCGGGAGTCGGCATTGAGGATGGGACAGCCCACCTCCTCGGCCACGCGCAACGCATACTCCGTCTTCCCCACTCCGGTCGGACCCAATATGACTTTTAAGGTCTTTAGTTTCATATCCTTCACTGATTTTTAACGTAAAATGAGGTCTACGACCGACATACAGGACAAAGCAGAGCCGCCGATGTCATGGTCGTAGACCTCATTATTCATTATGCATTGATGAACGACAGCGAAGGTTCAGAATGGCTGGCCATCACTGATTTCAAAGCCTTCCAAATCAATGTCGTCATCGTTGAATGCCGTATCGCCGAAAACGGCCTCGTCATCAAAATCTTCTTCGGCTGCTGCCGCAACTTTCTTTCCTTTGGCTGTGGGCACAGATGTTGTGAAGTCGGTATCTAACTCGTTGATTTGACGCGGTGCTTCTCCCTTGGCACGGAGGATGACAGGGCTTTTGAGGTTTTCGCCAGGAATGATTTCTTTGACGTCAAGAAAGAAGCAACGGTCGGCAAAGGGGTCGAAAACAAACTCTAAGCGCTGCTCTTCGTCTTCGATGAACTCGGAGAGGCGTACTTCGTCCATGGCGTAAATGTCCTCGTCGGCATTGCCTACGCCCATATCCTCGCGGGTTATCTGCTGGCCGCGTTCCCACTCATCATTACAGATGTAAAAAGAAGTCATCTGGTCGTCGGGGTAGCCGCAGGACTGGAGTATGATGTGATTTAAATCGAGGAAAGTGGCGTCGCTGTCAATCTTCACTTCGCGGACAAAGCCGTCCACTTCGTCGGATATAAACTTTATTCTGTATAGCATGGTTGTACGTTGTTTTGATAATTCCCCCTGGGGGTGCCGTCATTTAATAATGCCGCGTTTGGAATTAGTGACGAAGTCAAGTATGTACTGTATCTCGGGGGTCATGGGCAGCGTCTGGCGGATTTCCTCAAGGCATTCTTCGCGCAGCTTGCCGCGCTGGTAAAGCAGCCGATAGGCGGTGTGGATTTGCTCGATGGTTTCAGGCGTAAAGCCGCGTCGGCGCAGTCCGACTATATTGAGACCGCAGAAGCTGACGGGCTCGCGCGCAGCCATGCAATAGGGAGGAATGTCCTGCCCCGTGCGGGTGCCGCCACCCACCATGACATAACTACCTATGTGGCAGAATTGATGGATGAGAACAGCAGCGGAAATGATGGCAAAATCGTCTATGACGACTTCGCCGGCTATTTTGGTCGCATTGCCTACAATGCAGCCATTGCCCATCAGCACATCGTGCGCCACGTGCATTCCTTCCATGAGCAGGTTGTTGGAGCCCACCACGGTCTTTCCCTTAGCAGCCGTACCACGGTTGATAGTTACATTTTCGCGAATAGTATTATTGTCGCCCACCTCGGCGGTGGTTACCTCTCCCTGGAACTTCAGATCCTGTGGGATGGCTCCGATGACGGCTCCGGGGAAGATGGTGTTGTCGTTTCCCAGCCGCGTCCCGGAGAGAAGGGTCACACTGTTCATCAGGCGGTTGTTGCTGCCTATCACCACATTCTTGTCAATGTAGCAGAAGGGGCCTATTTCACATCCTTCGCCAATCACAGCTTCGGGATGCACGTATGCTAATGGACTAATCATATCTTGTTGTTGGGGAGGCGAGGGGCAGAAAGAAACGCTCATACCCCTCGCAGATAAGGTTCTTACTTGTTTTTCGTAATCTGTGCGGTAAAGGTGGCTTCCATCACGATGGTTTCACCCACGAAGGCAAAGCCGTGCATGGAGGAAATGCCGTGGCGGATGGGAGCCATCAGTTCCACGCGGAAAATGAGGGTATCGCCGGGAACCACCTTCTTGCGGAATTTCACGTCGTTGATGCGCAGGAAGTAGGTGCTCCACCGATCAGGATCTCCTACCGAATTGAGCACGAGCAGGCCGCCGGCCTGAGCCATGGCCTCAATTTGCAACACACCGGGCATGACGGGCTCCTGCGGGAAATGGCCTTGGAAGAAGGCTTCGTTGGAGGTGACGTTCTTTACTGCCACGATGTAATTGGAGCCTGTTTCCACAACCTTGTCAACCAGCTGCATGGGGTAACGGTGGGGGAGCAACTCGCGGATGCGGTTGACATCCATCAGGGGTTCGCTATTGGGGTCGTAGTTGGGAGCCTGCACCTCATACTTGCGGATTTCGCGCCGCATCTGGCGGGCAAACTTGTTATTGATGGTGTGGCCGGGGCGAGTGGCGATGATACGTCCCTTGATGGGGCGGCCTATGAGAGCCATGTCGCCAATGATATCAAGCAACTTGTGGCGTGCCGGTTCGTTGGGCCATGCCAGCGGGCGCCGGTTGAGATAACCCAGTTTGGTGGCATCGCGATGTTCCACATGGAGGTTGTCGGCCAAGCGGTCCAAGTTCTCCTGAGAAATCTGACGCTCGTAGATGACGATGGCGTTGTCCAAATCGCCGCCTTTAATCAGTCCGGCTTTCAACAAGGGCTCAATTTCGCGCACAAACACGAAGGTACGCGCCGAAGCAATCTCCTCGGCAAAGTGCTCCATGTTGTCCAAAGTGGCAAATTGGCTGTTGATAAACTGGGAGTCGAAGGAAATCATACAGGTGATGGAGAACTGTTCATCGGGCAGGATGATGATGGACGAGCCCGTTTCCTCATCCTTGAACTCCACCTTCTTTTTGATGACATAAAAGTCCTTCGGGGCATTCTGTACCACTACCCCCACCCTACGGATTTGCTCCACATAAATCGTAGAGCTACCGTCGAGAATGGGAAATTCGGGGCCGTTTACTTGAATCAGGCAGTTGTCGATCCCCATGGCGTAAAGCGCAGCCATGGCATGTTCGATAGTACTGCACCGCGCCTCACCCTTCGCTACCACCGTGCCACGCGATGTGTCAACCACATTTTCGGCTATGGCTTCAATGATGGGTTCGCCTTCGAGGTCGATGCGTTGTATCTTGTATCCGTGATTTTCGGGAGCCGGATTAAAGGTCACTGTCAGGCTGAGCCCTGTGTGCAGGCCCTTGCCAAATAACGAGAAACTGCCGGCCAATGTTTTTTGTTTTGACATATCGTGTATGGATAACAGCATCTCCACATGGGGTACGCGCGTCAGCCTGCGTCGTGCCGAACTGCCGGTTCTCCTATTTATATATAGGACACCCGATGCGAGAGGGAAACAACTTCTATCCTCATCGCCACACACCCCGTGGGGGTCAGATGCTACATTTTTTTCTTCAGTTCTTCAATTTCTTTTCTCAGGCTGTCCACCTCGGCCTGCAATTCGGGCAGATGTTTGAACACTACACTGGAGCGCATGAAGTTCTTGGCATCAATGGCCGGCGAACCCTGAACGGTGACATTGCCCTTACGGATACTGCCGGCAATACCGGCCTGGGCTCCGGAAAGGACGCGGTCGCCAATGACTGCATGACCGGCAATGCCGACTTGACCACCGAACATACACCATTGGCCTATCTTGGTAGAACCGGCCACGCCAACTTGGGCGGACATGACGGTATGTTCCCCTACTTCGCAGTTGTGGGCCACCTGCACCAAATTGTCCAGCTTCACTCCCCGATGCACCACGGTGCTACCCATCGTAGCACGGTCAACACAGGCATTGGCACCGATTTCTACATCGTCCTCAATCGTAACGATGCCTATCTGAGGAATCTTCTCATAACCTTCAGCACCGGGGGCAAAGCCGAAGCCATCTGCTCCAACCACGCAACCGGAGTGAAGCGTTACACGGTTACCTAATTTACAGTCGTGATAAACAGAAGCATGGGGATAAAGCAGACAATCTTCACCAATCACGGCACGTTCCTCTACCACGGCACCGGCATAAATCTGACAACCTTTGCCTACTACGGCATGTTCACCAACATACGCAAACGGACCGACATATACTCCATCGGCCACTTGTGCCGTCTCTGCTACACAAGCCAAAGGATGTATGCCTTCGATAAAATGGGCGTTGGGGTGCGTGATGACGGCCTTGCATTTCTCCGCGCCGTTGCCGAAGAAATACACGGGGCGTTCGTCAAGAAATTCTTTATAACTCTCTTCCGTCACGATGTCTGCCCCCGTAGGGCGCAGCTCTTTGAGGGCGCGGTCGTAGACAGCTGCATACACCTCCATGCGCCGCGCGTCGATCATCGGGCAGAGCAGTGCGTCGTCGGGCAGTTCGTCGTGGTAGAGCAGCACGGGCACGGCCAGCGTTTGCAGCGTAGGCACGGAGAGCAGCTTTGCGCCGCGCCCCATGCACACACCCTTGGCAGTGCTTACACCGATACGCAGCCCGGTGTAAGAGCCCGGGCCGCAGCTCACGGCAACGGCATCGAGAGGAATAGCATGGCTTTCGGCAAAAGAAAGGGCTTCGTCGACAAACGGCGCAAGCACTTGCGCGTGAGAAGGCCCTTCGTAATCGGTTTTATCAAAAAGGCACATCCCGTCTTGCGAAACGGCGACGGAACACACCTGCGTAGAGGTTTCAATATGCAGAATGCACGACATCGTAACTATATAGTAAGATAATTATGCTGCAAACTTACGCAAAAATACCCTAACAGCCGAATTTTTGGGAGACAAAGGGGAATTTGCCGAGTTGAAAAATCTAAAACAGATTTATCAAAAAGAAGAAATACAACAAAACACCTTTCATTTGCATAGAAAACGCAAACGAAAGGTGTTCTTGGTATTGGTAGTGATTCC
>SFPC01000080.1 GCA_004552195.1 Bacteroidales bacterium | reverse complement strand
ACCTTGCCGTAGGTGAAGTGAACTTTGGAAGAACTCTCAATGGCACCACTGATCATGTCCATGCGGTTGCCCTGCGAATTGATTTCGTCATCAAAGGGGTTAGCTAAGCAGCGCATCACCAGCTTACCGTCCTCCATGTAACCCGTCATCCGCTGTCCGGCCTCGGTCTGCGCCGTGAAGCGTTTCCAAGCCGGGGTCTGGTTGGAGCAGCGTGTCCAGAAACGCTCATCGGGCATCGTGCCATCCGGTTCGTTGAACTCGTCGCCGAAGAGCAGTTTGTATTCCTCCGTGCCGTTGGGCTGGAAGTTCACGGTTACACGCACCTCGCCGTTGACGCTGTCGGCAGGCAGGGTGTAGGCGGCACAGGCCGTCTGGAACTCGCTCCACTGGCGGTTGCCACGGATATATTGTTCGCCGTCCAGGTTATGGCCGTGGCGCACGATGATGGCCTCAGCCTCATAACCCGAAGCAGCAGCCACAGGAAGCAGTCCCAGCGACCGGCCGAACGATACGGTGGCCGGCAGTCCGGTATTGCCCGAACCTACCACCGAACCGTGGGTTGTCAGCACGTCGAGCTTCGACTCCACGGGGTGTACGTTAAGCAGGAAGTCCACCACATAGCCGCCGTTGGCATCAATCTGGTTGTCGCCAGCCCCACCGTTCTCTTTCCATTGGCCTGCCGGGTCAATGTTGGCCCAGTCAATTTTGAATCGTGCTCGGTAGTTTCCAGCCGGCAGGTCTGCTGGCACCGTAAAAACCGGCGGGTTCAACCCGGCGTTGCCTCCCGTTTTCGCTTCGCCCAGACTGTTCTTGTTCTGATAAAAAGTAAAGGAAACGAGTTCGCTACCTTCATCGGGCACACCGGCATCGGTGAGCTGTGCGTCGAAACGTCCGTCCTGGTTATAGTCCACATACAGGTAGCCGTGCATGGAGTTACCCTGATAGCTGACGGTAGTGGTCACCTGGTCACCGGGCACAACGGACACCTCATTGTCCAACATCTTGCGATACACCTTGTTGGGCGAAACTGCCAGCGTCACCACGCTCTCACCACCCTGTGTGGCATTCATCGTGAAAGAGTTGAGTTTGCGGTCGGAGCGGCTGATGGTCAGGTCCTCGCTGAAGTTAAGCACATAGTCGTCAGAAGTCTGTCCGTCGTCGCTGCTGAAGTATGGTATCACGATGACATCGCCGTCAATATACTTAGCCGGGATGGTGCAGGTATTTTCATTGAAGAGATAGGAAGGAATGCGCGTGTCAACATACTGCGGGGTGTCGTACACCAAGCTGTCGCCATCAAGGTTGAAACCGTGGCGCAGGATGAGGTGGGAGAACTTGAAGCCCGGAGCCGGCTGCACCTTCAGGGTATAGGGCTGGCCGAAGGGGATGGTCTCCTGCGTGAACTCACTGCCGTCGGCCTTGAGCACATCACCGTTCAAGCCGCCGCCGTTGGGGCGTGTGCCACGCGAAATGGTCACGTTGTCCTCATGCACCACCAAACGGGTGTCGACAATCGCACCGCCGTTGTCCACGATGCTCTGCACCGTGCTGCCGCCGGGTTCCACGTCGTCCCAGTCCACTTTGTAGCGCATACGGTACACACCGGGCTGGAGGTCGGCGGGCACGGTAAAGGCCGGCGGATTAACACCGGGATTGTTGCCAGAGGAGGCACCGGTGCTGTTCTTGCCGTTGAAGTAGGAGTAGGCCATGAGGTCCTTGTCCTCCGTCAGGTTCTTGTCGGCATCGTAGGTCACGTCATACTTACCGTTGCGATCCACGTCCAAGTAAACATAGCCGTGCATCCAATTACCGTTCCAGCTGAAGGCCGGGGTGACCCGCTCGCCGGCTTTGGCGGCAAAGGTCTGGTCCAACCGCTTGATGTACAGCAACTTCTCCGAATTCTGGTTCACGTCAATGGTCTGTGCCGTGCCACCCGAAACGGTCAGGGAGATTTGGTTCAGGTAGCGGTTGTTGCTGGTCGTAGCCTGTGCCTCATCATAGTTGATGGGATAATAGGCGGTGGTGAAACGCGGCGTGGCCACGTTGCTGAGTTCGATATCGTCGATATAGAAGAGGAAATCCTCCGTGCGGTTATGAGGGGACTCCAGTTCGGGCACCACCAGCAGGTTGTGGATGTCGATACCGTCGGCACCGCTCACGGCGAACACGGCATCGAACCACTTGCCGGGCGTTACCTTGCTCGTGGAGGTTACCCAGAACTGTTCGGTGGTGACGGGTTGCCACGGACGGTCAGTGCGTCGTCCCATACCGATGAGCATCACGCGGCTGTCGGTGGGAGTCAGCATTTTCACATGAACATACTGCGTCTGGCGCGTCAGTGCGAAAGGCTCTTTGAGCGTCACCATCGCTCCGAAGGTGTTGCTGCCGAAGCGGGAACGCTGTGCGCCGAGCACATTGGCCGAGCCGTTGGGGGCGAATCCGAGGATGGGGTCTTCAGCGGCATTGGGGTTGGCCGTCACCGCCGCGTTGCCCTTCCCCTCCAGCTGTCCGCCGGCACGGAAGGGTGAGTTTTCCCAAGTATCGTAAATCCCTACAGCCTTGTAGCTGTCGGCTGTTTCAAAATCGCAAAGTGTCTGAGCCTGGCAAGGGGCAGCCCAAGAAGCCGGCAGCAGCAGGCCCAGCAAGGAGATATAGCGGGTATATTTCATGATGTGGAGTGCAAAGGAAGGTTAGTAGATGGAAACGGTGTGGAGGAGCGGACAGGCTTTGCTGTCTTTGATGGTGATGCGCACCGCCTTGGCAGTGAAGCCCGCATCGTAGCTGGACGAGGTGTTTCCGTTGAGGGGAATGATGCGCTTGTAGCCAATAGTGGTTTGGGCGATATTGGTGGCACGCGGCGTGAAGGTCACGCCGTCTTCGCTTGTTTCGATGGTGAATTTCTTGACGCGCTGTCCCAGCTTGATGAACTCCATCATGCTGACATAGCGCACGGTCTGCGGCTCGTCCCAAGTGAAGGTGAGTGAAGCCTGCACGGTGCCGTCGTTGGTGGCCCAGTAGGTTTCCTTGTCGCCGTCCGTCACATTGGCGGCAGCGTAGGTCACGGTGCGTCCAGCCTCGCGGGTCTCCGAGGCCGTCACCGTGGCCGCGGGGGCGAGGTCGGTGCCGAGGCGGGCCTTCATGAGGGCGCCGAGCTCTTCCATGCGGCTGACCGTAGCTTGGGGGAGCGAACCGCTCTTGTCGGGCGGGAGGTTGAGAATGAGCGTGGCGTTGCGTCCCACGGTTTCGAGATACATCTTGAACAGCGTTTCGGCACTCTTCACGCTTTCGCCTTCGTGCCAGAACCATCCGCGGTCGGTGCCTTTGGCGTCGCTTTCGCCGGGATGCCACTGCCATCCGTTCTCATTGCCATACTCGCCATTGCCCATGGCCCAGTTGGTTTCACCGGCCCAGCCGGCCTCGTTGCCGATCCAGCGTGCTTCGCCGCCCACGCCCCAGAGGATGATGTCGGGACAGGTGTTGTGGATGGAATCACGCAGGTTGGGGATGTCGTAGTAGGTCTGCGCGTTGTCAATGGTGCGCAGGGCGTTGGCTCCGCCGTAGTAGCCGCGGTGGTCGCCGCCCGTGGCACCATCGAACCACATTTCAAACTGCTTGGTGCCATAGGCGGCCAGTTCTGCACATTGCTCGAAGAAAACCTTCTTGGTGTAGTTGTCGGTATAGTTGCCGTTGGCATCCTTTTCGCCCCAATAGGCACTGTTGAGGTCCCAAGGCGAAACGTAGAAGCCGTACTTCATGCCGAGTTCTTCGGCGGCGGCAGCAAAGTCGCGGGGGATGTTGGTGTCAGCGCCGTAGGTCGTGCCCGAGTTGCCGACGTGGTGGTCGGTGGTCTTGGTGGGCCAGAGGCAGAAGCCGTCGTGGTGTTTCACCACGGCAATACCGCCCTTCATGCCGGCCTTCTGGGCGGCTTCGAGCCACTGGCGGGGATTGGGAGCAGCGGTGGGATTGAAGTTGGAGTTGGGCTCACTGCCATCGCCCCACTCGGCGTTGGTATAAGTGTTCATACCATAATGGTAAAAGGCATAGAACTCCGTTTCGTTCCACTTCAGCTGGCGTTCAGTAGGAACGGGGAACACCGGCCGAGGGGTATTTTCGGGGTTATCAAGCACTTGCTGCTGCAAGGTGAAATTGCCCTGCGCGAACAAGGTGGCCGGGAAGGTCAATGCCCAGCCGAAGGCGTAAAGCAATAGTTTGTTTTTCTTCATAATAGAGTTTGTTAAGGTTATCAGGATAAGAGAAATGAAAGATGAGAGGGCTGGATTTGGAAAGGTCAAAGAGTCAAATCTTTATTACTTATTCCTACAAAGGATAGTTCAGGTTTTCTTCCGTGGCGCATTCCAGCACCTCGTGAAGGTATTTGGCAGCTTCATATCGCGCCATGGGCAGGTCGTGGAGCAGGCAGGTGCCGCAATCGCGGGGCGTGGTGCCGGGCACTTCACCCTCATAGCCGGCCACAAAGGCGAAAGTTTCCTTGAGCACGGGCAACACGTCGGCCGGGGTATAGTCGCCACGCACCAAGAGATAGTTGCCGGTGAGGCAGCCCATGGGTCCCCAATACACGATGCGGTCTTTCCACACGGGGTGGTTGCGGAGGTAGGTGGCGGCCAAATGCTCGATGGTGTGGATGGCACCCTGCCCCAATACGGGTTCGCGGTTGGGCAACTTCATACGGACATCGAAGGTGGTTACCACCTCACCGCCCACATGGTCTTTGCGGGAAACATACACTCCGCGCAACAGGCGCAGATGGTCGATAGTGAAACTGGGTATTTTCTGCATGGGGACGCAAATGTTATCGTTAAAGAGAAAGAGGGGAAGAAAAGGAGTAAACAATGAAGGTGAAGGCAGAAATCGTCGAAAGAACTACTATGCCTGCGTGATTTTTTCCAGCAAGGAACGGGTCACGCCGAAGGACTTTTCAGCCATCACTTCCCAAAAGTTGAAGTATTGGTCGAGATGCTTGTCGGCACCGGGAGTGTCGCTGATGATGCGGAAACTCAGGAAAGGAACATGGTAGAGGTGGCACACCTGGGCCAACGCTCCGCTCTCCATATCCACTGCCAAGGCTTCGGGGAAACGGGCTTTGATGGCAGCGAGCTGCTGCCGGTCGGTAATAAATTGGTCGCCACTGCAAATCAGTCCGTCGAGCAGGCGCACATCCGCCTCCACCAGCCGAGCAGCCTGCAGCAAACCGGCATCGCCCTCGTAGTAAAGCGGAAGTCCCTGTACCCTGCCTGGCTCGGTCTCGGGTCCACAGTCCACATCGTGGTACACCACACGTTCGCCCACCACCACGTCGGCCACCTGCAAGCGGCTGTCGATACCTCCTGCCACGCCGGTGTTGACCAAAGCATCGGGGGCATAACGCCTGATCAGTTCCACGGCACCCACGGCTGCATTGACCTTGCCTATACCGCTCTGAATCAACACCATCCTTTGGTGATTGAAAGTACCGGTAACAAAAGAGAATGGGCCGTCGGTCACGGTTTCCGTTTCCGTCAACAGACCGGCTAACTGCTCATGCTCTTTTTGCATGGCATTGATGATGGCTATTGTTTTCATTGTTGCTATTGTTTTCCAATGCCTGCAAATATAGGACTATCACTTTTATGCAAGGTAGGATTTTTTCAAAAATAAAGCAAAACGCGCGAATTTCTTCAGGTTATGAGGTTAGGGTCGCTTTCGCTCCCAGGTTATGAGGTTGCTTTGTAACTATGGGTTATGAGGTTAGGGTCGCTTTCGCTCCCAGGTTATGAGGTTATAAAGTTACTCTGGCGTATTCCCTTCCTTCAGACAGTTACTTTATAACCTCATAACCTAATCCCTCATAACCTAAAAACACACCTCATAACCTAATAGCTCATAACCTTGGAAGGAACCTCACAAGCTGAACACATTCCACAACCCTTCGGGATAGGGAGCGTCCACCGAGATGGTCTGATGACTGACGGGATGCTCAAACTCAATATGGCGAGCATGCAGCGAAATGGAACCGTCGGGATTAGACCGCCGCGCCCCATACTTCAGGTCGCCCTTGATGACACATCCGATGGTGGCCAACTGGCAACGTATCTGATGGTGACGGCCGGTGTGCAAATGCACTTCAAGAAGGTGGTAGCGGTCGGACGAGGAGAGCAGCCGGTAATCGAGCACCGCCTTCTTGCTACCGTTTACTTCTGCCGCATGGGCATAAGCCTTGTTCTGCCGCTCGTTGCGTGTGAGCCAATGCGTCAGCGTATCAGCCGTTTGAGGCGGCGGCGCACAAACTATGGCGTGATAGTTTTTACGTACATTTCCATCCCTGAACATGGCATTGAGCCGTGCCAATGCTTTACTGGTACGGGCAAAGACCACGATGCCGCTCACGGGGCGGTCCAAGCGATGGACCACTCCCAAGAACACCTGTCCCGGCTTGACATATTTTTCCTTGATATATTGCTTCACCGTTTCGGACAAAGGCACATCGCCCGTCTTATCGCCCTGTACAATCTCCCCCGGGGCTTTGTTGACAATAATCAGATGATTGTCTTCGTAAAGGACTTCCATACAATCAAATTGGGTGTGAGGTTATGGCTGAGATTATGAGGAATAAGGTTATGAGGGATAAGGTTATGAGGGATAAGGTTATGAGGGATAAGGTTATGAGGTTATAAAATTACTATTTGAGCGTTCGATAATTCAAGCGTTCTAATAGTGACTTTACATAAGATTGGCTGCGCTCGGCATAGCTCAAGCAAGCTTGGCTCTGCACTCACTGGCACAATCTTTGCATAAGATCGGCTGCGCTCGGCATAGCTCAAGCAAGCTTGGCTATGCACTCACTGGCACAATCTTTATTACCTCATAACCTTATCCCTCATAACCAGAGAGAGAAAAAATTCTTCCAGATTACATATTCATACCGCCGTCAACCTGAATAACCTGGCCGGTAACATAGCTGGCCAAGTCGGAGGCGAGGAAGGTGGCCACATCGGCAATGTCTTCGGGTTTACCGCCACGGCGCAGGGGGATGGCCTTCATCCACTCCTTGCGAACCTCCTCAGAGAGGGCGGCAGTCATGGCCGTTTCGATGAAGCCCGGGGCGATGGCATTGGCGCGCACGCCACGGCTGCCCATTTCCTGTGCCACGCTCTTGGCCAAAGCAATCATACCGGCCTTGGAAGCGGCGTAGTTGGACTGTCCGGCATTGCCGTGAACACCTACCACAGAAGCCATGTTGATGATGGAACCACTGCGCTGACGCATCATGATGGGCGTGCAGGCATGGATAAAGTTGAAGGCAGATTTCAGGTTCACACCGATAACGGCATCCCACTGCTGTTCCGTCATACGGATCATCAGGCCGTCCTTGGTAATACCGGCATTGTTCACCAGCACGTCGATCGAGCCGAAGTCCTCGTGTACCTTCTTCACCACCTCGGCGGTCTGTGCGAAATCGGCGGCATTCGATGCGTAAGCCTGGCACTTCACGCCCTTAGCTTCGATTTCCTGACGAGTGGCTTCGCCGTTCTCGTCAATGACCAAGTCGGTAAAGGCGATGTTAGCACCTTCTTCGGCAAACTTCAATGCAATGGCCTTGCCGATACCACGGGCAGCACCCGTAATCAAGGCCGTCTTTCCTGTTAAAAGTCCCATTTTTTTGTTTGAAAATTTATATGGTTTGAAAAAACTTATTCATTCACGCCAGCTTCTGCCGTATCGGCCGGGGGCACCGGCATATCCAATACGCGGAGCAGGATGTCGCGCACCATGGGATAGGTTTCGTCCTCTGCCAGCCCCACTCCCAAGCGGTCGTAGATGTAAGGCACTTCGAGCCCCTTGATGGTACAGTGGATGATGTCCGACATCAGTCCCACGTGTACGATACGGAAACGTCCGCAGTCCACCCCTTCCTGCAAGATGGCCGTAAGCACGCGGTGTTCCTCCTCATCGAAAGTGCGTCGCACCTTTTCCACCATCCAGATGTTGCGGAAGAACTCTGCGCGCAACGTACCGTTACGCGCCACCGTGTCGCGTATGGTGCGCAAATGCGTATAGATGAGTTTGAAGATTTTCTCTTCGGGCGGCACATCCAAGTCGAGCACGGCAGCCATGTTCCCGGACAATCGTGCGAGCTCCTCTTCGATCACTGCATAGTATATTTCCTCTTTGTTGCGGAAATACGTATACAGTGTGCGCCGTCCGCGCCCCGAAGCTGCGGCGATGTCGTTCATGGTGGTAGCTTCAAGTCCTTGATGGGCAAACAGTTCGCGAGCCACTTCCAACAGCCTGTCCCGAGTTTTGGATGTTGACATAAATTATAATCAGTCTATTAAAAAATTAAGCACATTTTTCCTTACAGTGTGCAAAGTTAGTGCAAGGCGAGAGCAATGCAAAAGAAAAAGTCAATTTTCTTTTCATTGCCGAGCCGCAGCCTGTAGTAGACTATATCAAAGAGCAAAACCCACGATAACAGAATAATTGCAATATGACGACAACGCTGACAACTGAAGACAACCTCTTTAACGTTACCGAACAACA
>SFPC01000079.1 GCA_004552195.1 Bacteroidales bacterium | reverse complement strand
GTTGAAACCGGTTATTACATGAACGTAACCAGGAAAAATGCAGCAGAGGGTATCAAGTTGTCTGAAAAAGATGAAAATGCAAAAGGACAATACTTCCAAGTAATTCCTGTTGATATCAACTTGGCAGATGGAAGCACGGTAAATGGCGTTCAACTTAAGACAGCTGAAGGACAATATGTAGCAGGTTTGAGCAATTGGAATGCTCTGACCCAAGATGCTGCTTTCACCTTTGCATACGAAACGCCCTCTGTTGACAAACTCTATACCTTCTATAGAACAGACTATAAGGACAAAACTGCAAAATATCTTGCCCCCAATGCCGGCGCCGGCTTGAACGGCAATATTTATTCTAATCAGGACGTTGGCCATTCTAACCTTGAATGGGCGCTTGAGGTAACCAATTACGATCCTGTTGCCATTGCCAAAAACGAATTGCAGCTTGCATATGATGAAGCTACACCCTATGGATCTCGTATCGGAACAGGAATCGGACAATACCAAGGTACAACTTTTGTTGACGCCTATACTAATGCTTACAACGTGTTGAATAACGATGAAGCCACTGAAGAAGTAGTCCTTGCAGCAACTTCTGCGCTCAACACTGCCATCAACACCGGCCTGACTATCAATCAGCCTGTAAATGGTAAGGCTTACAAACTCATCGCCGTTTACTCTGACGGCAAAGAGCAGCCCCTCTACTGGAACGGCACGCGCATCACGGCCAAGAACGCCGTGAACATCGCCGATGCCAACACTTCCGTATTCGTGGCCCGCGTATTGGAAAGCGGCAAAGTTGTCTTTGTGAACAATGCCGGCAAGTATCTCTCCTGGTGCGACAGTGGCGACGCAGACAAGTCGCAGGATGTGAACGGCTATACCGACAGATACATCGTTCAGAACGACTGGACCATAGAAGCCGCCACCAACACGAGCAATGTCCGTGATGTAGCACTCGCCGGCCTGTACCAGATTAGCGCACTCGGCAAGAACGGCACGGACATGTACTACCTCAATCCGCGCTATGAAGGCGACGACGTCGATGCTGCCTTTATCTCCAGCGGTGCTTTGGATAAATATTATGACGCTCCCGGCGGCAACGAAGGCAAGCTCCGTTCTTACACCTTCAGACTGGAAGAAGCCACTTATGCCAACACCCCCGTACTCAACGAGGCCAAGGGTATCGATGGCATTGACTACATAGGCACATTCAGTGCGCCGTTTGCTACCGTAGTTCCCGCAGGTGTTGAAGCTTGGTACGTATCTGAAAAGACTGCTACCTCGGCCACAATGACCGCCCTCGCCGCCGGCAAAGCCATCCCCGCCAAACAAGGTGTCATCCTGACGGGTGCTGCCGCAGGTGCCGTAACAATGTTGCCCGTGACTTCCGAAACGGTTGCCACCATCAGCGGTAACGGTCTTGCTGCCAGTGCTGGTGAAGCTTACACCACCGTTGCAGGCGACTATGTAATGGGCTTGCAGAAAGAACTCGTTGCCTTCTATCCCGCAACCGTAGGCTCTACGCTGGCCATGAACAAGGCTTATCTGAATGTAGGCGAAGGCGGTGGTGCACTGGCCATGAACTTTGGCGGAAACGCTACGGGGCTGAACAATGCCGCCGCTACTGAAACCAACAACGCTCCCGTGTTCGACCTCAGCGGACGTCGCGTGATGCACACTGTTAAGGGTGGCCTCTACATCCAAAACGGCAAGAAGTTCATCGTTAAGTAATTCATCTCTACAAAACAAGAATCATCATGAAAAAGACCTATATCACTCCCGCATCCGACATCGTTACGCTGAATCCCCAGCAAATGCTGGCCGGAAGTATCCAAATCGTCAACGATGCCGCCGAAATGGACGCCGCCAATGCGTACTCCGAAAGGAAGGGCTGGAGCAGCGACATCTGGACGACGGACGAAGAATAATTTTCTCCCTCGATAAGAAACTGCAAGGGGCGTGGCTCAAGTCGCCACGCCCCTTTCTTCCCCACTTGCGGGGAAAGTAAGTAGCCCCGCAGGTTAAAAGTAATTTTTTTCAAAACAAGCCGGCCATGCGAAGTGATTTCGCGTGGCCGGCTGCTTATGATAAAAACTATAGAAAGCTATAGATAGCTATAGAGAATTATAGAAGGCTATAGAGAATTATAGAAGGCTATAGAAAAATATAGATAGCTATAGCAATCCATCAAGAGCTATAAAGACTCTGCGGAGCTTCAGCGCGCTGCCTGACGGGCACCGCGCGCCTCGTTGACGAGCCGGGCGCAGAGCGTGGGGTCAGCCTTGCGCTCGGCGGCATATACGCGGACAAGCTGGGCAAAGAAGGCTTCGCTGCCCGTGAGCTGCGCCAAGTTGCGGCAGCCCGTTTCGATGCTCACGCCGCTTCCGCAACGAATGCTGTTGGTGTCGATAAGCGAAAAGTGGTACCGATTGCCCACCTTGTCGTAAAGAATGTTCGACGACGAGAAATCGCGATGCAGAAAGCCGCGCTCGTGGAGCCGTGCGGCGAAACAGGCAAAGCTCTCCGTGATGTCGCGCTGTTCCTCCACCGACGCCTCACCCAGACGGTCGAGGCGGTAACGGTAGTTGGAGAGCAGACAGACGTAGTAGGCCGTGGTGTGCCACAGGCCGTGGCGGTAACGCACCAGGGCCACCGACTCCGGACTCTCAAAGCCACGTTCGCGCAACAACATGGGACGCAGATACGCCAACTTCCCCTTCGACGTTTTGTAAATCAGCTGCTGCACCTCGCGTCGGAAGGTGGCTCGGGCGAAACGCTTCACGCAGAGCGTCAAGTCCTCCACCTGCAACGTGCGGATGGAGTTGCGTCCCGAATGGATTTCGCGGCCTTCCTGTTCAAAGTGCTCTTCCAAATGCGACAGGTAGTCGCGCAGATGTTCATATTTGGGGTTAAGCAGGATTTTCATGGTATGTGAGAAGCGATTAAAGGAGTTTCAGGCGGAGCTGCTGAACTGATACAACCGAAACCGAAGCAAACCGCCGAAAAAGCGGGCCTCGTTTTCCCAGATCCAAGGATTTGGTCGTCAGCCGTAGCGCAGTGGATATGCCTGCCGGACAAATGTACAAATTCTTAACGATTTATAGCTCTGTTTGGCAGAAAAAACAAACAAATCGACCGGTTATGTCTTTCAAATATGGACAAAATTTGCAAGAAAACGGGGAATTTCCCTACATTTGCTTATCCAAGAGAGGCGCTGCTGCCGACGCTACCTACGGCAGGCGACTTTGACGGTACAGAACTATCATTAGATGCATTCAACGCGCCATGTGAGAAAGCGCGAACCCCTATTCCCCTGCTCTATCAAAGCGGCTACCTGACCATTCAGAGCTATGACAGAAAGTTAGATACGTTTACCCTCCACTTCCCCAACCACGAGGTGCGCCAAGGCATGATTCGAAGCATGACCAGCTACCTGATGGATGCCGACAGCCTGGAATGCGACACCACTATCGTATCTATGACTCGTGCCTTGCTGAATGGCGATTTGTCAACGGCACTCACGGCACTCCGTTCCTATATTGCCGGACTTCCCTACGACATCATCACCAAAAAAGAATGGATGATGAAAAAGAAACGGGAAGCTTTCTACAAAATGCTCATGTATGTGGTATTCTCGTTGCTGAACAGCAAAATCGACACGGAGGTGAAGAGCATCCTGGGCCGGGCTGACGTGGTGATACAGACGCAGACGGATGTTTTTGTCCTGGAGCTGAAGGTGGACGACAGCGTGGAGCACGCCCTGGCGCAGATAGATGACAAAGGCTACGCCATTCCCTATGCAGCGAACGGGCGCAAGCTGACGAAATGCGGCGTACGCATTTCGTCAGAGGCGCGCAACATCACCCATTGGCGCACGGTGGATGCCGAAGGCCGGGTGACGGACGAACAGAACTTTGAATAGCAGAAAAAGATAGTGCCCCTACCCTGTGACAGGGCAGGCGGGAAAATCCATTCCGCGGCATAGACAAAAGAAGTCGGCACATAGGATTTCCGGAAGCAGGGATTGAACAAACAAAGCCTGCGACTGAAAATTCTATGTGCCGACTTGCGAAGGCCGTTCGTCGCGCGGTTCAGGCGCGGCGCGGGAGCGCGGGCCGGGAACGCATCAGGCGGTGATTTCCGGCGGGAGGATGGGCATGGCCCCATTCTTAGTGCACACGAAAGCCGAGGTTTCGACAGCCACCTTGTGGGCCTCGGCCACGCTCTTGCCGCGCAGGAGCGACGCGATGAAGGCCGCCGTGAAGCTGTCGCCGGCACCGACCGTGTCGGCCACCTCTACCGAGGGCGTGGGCTGGAACGACACGTGGCCGGGCGTGAAGACGTAGCTGCCGTTGATGCCACAGGTGAGAATGAGCATGCGGAGGTTGTACTTGCCGAGCAAGATCCAGCACTTGTCCTGGAGGTCTATGCCCGGATAGCCGAACATGCGGCTCACGGTCACCAGTTCCTCGTCGTTGATTTTCAGGATGTTGCATCGCTGCATCGACGTGCAGAGGATTTCCTTGGAGTAGAATCCCTGACGCAGGTTCACGTCGAAGACCACGAGCGTGTCGTCGGTCTGCGGCATGGCGTCGAGGTAGCTCTGGATGGTTTCGCGCGACACCACGTTGCGCTGGGCCAGCGAGCCGAAGCAGAAGGCGCGCGTGTTCTGGGCAAGTTCGCGGAGCGAGGCGGTATAGGGGATGTTGTCCCAGGCCACATTCTCCTTGATGTCGTACTGCGGGATGCCCGCCTGGTCGATTTCGACCTGCACAGTGCCCGTGGGATAGGGCACCTCGTTGATGTGGTGGTTCAGTCCCTTGGACGTGAGGTTGTCCACGATTTCCTTACCCAAGGAATCGTTGCCCACTGCGCTGACCACGCAGCTCGGCAAGCCGAACTGTGAAACATGATAGGCAAAGTTGGCGGGAGCGCCTCCGATTTTCTTGCCTTCGGGCAGGATGTCCCAAAGGGCCTCGCCCATACCTACTACGATATTTTTCATGATAGTGAATGTTGTAACTGAGATTTGTGGAAATTTCCTTAGCATATTGCGGCATCTGCTCCTGCATCCGCCGTCTTGTTAATTTGCTTTCTTGAGTTTAAGCGCGTAGCCCATCAGATAAGCTACGCCAACGGTCATCACGGCCACCGAGCCGGCCTGTCCGAAGCTGTCGGCCGCAAAGCCCATGGCCAGTGGGAATACCGTGCCTCCGAAGAGGCCCATGATCATCAGGCCCGACACCTCGTTGCGCTCGCGCGGCGCATGGAGCAGCGCCTGGGCGAAGATGATGGAAAAGACGTTCGAGTTGCCGAAACCGATGAACGCGATGCCCGCATAGAGAGGGAGCAGCGAGTGGCCGACAAAGAGAATGCACATGCCGGCAAGCATGAACAGGGTGCTGACGACCAGGAACACCTTCGGCGAAAGGACGCGCAGCAGCAGCGCACCCAGGAAACAGCCGGCGGTACGGAAGATGAAGTAGACCCCCGTGGCGAAGCTTGCGTCCTCCAGCGGCAGGTGGAGCCGCTCCATGATGATTTTGGGCGCCGTCGTGTTGGTGCCGACGTCGATGCCCACATGGCACATGATGCCCAGGAAGCAGAAGAGGACGAAGGGGTTGGCCAGCAGTTTCAGGCACTCTGCCACGCCCGAGGCCTTGTCGGGCTGTTCCTCCTCGATGGGCGTGGCCGCCAGCAGCGAGATGGACAGGCAGCTCACCAGGGCGTAGACCACGAAGAGGGCACGCCAGCCCAGCCCGAAGGTGGGGAAGGCGGTGGTGGCGGCCCAGGCCGCTATGACGGGGGCGAGGAAGGAGGCGATGGCCTTGACAAACTGTCCGAACGTCAGGGTCGAAGCCAGCTTGTCGCCTCCTATGAGGTTAGTCACCAAGGGGTTGAGCGAGGTCTGCATGATGGCATTGCCGATGCCGAGCAACGAGAACGCCACGAGCATCACCCCGTAGCTGTCGCCGAAGAGGGGGACGACGAGCGAAGCCGTGGTGACCACCAGGCTCACCAGCACCGTGCGCTTGCGCCCGATGCGGTTCATCAGCATGCCCGTGGGCACTGAAAAGATGAGAAACCAGAAGAAAACGAGCGAAGGGAAGAGGTTGGCCTCGGAGTCGGTCAGCGCGAGGTCTTTCTGCACATAGTTCGACGCGGTGCCCACCAGGTCGACAAAGCCCATGGCGAAGAAGCAAAGCATCACGGGGATGATCTGCATCAGGAATGATTTTCGGTTGGTTACGAGTGATTGAGCCATAATGATAAGAAACTTATGCTTTTGCGGCTCCGGGAGTCCGCCCGGGAATGCCGGAGCCGCTTGTTTTTACTGCTCCTTGAGGGAATAAATCTTGAGGTTGCTCACTTTCGAACTGCCGCCGTGAGAGGTGAACGACAGCGAGGTGTAGGGCGTGGTGGGGAACACGAGGTTGGTCATCACGAAGCGGCCGTCGTCGCCGAAGACCTCCATGCTCGACTTGTCGATGAAGATGCGCAGCGACACTTTCTTCCCGTCCTCGAAGGTCGGGGCCACGGTGACGGCGGGGAAGTCCTGGCTGAAATCCTTGAGTCCGCTGTTGCGGCGGTCGAACGCGAGCGTGTGGTCCTGTGTGCGGTAAGTGAGCACCACCTTCTCTCCGGCCTTGTTGGCGAGGTTGACGGTCAGCGAGTCGGCCTTGCGGCCATCCAGGTCGAAGACGATTTCGCAGATGCCGCCGTTGGCGGTCGGGAGGCTGTAGGCACGTCCCTTGCTGCCCACGGAAGCCTTCCTGACGTTAGCTGCCAGGCCGCCGCGCAGTGCCGTGAGTTCGGGCGAAGGCGCCGAGGCGAGGTAGACCTGTCCGTCGGGGGCGCGGAAGAGCCTCAGGTCGCGCGGAAGCGTGTTTGCGCTGCGGAACTGCTTGGTCGGCACTTCGGCCGCATACTGCCAGTTGCTCATCCAGCCGATGACGGTGCGGCGGTCCGGCGAAGTGCCCGACCAGCTCACGGTAGCGTAGTGGTCCTTGCCGAAGTCCATCCACTTGGTGGCGATGCGTCCCGAAGCGTCGGTGTCGGCCTTGAACGTCTTGCCGTCGAAGTCGCCGATGAAGTACTGCGTGGCACTGCCGCCGAAGGGGCCGCCGGGGTTGAGGTTGCAGATGAGTGCCCATTTCTCCTCGCCGGTGCCGTCCACCTTCAGCTTGAACAGGTCGGGGCACTCCCAGACACCGCCCTGTGCGCCTTCGCCCTTGCCGAATGCGCTCTGGAGCGTCCAGGTCTTCAGGTCGGGCGAGGTGAAGAAGAGGTACTCGTGCTCCAGGGCATGGGCCAGGGTGAGCACCCACTGTTTCGCTTCGTTGTCCCAGAACATGTTCGGGTCGCGGGCCTCGCTCTCGAGCGTGATGATGGGGTTGCCCGGATAACGCTGGAAGGTGATGCCCCCGTCGTTGCTGTAGGCCATGCTCTGCATCTGGCTGACGTCGCACGATGTATAGAGTGCCACCACGGCATCCTTGCCGAAGCCGGCCGTATTGGCCGTGTCGACCACTGAGCTGCCGCTGAAGATGCTGCCCAGTCCGTCAACCTCGATGGCCGTGGGCTGGTGTTCCCACTTGAGCAGGTCCTTGGAGGTTGAATGTCCCCACGTCATGTTCTGCCACTTCGACCCGTAGGGGTTCCACTGGTAGTAGAGGTGCCACACACCGTCCTTGTAGAACATGCCGTTGGGGTCGTTCATCCATCCGTACAGCGGGGTGTGGTGGAAGGCGGGCCTGTATTTCTCGCGGTTGGTGGTGTCGAACGTGTCGGACAGCTTCATGTCCTTCCAGCAGGCATTCTCCTTGGCCTCGCGCAGGGAGGAGCGGTTTTGCGTCGTCACGATGTTGAGCATCACGTGGCGGCCCTTGAACGAGGCAAGGTCCAGCGGCACGAAATAGTCCACGCGGTTGCGTGCCAGGCGGATGTTGAGGTTCTGGTGGACCTCTCCGTCGAGCATAACCCTTACCCGTGCTTCTTCGGCGTCTTCCTGTATGGGAAGCAGCAGGTACCTGCTGGGGCCGGTCACTCTCACGAGGGTGTTGTTTATCCCCAGGTGGTTGATTTCGATGCCATTCTCGGCCGATGCCGAGGGGGCGTACGCCATCGCGCCGAAGAGAAACAGCGACGCGACAATGTGTTTTATCGTTTTCATATTTGTCAAGGTGTTTTGATGCTTTTCGTTTTTCAAGATTCAAGGCGTCCGGGCCCAGGCTACGAGAGTTCAGGAGCAGAGGTTCCCCCGATGCCGCCAAACGGCAAAAGGCTTCGCCCGGGGCAGCAATCGCGGGCTCACTCGCCCCGAACCTCATAACCTGCGCACAGCGCTTGTCGACCGGCACGGCGGCCGGTCCGTTAAACCTAATACAATCTTTTCCACCCTAATACCAATACTCTTAACCTCACAATTCTAAACTGTTCCAATCTAAATTACTAATCTTCAATATGCGCCATGAGAAACCTCTCATGAAAAGAACGGGGGGCGGCAAGCCTTCGGGTGGGGCGGGCCTGCCTTTTTGATGCTGCAAAAC
>SFPC01000078.1 GCA_004552195.1 Bacteroidales bacterium | reverse complement strand
AGCAAGTTTTAAAAGGCACTTGCTACGCCTGGCGTTTCGGCGTATATTTATACTGTGGAAAGGTTAGAAACCCGTTTCCCAATTGATCCTTGACATAGCGGAAGGCCTGGCGCCATGTGTCGCCCAGGCCGGAAGCACAAACCGGGGGGCTATAGCCTCGCAGACCAAACAAAAGCGGCATCCCATCGCCGCCAACGCTGGGAAGCGAAAAAAGGGAAGCAAGGAGCAAAAAATGAAAACCAATGAAGAGATCATTAATAAAATCCGCGAGTTAATGTATGAGGAATACAAAACAGAAAGGAAATGCCGCGAAATCAAAAAAGATTGCCAAAAAAGGGGGCAAGATGAAGCCGCTTTAGACATGTTGAATTGTGAAAAAACGCATTCCGCTATTTTCGAGACCCTCTCAAAAATACTTATTTATTCTTCAAATGATTAAAAAAAGGAGTTAATAAAATGGAACAATACGATTATCTAAACTCCGTAATAAATGACGTCAAAGCAGCTATTGAAGATTTGGGCGAAGACGAAAAAAAGGAGCTCGCCGGGCTCGATGAAGACGGAAAAAAAGAATATATTCACGATCTTTTATTTGATGATGACAGAGTAACCGGAAACGCTTCCGGCTCGTACACATTCAACGCGTGGGAAGCCGAAGAGAACCTTTGCCACAACGGCGATTTAATCGAGGAAGCTGCCAGATGCTTCGGGTATTCTCTTAATGACCTAACAGACCTCGGGCCTGAAGGCGTGGACGTTGCCGTTAGATGCTACGTTTTGCCGCAAGCCATAGATAAAGTGCTGGAAGAAGAGGAGGACGAATAACCATGACCAAAAAAGAGCTAATCGCAGCAGCCTCCGGAATGCCGATTTTAAACATCCCGGATTTTCTCCTTGACCAATTTAAAGCGGTAGGGAGGGCCGAGAAAATCGGCGAGAACGGACAAAACTGGGCCGCTTACCGCGTGGGGTCGATCGTTTGCGTAAACGGCCCACGATGCCCACTTACTGAGGCCGTATCAGAAAGGGCATACATCCCAGGCAAATACGCAGACGACAGCCGAACGCCGGAGGATATCATCCAAAAAACCGGGTTGGCCATCAAAATAAAACGCGGTTTCAAAACTTGGGGCTGGCTGGCCGAAAAAGTCATCGAATCGGAACTCACGGGGAGGCCGCTAAAATCCATTTTCCGACCTTACAACCAATACGGCGGGAAATGGGCGAGCAGATCTTACTACAAGATCCCTGAAGGACTAAACGAAGCATGCGCGCGTCTTGGGCTCACTTACGAGCTCAAAAACGACGCCCCAAGAGGAGGAAAGGCCGGGGACTATTTGGAATTCAGGAAGGCGGAAAAATGAAAGACGCGCTAATTTACGAGTTGAACAACTTCGCCGAGCTCTTCGGCGAGAAAGCCAAGGAAGCGGCGGAAGCGTCTGAAAAGCAAGACGAAAAAAAGAGGTATGAAATTTCCTCCGCTTTGCGGGCTCGGGCTATGGCGTTTCTTGACGCGGAGAAGGCAATCAAAGAAGAAATAAGGAGGATTTCAAATTGAAGGTTGGGAAGGGAAGGGAAGCCGTTTTTAAAAGCCTCCCGCGCGCGCTTGGGCTCGCATACGCGTGCGATCCCGTTTGCTCCGTCGAGCGCCCGGAGCGTTTCGCCGCCATCCCCCGTGGGAGGTACGCAACCCTGGCTTTCCCCGTCAAATCCGGGAACGAGGGGCCGGAATGCTTTTTCAAGGGTTGGGCAATCTTCTCTGTGGAAATCGTTTCAACCACGGCGAAAAGCGCGGCTTTCTTCTTGCTTTCGCCCCTTCGCCTGGATGACCCGGCCGGCGCGAGAAAGCGAATAATTAGAAAGGAGCTAGACGAAAAGAAAAGGCTTAAAGATCCGCTTTTCTTCTTCTTGACCGATGACGATTTAAAACCCCTGGGGCTTTGACCTCCGGGGTTTTTTTGCATCTCCTCCCGTGGTAGAATCCACGCAGAAAGAGAAGGAGACAAAACGAAATGATCCAAAAAGGCGAAAAGGAACCACTAGACAAGGTCGGCCGTCCAAATATCGAAATCGACTACAAGCAAGCGGAGGGGTTGGGGTCTATTCAGTGCTCGCTTTCAGAATGCGCGGCCGTGCTCGACATCGACGAAAACACGTTGAGAAGCGATGATAAATTTATGACGCTTTGGCGAAAGGGGAAGGAAAAAGGCAAGAAAAGCCTAAGGCGTACTCAATTCGAGCTCGCCCAGCAAAACGCCACTATGGCCATTTGGCTCGGAAAGCAATATTTAGGGCAAACCGAAAAGCAGGAAATTTCGGCCAATCAGGCAGTGACCATTATTTCAGACGTGAAAAAAGAATAACCGCATGGCCACGCTTCTCAAGGTTTCCGAGCTCATCGGCGGGGGATATGGCAATGGGTGGTTCACGAATTGCAAAGACCGCTACCGCGTTTTTTCATCCGCGCGCAACACCAAAAAATCCGTTGATATAATGGGCTTTGAGCCCATTTTGAAAATCCTTTCTAATCAATATAGAAACGTCCTTTTCGTTCGTCAAAACGAGGTTGACAACGGTTCTAGCACGTTCCCCAACCTCATCCAGCGATTGGATCAAATGCAGCTGTTGCCATATTTCCAAATCCGGAACACGCCGAGGGAGATTATTTACAAAGTGACAGGCCAGCAAATACTCTTCAAGGGGTTCAACAACCCAACCGGGCAAACGTCATTGAAGGCCAGGCACGGGGTTTTCACAGACGTTTATTTCGAGGAAGCCTCGGAGCTCAAGAGTTATGAGGATTTCCGCAAGGTGGACGGCTCCATTAGGTTAGGAAAGAAAGAGGCCGAAGAGTACGGGCTAACGGAAAAAGACCTCCAACTGACGCTTTGCATGAACCCCTGGAACAAAGAGCACTGGATCTATTCGACCTTCTTCAAAGGACGCCTTGAGGACGACCCGGAAAGGATGGAGCGCGAACCGTTCATAGATTTTGAGGACCCGGAATTCAACCTAGGCTTCGGGAAAGGGCTCTATCTTCACAAGGCCAACTACAAAATAAACGAGTTCCGCTCGCCTGAATACGACGATGGCATGATGGCGCTAAAACACCAGGCGCCGGAGATTTACCTGGTGGAGGGGCTTGGGTGTTGGGGGAATTCCACGGAAGCGACCTATCCAGAGCTCACGGACGACCTCAAACTGCCTAGGCAAGAGGCCAACAGGCTCCGCCTATCGGCTATGGCCATTGGGATAGATTTCGGGATCTCGGACGGAGAAGGACATACGCTCAAAGGCAAGAAGCAAGCCGAGGGGTACGGGTCGGCTACAACCATGCAATTATGCGGGCTCACGGCGGACGGGTGCAGCTTGGTTTGCCTCGATGAGTATTTTTGGTCGAACGACGGCGCTATTAAGCCTAAGACCGGGCCGGAATTGCAGCAAGAGCTCATTTCCACGCTCAAGAGGTGGCGAGACGTCGACCACGCGGAGCAAATAGGCGGGTTCATTTTGCCCGTTTACGTTGATTCGGCGGATTCCGGGGGCTTCCGGCAAGGGCTTGAGCTCGAGGCGAGGAGGCAGGGCCTGTTTTCCGTGCGTTTCATGCCGTCTACGAAGATCCCCATCCAATCTCGCGTTGACTTCTCGCGGCTATTGATGGCTTGGGGCGAGTTCAAGGTATCCGAGGCCTGCCCTAACCTTTGGCGCGAGATGAAGAACGCAAGGAGGGGGGACGATGGGCGAGTGAGGGCCGATTGGGACGACCACGCCACGAACGCCAACGAGTACGCCTGGGCCCCCCTTAGGGAGCGGATAAGGCGCTGGAAGACCTTCAAAAGCCATTGAAACAGTGTTGAAAAATCAAAGTTATAGTCCACGGTCTTGGGCGTGTCATCCCCCAAAAAGGGCTTTTTTCATGATAGTTTGCCAAAACCCTCATTTTTCACGATGAGGAAAGTTACCCTTATATAGATATAGATAATATCTATATAAGGGTAAAAACCACTAAAAAACGACTAACGCGTAGAGGGTTATGATAGTTGACCCCCATTTTTAACTTTCTTTTTATATTTTAGTTCTCATATACGAAGGTAAAAAAAGGGGTAAACTGTCATAACTATCTACATACCCCCATAAAGGGGGTATGAAATTTCACCCTATAGTTCGGTTCGGAAAACAAACTTTTTAGGCGTGTTCCCAACCGCGCGAAAAGGGGCTAAAATCACGGCATGGACATCGTTGAGAAAATCAAGCAAAGAATATTGCGCTTCCTCGGGCTCGATAAGCTCGCGGGGAACCCAAACCAAGAGCGATTCGCGCTCGTGAACGACCCGGACGACGTGAAGCTGCAGAACGCCCAAGAGGCGCGCGTGTGGTACATGGGGAACTCAAACGACCTTCTTGCGTACTACACGGGCGAGGCCATCGCCGGGTTCGCCCACAACCAGATATACAACCGCAACAGGGCCAATTACTTTTGGGGCATTTCCCCGGAGGAAGCCAACATCAAGCGCGTGCACTCCGGGCTTCCGCGCGCAATCGTGGATACTTTGGTGTCTGTGGTAGGCGTGCCCAAGATCACCGGAACCCCGAAGTGCGGAGAAGGAGAGATAGACGTATCAAAGCTGCTCAATGAGTGCGGATTCCTCGAGGAGTACACTGAAAGGCAAATGCCCTTGACCCTCGCAGAAGGATGGGGAGCGTGGAAGGTGAGCGTCGGCTCGGACGCGCGCGTCAGCGAATGGCCGACGGTGCAGTTCTACGAGGCCTCTGACGTCGATTTCGCCATTAGGAACGGGAAGGCCATCGGCGTGGTGTTCAAGAACTACTACCGCCAAGGCAACAAAGACTACCTTCTCCTCGAAACGCGCAGGATCAACGAGCGCGGAAACTCGGCCATCGAGTACGAGCTCTACCAACTCGGGAAGAACGATGAGCTGAAGCCCGTGCCGATGGAAACGGTCGAAGGCCTGGAAGGTCTCAAAGACGTGGAATTCCCAGGGTTCAAGAAGGTGCTCGCGGTCCCATGCCGGTTCTTCTCCGACCCAGACAACCCAGGATACGGGCGCTCGGTGTTCGCCGGGAAGATAGACCTGTTCGACGACATCGACCAATCACTCTCGCAAAGATCGCAGACCTCGAGGGTGTCGACCCCGGTCGAATATTACTCTCCGGACGTTTTGGGTCGCGATGGGAACGGCAACCCGAAGATGCCGAAGGTGTACAACCGCCAATACGTGCAGAAATCCGGCATCCCGGACGGCGATGGTAGGATCGACACCTCGATTCAGACCACCCAGCCGAACCTGAACCTAAGCCAATACAACGAGGAGCAGCAAGCCCTCGTGTCCATGGCGCTCACCGGGATCATCTCGCCATCGACGTTGGGCCTTGGGATCTCCAAGAGAGACAACGCCGAGGCGCAGAGGGAGAAGGAGAAGGTCACCATCATGACACGCGAGAAGATCGTGGCCAGGGAGACTGAGATCCTGCGCGACTTGGCCGAGATAACCACGGCGATGAAGGTATACATGGACACCGGCGCGGTGCCCCTAGACGAGCCGGAGATCTCCGTGAGGTTCAGCGACTTCGCGAACCCTTCCTTCGAAAGCCAATCCCGCACGCTGCTGCCCATGTGGCAAGCAGGCGCCATCTCCAACGAGATGTACGTGGAGAAGCTCTATGGCGAAGCCCTAAAGGGAGACGACAGGGAGAGGGAGCTCGAGGCGCTCGCCTCCAACAAAGCCGAGAAAGCCCGCGTGGCGCTTTCGCCTGATCTTGGTGAGGAATATTCCACCATAACTCCAAAATCGTCTCAAATGTGCCAAAAAACGCCTTTGCGTTGATTTTGCGCAGACTTAGCCCTACAATGTTGGCACTGAGAAAGCGAGGTTACTGCTTCAATCATGGAAGACGAGAAGAACATCGGGGGTGTCGAAGCCGCGGAGACCCCGGACGCGGAAAAAGAAGGCAAGGGGGAAAGCGCCCCCGAGCAAGCCAGCCATGCGTCCCTCACGCAGGATGAGGTGAACGACATCGTGCGGGAGCGTTTGGCCAAACGCGACCGGCAATTGTTCGCCAAATACGGCGTGGAAGACGAAAAGGCCTTGGACGCGCTTTTCGAGAAGGCGAAGGGATACGACGAGCAGGCGAAGAGCCTGGCGGAAATCCAAGCGCAGCTCAAAAGCGCCAACGAGGAGCTAGCGCTTAAAAGGCACGGGGTCTTGCCCGAAAGGGAAGACGACGCCAAAACCTACTTCAAAGGCAAAGGCATGGAGATGAGCGAGGAAGCCCTCGAGCAAGTGCTCGAAACGCACCCTGAGTGGCTCAAGGCCGAAGAAGGCCAGCCCAAACCCAATTTCACCAAGCCCGAGCCAATCGGGGCCGAGAAGGGCGAAAAAGCCAAATCCGACCCAAGGGAAGAGGCGGCAAAGCTCTGGGGGTTCCCAGAAGGCTTCGTGAGCTGACGGCAAGGAAGGAAACCACAAAATGGACGAAGACAGAAAAATCCATCCCAAAGGACAGGCCGAAGCCTTGATCGAGGCTTTGAGGAAACAGGGCTTGGACGATGGGAAGATCGCCGAGGCCCTCAAGAAAGAGGCCGAAGCCGGAAGGATCAGCGAGGAAGAACTCACCTCCGCGCTCGCCACGTTAGAGCGGGCCAAAGCCGAAGACCTCTACGGCATGAAGTTCATCTGAACCGAAAGGAAAAACCAAAATGGCTAACAGCTTCGAATTAATCACCAAGTACATCAGCAACGCCATCGACACCGTTTTCGCCACCGAAAGCAAATCGGCGATCTTCGAGAAGGGCGAGAAATTCATGGACCTCAACTTCAAGGAAGCGGGCTATGTCAAAATCGCCAACATCCTCCTCGATGGGCTCTCCAACTACTACAGGGCCGGGCACAACGAAGCCGACGGCGGATACTCCAACTACAACGGCGTAGGCCACAACGACGGCTACAAAGTCGGAAGCGCCAGCATCACCTGGGAAATCAAGAGACTGCGCTACCTCCGAGGCAGGCAGTTCCAAATCGACGACACCGACAACGAGGAAACCGCCGGGCTTCTCATCGCGAACATCCTGCGTGAGTTCCTCCGCACCAAGGTCGTCCCCGAGGTCGACGCGGTCCGATTCTCTACCATCGCCTCCAGCGCCAACGCCTTCTTGGGCAACCTCGTCACCGAGACCCCCGTGTCCACCAAAGGAGACGCGAACGAGATCATCCATCTCTTCAACAAAGGCTTCGAATGGCTAATCGAGCACGAAGTCCCCGAAGACGAGCAGGTCATCCTCGTCTCTCCGTCCACTTGGACCGCAATCCAGAACTCTGAGGAAATCACCAAGTTCATCACTCAGGAAGACCTCCGTTCCGATCGCGGCGTGACCTTCCGCGTCCCGGCTTACAACGGGCGCCCCATCATCGTCGTCCCCTCCGATAGGTTCTACTCCTCCATCGTGGTCGACGAATCCGGATATCGACCGGCCGCCGGAGCGAAGATCATCAACTACATGATCGTCTCCAAGAAGGCAATCGTCCCGGTCGTCAAGGTCGAGAAGTCCAATATCTTCGGGCCTGGCGTCGTTCAGGACTTCGACGGCTACAAAGTCAACTTCAAACTCTACCACGACGCGCTAATCCCCGCCAACAAACTCGTCGGGTGCTACGTCTCCGTGAGCAACGTCAACGCCTCCGAGAAATCCAACCTCGTCAACGTCGCGCTGACCAAGACCGCCGCAGCCGGCACCTACTCCCTCGATGGGTTCTACACCACCCCGGCCGGCCTCCGCGGAACCTTGATCCACAAATCCACCGCGTTCGTCCTCGGCGCGACCGACAACTCCGCCGAATCCCTCGCCGTTGGAGCGACCTTCAAAGCCACCGCCGCCACCGAGTACTTCGCCGTCAAAGACGATTCCAACAAAGTCATCGCCACCGGCAAAGCGACCGGCCTCACCCCCAACGCCTAATCGAACGAAACGGCGCAATGCCCCTTCCTTGAAAAAGGACGGGGCTTTTTCTATAATCACGGCATGGACCTGCAAACCAAGAACATCACATTGGACGAATTCAAGGAATGGGCAGGGATCGACCTCCAAGCCCAAATGAAAGGGGACGACAACCCAAGCGCCACGGCTCAGGCGTTCCTGAACCGCGAGGCCTACCGCCTTGAGACATTCATCGACAGCGCCTTCTACCGCAACGTGAAAAAGGAATACCCGAACTTCACGGACTACCAGAAGGAGCATTACAAGCACGCGCTCATGGAGCAAATCCTCTACGTGTTCAAAAACGGCGACATCTCAGTCGATTCCGGATACGACCCAGACGATGGCGTGAAGGCCGCCACCGGCACGCTAAATGAGAAGTCCATTGCCCCGAACGCAAAGCGCGAGCTCATGCTTTGCGGGCTTTGGTGCCGTGAGATCCGCAACCACGGAAGGAACGCGGGCGACGCCGGGCCGATTTGGTGGGGGATCTGACGATGGGCGTGGACATCTACGCCTCGAGGCGTTCATATTACGAGAAATGCCTTTGGTACGAGCG
>SFPC01000077.1 GCA_004552195.1 Bacteroidales bacterium | reverse complement strand
TGCTTCGCGAAGTGAGGCTGCGGCTCGGCAGTGAAAAGAAAAAACCAAGCTTTTTCTTTTCATTGCGCTCGCCTTGCACTACTTTTGCCGGCGAAAAACAAGAATTTCACTTCCATGGAATATAATTTTAGAGAAATCGAGAAGAAATGGCAAGCCCGATGGGCTGCCGAACAAACTTATCACGTAGAACCCAATGCTGACAAGAAAAAGTTCTATGTGCTGAATATGTTCCCTTATCCCTCAGGAGCCGGACTGCACGTGGGACACCCCCTCGGCTACATCGCTTCTGACATTTATGCACGCTACAAACGTTCGCAGGGATTTAACGTGCTCAACCCTATGGGTTACGATGCCTATGGCTTGCCTGCCGAACAATATGCCATACAGACGGGACAGCATCCCGCCGTTACCACCGAACAGAACATTGCCCGCTACCGCGAACAGCTGGACAAGATAGGTTTCTGCTTCGACTGGCAACGCGAGGTGCGCACCTGCGACCCGAAATACTACCACTGGACGCAATGGGCCTTCGCCCGGATGTTCAACTCCTTCTACTGCAACCGCTGCGGACAGGCCAAGCCCATCGAACACCTGGAGAAAAGGCTGGCGCAGAAGGGTACGGAAGGACTGGACGTGGCTCAGAGCGAAGAACTCCACTTCACGGCTGAGGAGTGGAACGCCATGACGCGCACAGAGCAGCTGCAGGTGCTCATGAACTACCGTATCGCTTACCTGGGCGAAACGATGGTGAACTGGTGCCCGCAACTCGGAACCGTGCTGGCCAACGACGAGGTGGTCGACGGCGTGAGCGAACGCGGAGGCTACCCCGTGGTGCAAAAGAAAATGAAACAGTGGTGTCTGCGCGTGTCGGCCTATGCGCAACGCCTGCTCGACGGACTGGAAAACATCGACTGGACGGACTCACTCAAGGAAACGCAACGCAACTGGATTGGACGCTCTGAAGGAACCGAGATGGAGTTTTCCGTGAAGGACAGCGATGTGAAATTTACCATCTTCACCACGCGCGCAGATACTATTTTCGGCGTGACTTTCATGGTTCTCGCGCCGGAAAGCGAACTGGTGGCTCAGCTGACCACCGACGCTCAGCGCGCCGAGGTGGAAGCCTATCTCGAAGCCACCAAGAAACGCACCGAACGTGAGCGTATCGCCGACCGGCGCGTTACGGGCGTGTTCACAGGCTCCTATGCCATCAACCCCTTCACGGGCGATGCCATACCCGTCTGGGTGTCCGACTACGTACTCGCCGGTTACGGAACAGGAGCCATCATGGCCGTGCCCGCACACGACTCGCGCGACTACGCCTTTGCACGCCATTTCAACCTGCCCGTCATTCCCCTGATCGAAGGAGCCGACGTGAGCGAGGAGAGTTTTGATGCCAAGGAAGGCACGGTGATGAACAGCCCCCGCGAAGGCGTACAGGCACTCCACGGCTTCAGCCTGAACGGCCTGAGCGTTACCGAGGCCATCGCCGCCACCAAGAAATTTGTCACGGAGCACAACCTGGGCCGCGTGAAGGTGAACTTCCGCCTGCGCGACGCCATCTTCAGCCGCCAACGCTACTGGGGAGAGCCCTTCCCCGTATATTATAAAGACGGACAGCCCCATCTCATTCCCGAGGACTGCCTGCCGCTGCAACTGCCCGAGGTAACCAAGTTCCTGCCCACCGAAACGGGCGAGCCTCCCTTGGGCAACGCCACACGATGGGCGTGGAACGAAGAAACACGCACCGTGGTCGACAATGCCGACATCGATGGCGTGAAAGTGTTCCCCCTCGAACTCTCCACCATGCCCGGTTTCGCCGGTTCGAGCGCCTACTATTTGCGCTATATGGACCCCCACAACGACCAGGCCCTGGTGAGCAGTGAAGCCAACGCCTACTGGCAGCAAGTGGACCTCTACATCGGCGGTTCGGAGCACGCCACGGGACACCTTATCTACTCCCGCTTCTGGAACAAGTTCCTCTTCGACCTCGGCGTGGCCTGCAAGGAAGAGCCCTTCCAGAAGCTCGTGAATCAAGGCATGATTCAGGGACGTTCCAACTTCGTGTACCGCATCAAGAACACCAACACCTTCGTCAGCCTCGGGCTGAAGGACCAATATGACGTCACCCCGCTTCACGTCGACGTCAACATCGTGCAGAACGACCGCCTCGACCTCGAAGCCTTCAAGGCATGGCGACCCGAATATGCCGATGCCGAATTTGTGTTGGAGAACGGCGAGTACATCTGTGGCTGGGCCATCGAAAAGATGAGCAAGTCGATGTACAACGTGGTCAACCCCGACATGATTGTCGAAAAGTACGGAGCCGACACCCTGCGCCTGTACGAAATGTTCCTCGGTCCCATCAACCAAAGTAAGCCCTGGGACAGCAACGGCATCGATGGCTGCTTCCGCTTCCTGCGCAAGGCGTGGGCACTCTTCTATCCCAAAAACGGCGACTGGGCCGTTACTGACGAGGCGCCGGCCAAGGAAAACCTCAAAACGCTCCACAAACTCATCCGCAAGGTGACGGACGACATAGAGGAGTTCTCCTACAACACAGCCGTGCCCGCCTTCATGATTGCCGTGGGCGAGTTGGCGCAGCAGAAGTGCGCGAGCCGCGCGGTGCTCGAACCGTTGGTTATCCTCCTGGCTCCCTTCGCCCCGCACATTGCCGAGGAACTCTGGCACGCCTTGGGTCACGAAGGAACCGTGTGCGACGCACCTTGGCCCGTCTTTGACGAGCAATACCTCAAGGAGGATACCGTCACGCTCTCCGTTTCCTTCAATGGAAAGACGCGCTTCACCCTCGACTTCGCCGCCGACGCCTCCAAGGCCGACATCGAGGCCGCCACACTGGCCTCTCCCCAGGCACAGAAGTACTTGGAGGGAAAACAGGTGGTCAAGGTCATCGTGGTGCCCGGCCGCATTGTCAACATTGTGGTGAAGGGCTGAAACCGTTCGCGGCCGGTCTTTCCCCCATCAGAACATCCGTTACACATTATAATATAGGATCATGGCCTTCAAGCTCTCTATTTTTCAGGATGTGCGCGACTATGTAGTCATCACCCTGGGTTTGCTCATGTATGCGGTGGGTTTCACCTGTTTCCAGTTGCCCTATGAAATCACCACGGGCGGCTTGGCCGGTGCCGGTGCCGTAATTTTCTACGCCACGGGCTTTCCGGTGCAGTACACCTTCTTTATGGTCAACATTATCCTGCTGGCCATTGCCGTGAGGGTGTTGGGCTGGCGTTTTTGCGTCAAGACCATCTACGCCGTGTTCATGCTCACATTCCTGCTCGGTGCGGTGCAGGAAGTGATGATATACCTCGCGAGCCACAAGCCCGACATGTTCGTTAACGTCAACCCCCGCAGCGGACTGCCGCAGGTAGTGACCGACAACATCACCATGTCCACCATCATCGGTGCGGCCATCGAGGGCCTGGGCATCGGCATGGTGTTCCTGAGCAACGGCTCCACCGGCGGCACCGACATCATCGCTGCCATCATCAACAAGTACAAGGACGTTACGCTGGGACAGATGATGATGCTCTGCGACCTGGTGATTATCACCTCCTCGCTCATCACCCCAACGGGCAGCCTCGACAAACTGCTCTACGGCTACACCACGCTCATCATCACCAATTTGCTCCTCGACTACGTGGTGGATCGCGGACGCCAGTCGGTGCAGTTCCTTATCTTCTCCCGCCGTTACGACGAGATAGCTTCGGCCATCAGTGCCACCCATCGCGGCGTGACAGTGCTGGAGGGTCAGGGATGGTACACCAAGGAAGAGCGCAAGGTGCTCGTGGTGCTGGCCAAGAAGCGTGAGAGCACCAACATCTTCCGCATCATTCAGGGCATAGACCCGGCGGCTTTTGTGTCGCAGTCGAAGGTCATCGGCGTGTTCGGCGAAGGCTTCGACCGCATCAAGGTAAAGGCCGAAAAGAAATAAGAATATTATCAGGGGGAGAGCAGGCCGGCGCGGCAAGTGCCTTGGCTTGTCCTCCTCCGTTTTTGTTTGGAAAAAAAAGAGTGGCTTCGCAGTGGTGCAGTGCTGCACCCGGCCTGTGTCGGTGAGCACTGTCGGCCAATCCTTTTCTTTCTCTACATCTCTTCCCTCCATTTCTTCATGTTAACCCTTGTTCCTCAAGGCGGTTTGTGCAACCGCCTGCGCGTACTCCTGTCCGCCCTTCAGGCACGCACCGAAGGAGCCGGCTCCATCACGGTGGAGTGGGAGTGCAACGCCGAGTGCAAAGCCTGGTTCGAGGACCTCTTCGTGCCCATCGACATGGGAAATTTCCGCGTGGTGCATCGCCGGTGGTGGGCTCGTCCCATCACGCGGCGCAATCTGTGGCTTCCCGCACTGGTTCGCCTCTTTCTCGGCTACAGCGTGCAACACGCCAACTACGCTCCTGCCACCCCTGCCGACTTTCTCCGTCTGGCCACGTCGAACCGGCGCATCTACCTTTCCACCTGCTCCACCCTGTGCCACTACTCCTCCGACTGCCTGGCGCGCTTGCAGCCCCGTCCCGAACTCATGCAGCGCATTGAGCGCATCAAGGCACGTTTTGCGCGCAACACCGTCGGTGTACACATCCGCCGCACGGACAACACGGTCAGCATGTCGCGCAGCACTCCCGAAGGCTTCCGCCGTGCCATGGACCGCGAAATCAAGCGCGACTTCAAGGTGCGTTTCTTCCTCGCCACCGACGATGAGGCCCTCAAGGCCACCCTGGTGCAGGAATACCCCGACCGCATCATCACGCAGCGCACACAAGTGCGGCGCGACACCCTCGACGGTATGCGCGAGGCCGTGGTCGACCTTTGGTGCCTTGCCGCCACGCAGCGCATCATCGGCTCCTATTGGAGCTCTTTCACCGACACGGCAGCCGAATTGCGCCAAATCCCGCTCGAAATCGTTCAAGAGTAATAAAAAAACAAAACTTTCGCCATGCAAATTGTCTTTGCCACCAACAACGTCCACAAACTTTCTGAAATACGCGCCATTCTCGGCCGGCAGATGGAAATTCTCTCGCTCGCCGACATTGGTTGCCACGACGACATTCCCGAAACGGCCGACACACTGGAGGGAAACGCCCTCATCAAGGCGCGTTGGGTGAAGGAACGCTACGGTTTCGACTGTTTTGCCGATGATACCGGCCTCGAAGTGGAGGCTCTCGGCGGCGGACCCGGCGTGCATACGGCGCGCTATGCCTATCCCGACCGCCAAGACTCCGTGGCCAACACCCGCAAGCTCCTGGCCGAGCTCCATGACAAGGACAACCGCGCCGCACGCTTCCGCACCGTCATCGCCCTCATCCAGGGCACCGACGAACACCTCTTTGAGGGCATCGTGGAGGGGCATATCGCCACCGAGGAGCACGGAACGGAGGGCTTTGGCTACGACCCCGTGTTTGCACCCGAAGGCGGGGAAAAAACATTTGCCGAACTCGGCGTAGAAGCCAAGAACTGCATTTCCCACCGTGCCCGGGCCGTGAAAAAACTGGCCGATTTCCTGCTGGCAAAGTAGACCGCAACACCGGAATCGCGGAACAGTAGAACACCTCTTTATTCCTTTATTCATGAAAACCTTCCTCCTTACCCTCTGCCTTTGCTGTTGCACGTGGCTGACGGGGCGCGCCTCAACCGACCCCTCGCTTTGGACACTCCACCTGGCTTACCACGATGCCACCAAGGTCGTCAGTACCGGGCAGACCCTCTACGTGCTGATGAACGGCAACCTCTTCGCCTACCATCCCGAGGACCAGTCGGTGGACTTCATCGACAAGCTCAGCGGCCTCTCCGACAAGGGCGTCAGCTACATGGGGTGGAGCGATACGGAACAATGCTTGGTCATCCTCTACCAGAACAATAATATCGACCTCTACTATCCCGACGGGACAGTGGTCAATATGCCGCAGGTGAAAAACTACACCGAGAGCACCATCAAGGTGCAAAACCTCACGGTGAACGGCAACTGGGCTACACTCGCCACTACGGATGGCGTCATCGTGCTCAATCTGCCCGCGGCCGAGGTGAAAGGCTTTTATCGGCTGGGGCAGAACGTGAAAAGTGCCGTGGTCATGGACCGCGAGGTGTACGTGAGTCTGGACCAAAGCATTCTTTGCGGCCAATTGGCCGACAATCTCTACGACCCCTCGCAGTGGACCAAGGCATACGACCTCCCGGCCAATGCCTTTGTGCCCTATGGAGAAGGGACGTTCCTGCTGGTGCCCAACGTGGCGGGACTGACTGACAATTATTCGGGCATCTGCTACATGGGACCGCGTCGGGACGACGGCACGCGCAGTTTCGACCGCGTGAGCTACGTTGTCGTGTCCGAAGGCTCCGTGGTGGGCAACCACATTCAGTTTGTCGGCAGTGCCCTCTTCCTGACCGTTTCTCCCGACAACCTCCTCAAAGAGCAAAGTCGCATACCGACGGATGGTATCTGCACTTCCGTGGCATATACCTCCGACGGCACCTACTGGCTCGTCAATAAATCAAAAGAGCTGCTCAATGTGAAAGCCGACCTCGAAAACAAACTGCTGGACGACACGGGAACGAAAATCGGAGGCTACGGACCGCGACGCGACTATTGCTACAAACTCAGTTTTGCCGGCAACCGCTTGCTCGTGGCCGGCGGACGCATGGACTACACGGCGGGGAAGATGTTCGAACCTACGGCCATGGTCTACGAGGACGGCAAATGGACTTTCTTTCCCGAAAAGGGATTTACCATGAATGACAATTCGGTGTTCAGAAACGTTACGTCTATCGTGCAGGACCCTGAAGACGCATCACACCATTTCATTTCATGCACATCGGGGCTGCTCGAATTTCGCAACTTTGAGTTTGTGAAGCATTATAACCCCTCTAATTCGCCCATAGAAATAGCTCCCGGCGGACGTAACAACCCCAATTATGCCATTGTCGACGGACTGGCGTATGACGCGCAGGGAAATCTCTGGATGACGAACTATGAAATGGACAAGGTCCTCAAGGTGTTGAAAAAAGACGGCACCTGGGCATCGCTGTTCGATGCGAATTTTTCAGAAGCTTCCACCCCGGAACGCATCATGGTGGACAAAGACAATCATGTTTGGGTTACGTCCCGACGTTCTACTTCAGTGCAGTCGGGGCTCTACGGACTTGACTTCGGCGGAACGCCGGACAATACGGCCGACGACCGAGGCGTGTTCCGCAGTGCTGCCATCAATGAGGACGGAACGAAATGTGAATTGCTCGAAATCAAAGATATTTGTCAGGACTTGACGGGACAAATTTGGTTTGGCTGCGCTTCGGGCGTTTATGCCGTGGAAAATCCCGAGAGCTGGTTCAATACTTCGGCCTTTTCCGTCTATCAGCCCAAAGTGCCGCGCAACGATGGCACGAACTACGCCGATTACCTGCTCACAGGCATCGATGTGACGGCATTGGTCGTGGATCAGGGAAATCGTAAGTGGCTTGGCACGTTCGGATCGGGAGTGTATCTCGCAAGTCCCGACGGCTCGGAGGTTTTGGAGCATTTCACGGCAGACAACTCGCCACTCCTCTCTGACAACATTTACTCCTTGGCCATCCATCCCGAAACGGGAGAACTGATGATAGGCACTGACGTCGGACTGTGTTCGTATAGGACAAACATCACGCCGGTTCAGCCCGAACTGGTGGAGGATAACGTCAAGGTGTACCCCAATCCCGTACGGCCTGCCTACTCCGGCAACGTCACCATCACCGGACTGACGGAAGAGGCAGAGGTGAAGATTGTTAGTGCCGGCTCGCAGCTCGTGGCACGCGGTACAGCCGTCGGCGGATCATTCGTGTGGGACGTGCGGAGCCAGACCACCGGACAACGTGTGGCACCGGGTGTTTACTTCATACTCGTGGCCAATGCCGATGGGTCGGAAAGCGTGGCAGCAAAAGTGGTTGTCATCTGATTTTTGAACCAAACCACGATAAAAAACGCCTGAAAAGCAATAGAAAAAGGTTTTTCGGTGGCAAAATTTCCCTTTTTGAGGTTTGAAGACAAAAAAAGTAAATAAACATTTTGCCGAACCCGTCTCCTTATTCTATATTTGCCGTTGAAACTGCGAGCAAAACGCTTTCTTTCAAAATGGTTCGCGTTGGATTTGCACCATCCGCTTTTCCAAAAGCAACGACGTACATATTTTTATATCTAATATATTTTACAATGAACAAGACAGATCTCGTAAATGCCATTGCTGCCACCGGTTTAAGCAAGGCTGATTCCAAGCAAGCTCTTGATGCCGTGATTGATGCTATCTCCGGCGCATTGAAAGAAGGCGACAAAGTGGCCATCCTCGGCTTCGGTACATTCGCCGTAACAGAGCGTCCCGCACGTACCGGTATCAATCCTGCTACCAAGGAAAAAATCCAAATTGAAGCCAAAAAGGTGATTAAGTTCAAAGCCGGTGCCGAATTGGCCGCTGCTGTGAAATAATCGTTCTTCGGCAAATAACACGTCATTGCCCCGTTGCCTCATACCGAGCAACGGGGCTTTTTCATACCTTCCAAACACGGTGCCCGCACACCTCGGACGGCACACAAAGAGGGCACAAGAAAAAGCACAATTCGGCACACAAGAAAACACACACTGAACGCATTGAAAATCAGACGTTTTCAGCCATCGCTGAAA
>SFPC01000076.1 GCA_004552195.1 Bacteroidales bacterium | reverse complement strand
TATGTGACTGAACCTACTTACAAAAAGACGCTTTCGAGAGGGTGCAAAGCAACCATCAGAATATCAGAATATATAAATCAGAATTTTTAGAACCACCCTTATTTCTTTTTGGTATTGAAATGGTAAATGACGTGGAACATCACGAAGCGTTGCACACAGTTATACCAGTTGTTGCTGGTGTATTCGGCACGGGCCCAGGCGTAGGAACGGCTGCGCTGGTTGAGAATGTCTGAGGCTTCGAGCTTCAGGGTGAGCTGTTTGCCTGGCAGCAGCCGCTTGGCCACCGAGGCTGTCCAGATGGTGCGCCAGGGGGTGTAGTTGGCCGAGGCTAAGGCATATTGGTAGTTCGCTTCGACCGAGGATTTTATTTCCCAATCGCCCGGGAAGGTATATTGCAGCGAGGTGAGAAAATGGTGTGACGTTTTGCCGGTGGAGGTGGCGGAGACTAAGGGGCTGCGTTGCCGGATGAGCACATTGTAGTAGTTGAAAGTGCCGAAGAACTGGCCGGTGCGGGCTTGAAGCGTGGTTTTGGTGTAGAGCAGGTGCTGATGGTTGGTGTAGCGGAAAGGTTCACCCGCCGTGGTCTGAGCAAAGTTGGGCTCGTGCATGTAGTCGTAAGATACACTGACGGACCAGTTGAACTGCTGCTGCTTGTCGAGCGGCATGCCGAAGTACACGCGGGCCGTGCCGTTCCAGCGGCCATTGACGGTGGTGAGCCGGGTGGTGGTGATGCCGGTGACGGGGTCGTAGGTGGAGCGCGACACCGTATGGCCCAGCCATTGGTTCCAGTTGAGGTCAATGGAGAACATTTTGCCGTTCTTCAGGTTTCCCGTGTAGAAGATGCCCACGCTCTGCTGCTCAAGGCGGGGCAGATGGCCGGCGGCGAGCTGCACGTGGAGCGGGTCAGAGAGGTCGGGAATGTTGATTTGCAGGTCAAGCTGCTGCGGCTGTGTGGAATAGCTGTATTGCAGGTCGAAATTGCCCATGGAGTCCGTTTCGTAGCGCAGCTGGGCAAAGAGGCGGTAGTCCGTGGCGTGGCGCGAGAGGATTTGCGGTTCGTAGTCGCCCTTGCGGTAATCCATGAAGTCATAGCAGAAATTCCACGTGCTGCGCACCGAGGCGTAGAGGTGCTTCGACTTGTATTGCAGGTAGCCTTCGGCCTTGTGCCTATGCGTTTTTTTCAGCGAATTCACCGTCGTTTCCGCCTCGCGGGCCAGCATCCGCCAGTCCTCCTCCGTGGGCAGGGTGCCGTAGTGCGCCAGGTAGCTGTCGTAGTCGGCAAACACGCCGCCCATCCTGTCAAGCAGGAAGCCCTGCGCGTCGGACTGTCTTCGCGAGTTGGCGAAACTGTAGCTCAGGCGCAGCGTCTGCAGCACGGGCAGGGGAATGTTGAGGTCGGCGGATACTTGCTGTTCACGGACAGAGGATTCCTTCTCGTTGTAGCGGTTGAGGATGGTGGGCTGCGGCGTGGCGGAGGGTTGGAAATAGCGGTAGCCGTTGAGCGCGTGGGCCTGTGTGTCGTTGTGCTGGTCGTTAAGTAGGTGGTTGATGGAGATGCGCCAGTTGTTTTCGGTGAGCCGTTGGGTCAGGAAGAAGGTGTGATAATAAGCGTTGGAGGAGAGGGTGGAGGCAGTTTCCGCCTGCCAGAGTGTGACGGCCTCCCCTGCTGGCCACCCTTCGGCACCGCTTTGGCGGAGCAGGCCGATGGGGTCATTGGCGAGGGAGAACACGTTGGCGTTCCACTGTCCCGTGGCCTGGGCCTTGCGCCCTCGGGTGGAGGTGTGTGAGAACCAGGGACGAAACTCCAGGTGTGTCGTGACGGTGGGCTTCCACGTCAGGGAAATCCTGGCTGCCGTGAGTTGTGCTTGCGGTAGTCCCAGGTGGCGTGGCCGTCAATTTTCACAAACCCTTTACCTTCCTCTTCCTCGCGGTTCTTGAACATGAAGGTGGCGCCGGGACGTTTGTAGGAGGTTTTGCCAGGCGAGCTGCCAGAGCCGTTGTCCTCCCAGCCGCCGCTGTTGTCGACCGACTGGTATTCGCCCGTGTTGGTCAGGCCGGTGTAGGGGCTGATGCGGGAGAGTGCGCTGAAGGTGTTGGCAAAGCCGCGCACGCGGTAGTAGTCATCGGTGGCATAGCCCATGTCCACGTTTCCGGCCCAGGCGTTGAGGTAGTTTTTGCGCAGTTCCACGTTGACCACCTGTTCGCGCTGGCCGTCGTCAATGCCCGTTACTTTCGCCTGGTCCGTGAGACTTTCATAGGCTTTCACCGTCTTCACCATGTAGGCCGGCAGCTGTTCGAGTGCCGTTTTCGTGTCGTCGCGCATGAAATCCGTTCCGTTCACCATCAGGCGGTCCACCTTTTTGCCTTTGAAGTAGAGCACACCGTCGCGCAGTTCCAGACCCGGCATTTTGTTGATGACATCGTTGAGCATATCGCCCTGCGTGGCAAGCAGTGCGTTCATGTCGTAGACCACGGTGTCTTTTTTGTTGGTGAAGACGAGGCGAGTGGTGGTGGCGGTGGCTTCGCCGAGCTGGCGGGCTATGGTGTCGGTGCTGAGGCTGTCGGTCTGTTGCGCCCGGAGCTGCATGGGCAAGAGTGTAATCAGCGGTAGGACGAAAAGCAGTTTCTTGTTCATAGAAAAAGGTTTGTTGGGGTTATCGTGATTTGATAACGCATGAATAAGGGGAAGTGCAACAGATGATAAAGGATAAGGTTATAAAAAATTAGGTTATGAGAGATAAGGTTATGAGGTTATAATATTACTATTTGAGCGGGCGATGTTCAGGCGTTACAGTAGTAACTTCATAACCTCATAACCTTATAACCAAGTTACTCAGTAACTTTATAACCTGGGGAGCGAAGCGACCATAACCTCATAACCTCATAAGCTGAGTTGCGCAAAACGCGACTCAGCTTATGGAAACACTTTGAACTCGTAGCCTTGCGAGCGCAGCCACTCGATAGCGCGGGGCAGGGCGTAGAGCAGTTTGTCGTGGCTTTTGAGCGAATCGTGGAAAGTGATGATGCTGCCGGGGCGGGCATAGCGCCGCACGTTGAGCAGCACGTCGCGGCCATTGAGGCGTGTGGAATAGTCGCGGGTGACGAGGTCCCACATCACCACGCGGTAACGCTGCTTCACTATGATATACTGTTCCCACTTCATCCAGCCGTGTGGCGGTCGGAAGAGGTCTGTGTGCAGGTACTCGTTGGCCTTGTCCACGTTGCGCACATACGACCGTATGCCGTGCCGAAGTCCGCCGATGTGGTTGAAGGTGTGGTTACCCAGTCGGTGTCCCTGTGCCTTTACCATCTCAAATTCCTTGGGATGCTTACGTATGTTGTCGCCCACCATGAAGAAGGTGGCCTTGATGCCGTAGTGCGCCAACACCTCCAGCACCCAAGGCGTAACCTCGGGGATCGGGCCGTCGTCAAAGGTAAGGTAAACAGCGCGCTCCTCCGGATTCATGCGCCACAAGGCGTGGGGATAAAGCCAGCGGAGGAACTTCGCAGGTTGTTCGATAATCACGGGATAAAGTGTTTGGATATATTGAACAGAATAGATGATGGAGAGGCAGCCCTGTCACGGGTGTTGCCTGGAGAGGAGTTCTTTACTCTTCGTCTCCACGTTTTGAACTCATCATCAAAAAAGGGCGTAGCCGGGAAGCTCAATCACACCGGGATGAGGGTGAAAAACGCTTCCCAGCTACGCCCATGTTAATCTGTGCGCTTATTGCATTTGTTGCTGGTATACTTCAAGGCCCAACTGGAAGGCTTCGGTATGTCCGGCCTGCTCTATGCGTTTATCATATTGCGCAACCTGCGGATCGTTTACCGACCTCAGCGCATGTGAAGCCTCGATGGTACTCGTCACTAAGTAGTAGCAAGTGCGCATATAGGTTTGTACGCGGTCCGAGCCCAGCGAGTTGAGATATGTCAGGTACTGGAAGTTGTAGTCCAGCACAGCTTTGGCCACCTTGGCCGCCTCCTTTTTGTTGCCCGCTTCGGCCAAGAGCGAAGCCAGCTGCGAGTCGTCATCCGTGTAGGGGACGGTAGTGGAAGGCAGTTCTTTCAAACATTTTTGCAGCACCTTGGTGGCTTTGTCCTTCTCGCCCTTTTGCAGCAGGCTGTTGGCCAGCATGAGGAACATCCGGCGGTGTGTCTGGCACATGCGCATCACCGTTTCGTCGAGGTAGATGCCCGGCGTGTTCACTGCGCCGTATTTGAAGCGCGTCATCATGTTGCGGTACATCGTGTCGCTGTCAATCATGCCCATGCCGCCGAAGTCGAACGGCGTGATGCGGTAAGCCAAACCTTCAAGCACTAAGTAGTTCTCCAGTCCGGCATAGTTTCCTGCGCCCAGCGTCACGCTCATGTACATCGGGCGTTTCCAGTCGGCATGGGCCAGCATTTCGTAAATCATGAGGTCCGAGCGATAGAGTCCGCCTTGTTTTTCGTAGGCGTTTCGGAGCGAGATGACCATCTTGTCGGGAATGTTTTCCGGTCCGAGGGGCAGGAACATGCCGCTTTCGATGACCGCCTGCTTGTTCACGCTGATAACCACCGAGTCGGTGGGGATGTAACCGCCGCGTTCCTTCTTGGCGTAGTGGTCAATGATGTACGACATCTCGTAGGGGTCCACGTTCGGGTTTTCCTTTTTGATGCGGTCGAGTTCCTCTCTGCCTTCCGGCTTGATGGGGTAGTAAGTGTGCTTGCCGTTGTCCACGTAGTAGAAGCGTTCCCAGGTGATGGGCAGAGCCGGCGAGTCGTAGGCCGGTCGGCGCATCTGGTCTGTGTACCAGTCGGTCTGCAGATAGGACAGGTTGCACACGCGGGCATCGGTACGGTTGCCCTCCACTTCCTGGTTATACCAAAGCGGGAAGGTGTCGTTGTCGCCGTTGGTAAAGATGATGGGGTTGCCCTTTGCGGGGAGCGTGTTCAGGTAGTTCAGGCCGAAGTCGCGGCAGGCGAAGCGGTCGGAACGGTCGTGGTCGTCCCACGTCTGGCTCACCATCTGCAGCGGCACGAGGATACCGATGAACGAAGCCAGAGCGGCGGCGATGGCCGGTTTCTGCTTCAGGATTTTCTCCAGTCCCTTGGCAATGGCGGCCACGCCGAGGCCAATCCAGATGGCAAAGGCATAGAATGAGCCGGCATAGGCATAGTCGCGTTCACGCGGCTGGCTCGGTGTCTGGTTCAGGTAGAGCACGATGGCCAAGCCCGTCATGAAGAAGAGGAAGAACACCACCCAGAACTGGCGTACGCCCTTCTCGCCACGATAGGCTTGCCAGAATAGACCGATAAGACCCAGCAGCAAAGGCAGACAGTAGAACACGTTGTGCCCCTTGTTCTCGCGCAGCGACTGGGGCAGGAGGCTTTGGTCGCCATAGAGCGCGTTGTCTATGAAAGAGAAGCCTGTAATCCAGTTGCCGTGTTCCAGTTCGCCCTGGCTTTGCAGGTCGTTTTGTCGTCCGGCGAAGTTCCACATGAAGTAACGCCAGTACATGAAGTTCACTTGATATGACAGGAAGAAGCGCAGGTTTTCCCACTGTGTAGGCATTTCTCCGGTCATTTCGTAGCCCTCCGGTGTGGTGAAGACGACGGGTCTCATGTCGATGCTGCCCATCCATTGCTCATACTTCCCGGCGTGGCCTGCGCTCCACATGCGCGGGAAGAGCATGGTCAGTCCGCCCGGGTACTTTACGCCCGTTGTTTCTTCAATTTCCTCGTAGCGGTCCGGTTCGTTGGCATCGGCCTTCTCGCGGCGTTGCGTACGCATGCTGCGTTTGTACTCAATGGCACCGGCCGAATAAGCCTGTTCCTGCGAGCAATAAGCTTCGCCCTTGAAGAGGGGGTACGAACCGTATTGTTCGCGGCTCATGTAGGAGCCGAGGGTGAAGATGTCCTCCGGAGAGTTCTGGTCCATCGGCGTATTCTGCGTGGAGCGGATCACGATGACGGCATACGAAGAGTAGCCTATCATCAGCATCAGCATACACAGCAGCGAGGTGTTGAGGAAACGCTTGCGCAGCACGTAGTTGCCGTTCTTGTCCTTCAACTGCAACACGAATCCCAGCACGCCCAGCACCACAAGGCCCAGCACGATAGAGAGAGCACCGTGGCCCATGAAGGGAATGCCGAGCAACGCCACGCTCAGTCCGTAAAGCAGCGTGGTACGATTGCGATTGTGCGTAGTGGTGCTCCAAATGGCGGCTAACACCACTGCAATCAGCACAATGATGTAAATGATAACGCCCGTGTTGAACGGCATGCCGAGGTCGTTCACAAAGAACCATTCAAACCATCCGCCCACCTTCACGATGCCGGGCACCACGCCGTAGAGCACGGCGGCCACGAGGAGCATGGAGATGGCCAGTGCCACCAACGAGCCCTTCAGGTTGGCATCGGGCTTACGCTTATAATAATATACCAGCGCGATGGCGGGCAGACAGAGCAAGTTGAGTAGGTGAACGCCGATGGAGAGGCCCGTGAGGTAGAAAATGAGCACTAACCAGCGGTCGGAGTGCGGCTCGTCGGCGTGTTCCTCCCATTTCAGGATGAGCCAGAACACCAGGGCGGTGAACATGGAGGAATAGGCGTACACCTCACCCTCGACAGCCGAGAACCAGAAGGTGTCACTCCACGTGTAGGCCAGCGCACCCGTCAGGCCGCAACCCATGATGAGCAGCGTCTGCGTCCACGTGGTCACTTTGCCGTCGTCGATGAGCAACATCCGCGCCAGATGGGTGATGGTCCAGAACAGGAACAGGATGCAGAGGGCCGAAAGCAGGGCCGACATGATGTTGACGCAGAAAGCCACCTTCGAGGGGTCGTCGGTGAACTGTGTGAAGAAATTGCCGGTGAGCATAAAGAACGGTGCGCCGGGGGGATGACCCACCTCCAGCTTGTAGGCCGTGGTGATGAACTCAGGGCAATCCCAAAAACTGGCCGTCGGCTCCACCGTCATGCAGTAGGTGAAGGCCGCGATGGCAAAGGTAATCCATCCCAAAAGGTTGTTTACCAGCTTGTACTGTTTCATGTGAGATATACGCGGTTTGTAGTTGTTATTAGTTTGTTTTCCTTTTGTGAGCCAAGAAGGCGCGGCAAAGTTAAATGTTTTTGTTAAGATGTATGCTTTTGCCTGATAATTAGTAATTCAAGTTTCGCATGTGGAAGGGTTATGAGGGATAAGGTTATGGTCGCTTCGCTCCTGAGGTTATGAGGTTATGAGGTTATAAAGTTACTGTTAGAAGGTTTTGCAAAATAAAAAATACTGTTTGAGGTAGTCAAGATAGCCGCATCGAGTAACTTTATAACCTCATAACCTCATAACCTCAGGAGCGAAGCGACCATAACCTTATCCCTCATAACCTCCGAAACTTAAATTGATAATTTGATGTTGCACCTTACGGCTCCATGGCATCGATATTGCGCTTCAATCCTTCAAATTTCGCCCTTTTCACCGCGCTTTTCCGGAAAATCTCAGTGTATTGCTCGCGTGTGAGCTGCTGCCAGTCGGCCTTGTCCATGCAGAGCAGGGTGGGGCGGGGCTGTAGCTCCTCCACTTCGGTGTTGCGGGCAAAGCGTTCGTTCCACGGACAAGCCTCGGCGCAGCGGTCGCAGCCGTAAAAGCAGGGAGACATCCGTCGCGACTCCTCCGTAGGCAGCGGGCCACGGTGCTCAATGGTCAGGTACGACAGGCAGCGGCGGGCGTCCAGCAGACCATCGCCGCGCAATGCCCCTGTCGGACACGCTTCCACGCAGCGGTGGCATGTGCCGCAGCGATTAGGCATAAAATCATCGTATTCATCGCATTTTTCAGTCAGTATAAGTTCTCCGAGAAAGAAATAACTGCCCGCCTGCGGAATAATCAGCTGGGAGTTCCTTCCTTGCCACCCCAGTCCGCAGCGCCTGGCCCAGTATTTCTCGTCCACCGGTGCCGTGTCCACGAAAGCCCGGCTTCCTTCGCCCGCTTCTGGACCCAGCAACTCCAGCAATCGGTGGAGCATTCCCTTCACCACTTCGTGATAGTCTGTGCCGTAGGCATAGCGTGCCAACCGCCACTGCGTTGATGACGGTGCCGGCACTTGATCGGAATAATAGTTCACCGCCACGCTCACCACCGTTTGTGCCCCGTCTACCAGCAGGCAAGGGTTGAGCCGCTTCTCCACATGGTTTTCCAGATACGCCATGTCCGCATGGCATCCCTCCACCAACCATTGGCGCAACTCTACCGCGCGTTCCTCCGCCACCGGACCGGCAGGAGCCAAGCCGCAGGCTGAGAAACCTATTTCGGAGGCCAGCTGTTTAACCTTCTTTGTCTGGAGCATGGTGGTACTATTGGTAAATCAGTGTCGTGAGCCGCTCCGGACGGTACACCTCGGCCGCTACTGCCTGCATCTCCTCGGCTGTTACTTCATTGATGTCGCGGCACAGTCGGGCAATGTCGCGATAGCGGTTGTAGTGGGCAAACGTCTTCCCCAGTGCCAAGGCATAATTTTCCGGCGCGTCGGTCGAGATGCCTATCTGTCCCAGCAGCTGCTTCTTGGCCGCTTTCAGCCGAGTTTCCGACAACGGATTGTCGATGAAACGGCGCAATTCGCGCTCTAACAGTCGGCGGCACCGCGCCACATCGTGTGCATCGCAACCGAAGTATACGTTCCAGAAGCCCGTGTCAGGATACGTGTTCAGGTAGGAGTCTACGCTGTACACCAGCCCCGCCTTTTCACGCAGGCTCAGGTTGAGTCGCGAGTTCATGCCCGGCCCGCCCAATATGTTGTTCAGCAGCGTCAGGGCAAAGCGGTGCGGACTGCTCCCGCCGTATGCCGGGCCGCCCACCATGACGTGAGCCTGGTGCGTCTGTTTTGTCACGATGCGCAACGGCTCTGCCGGCACGGACGGCACTGTGGGAGGCTGCGTAGCCGGAAGGGAGGGTTCCGCCGGTCCGAAGTCCGATGTGAGCCGTTCGAGCGTTCGCACGATGGTGCGGAACGGCACGTCGCCGTACACATAAAAAGCTGTGTGGCAGGGGTGATAATAAGGGCGCACAAAGCGCAAGGCATCAGCCGTGGTGTACTGGCGCAGCCGTTCGGCACGGCCCAGAATGTCACGCCCCAACGGTTGTCCGGGATACATCATCGCTTCAAACTCGTCGAAGATAAGTTCCGACGGCGAGTCCTGATAACTGTCGATTTCATCGCAGATTACCTCCACCTCCTTGTCAATTTCCGTCTGCGGAAACGTGCTGTGGAACACGATGTCGGTCAGCAGATCCGCCGCCCGGGCAAAGTCATTCTTCAGCACCGTGGCGTAGTACACCGTTTCCTGTTTGGTCGTAAAAGCGTTCAAGTCGCCGCCCACGCGCTCCAGTCCGTTCGTTATGTGGCAGGCCCGGCGGCGCGATGTGCCCTTGAAGGTGAGATGCTCGATGAAATGGGCCATTCCGGAGTCGGCCTCCGCCTCGTGGCGTGTGCCCGCACAGACCACGTAGCCGCAGTACACCACCTGAGAATGGGAAGGCTCGTGAATGAGGCGCAGGCCGTTGTCCAGCGTATAGGTTTGATGTGACATGAAACTACCGTTTGAAATATTTGCCCACCACGGGCAGGTTCGACAAGGGGAAATCATAATGCACCGTGTGCGCCATAAACAGGGCAATGCAGCCCGTGTTGATGAGCAGCCGCAGCCACAGCGCATCAATCCATGTAGCGGCTGCCTGCATCACGGCAAAGAACAGCAATGTGATGGCCACGTACACCGCCATGTCCTTCAGCGGGTAGCGAATGGGGTAGTAACGTTGTCCCACCACGTAGCTGAGCGTCATGGCCGTGGCGTAGCCTGCAAAGCCCGCCCATGCACAAGCCATGTAGCCGTAGGTGGGGATGAACAGCACGTTGACCGCTATCAATACGGCGCAGCCTATGCCTGAGAACCATGCTCCCCAGATGGTTTTGTCGATGAGTTTGTACCAAAACGAGAGGTTGAAATAAATTCCCATCATGATTTCCGCCGCCATGACGATGGGCACCACCTTCAGCCCTTCCCAGTAGCTGCGACCGATGATGTGTTTCAAAATGTCGATATACCCCATCACCATGAGGAAAGCCAGAAGGGTGAAGATAAGGAAAAACTTCATCGCCTTGGCGTAAGTGTCGCGATTGTCGCGATCCTTTTGCCGGCCAAAGACGAAGGGCTCGTAGGCATAACGGAAAGCCTGCGTAATCATGGCCATGATCATGGCAATCTTCACGCTTGCGCCGTAAATGCCCAACTGCACCTTGCCTTCCTGTCCCTCGACCAAGCGCGGAAACAGCATCTTGTCGGCCGTTTGGTTCAATATGCCTGCTATGCCCAGTATCAGTATGGGCCAGGCATAGCCCAGCATCTGCCGAGCCAGCACCTTGTCGAACACCCATGGGAAGCCCGTCAGCTCGCGGCGGAAGAACAGCGTGACAAAGGCGGTGCAGAACAGGTTGATGGCGAACGCATAGCCCACACCGTCGCCGCCACATCGTGCGTGGAGGGATTGTCGTAGAGCCAGGGCAGCAGGAGGAAATACACGAGGTTGAGCGAGATGTTCAGCACGATGAACAGCAGTTTCAGTGCGGCGAACTTGATGGGCCGGCGTTGGTAACGCAGGTAGGCGAAGGGGATGCACTGGAAAGCGTCGATGGCCACGCATACCGCCATCATGCCCAGGAACTCCGGGTGTGCGGCATAATCGAGCTCAGCGGCGATGGAGGGCAGAAAACCGAAAACCAAGGCCAGGAACACCAGTCCTACGCCGCCCACCATCCAGAGCGTGGTGGAGTAAACCCGCATGGGGCGTTCTTCTTCCTTGTTTACAAAACGGAAGAATGTGGTTTCCATGCCGAAAGTGAGGAGTACGAGCAGCAGTGCCACGTAGCTGTACACCTCCGTGATGACCCCATAGCCGCCAGTGGAGGCGGCAAGCTTCGCCGTGTAGAGCGGCACGAGCAAGTAATTGAGGAAACGGCCTACAATGCTCGACAAACCGTAAATGGCCGTGTCCTTGGCTAATGATTTCATGCCGCCGGATTTCGCGGCGGACGATGTGTTCGTTTCAGACATATATATAATGTGTAGAAATCTGTGTTTTTGACCAAAAACCGGTTTAGAAGAATAGGTAGGCGATGCCAATGGCGGCCAGGATGCCTGCCAAATCGGCCAGCAGGCCGCAGGCCACCGCATGGCGCGTCTTGGAAATGCCCACAGAGCCGAAGTAGACGGCCAGGATGTAGAAGGTGGTGTCGGTGGAGCCTTGGAAGATGCAGCTGAGGCGCCCTACAAACGAGTCGGCACCGTAAGTGGTCATCGCGTCGACCATCATGCCGCGTGCACCACTGCCTGAAAGCGGTTTCATCAGGGCTGTGGGCAATGCACCTACCCATTCGGCATCGGCACCCGTCAGGCCCACCAGCCATTTCACGCTTTCTATCAGCCAGTCCATGGCACCCGAAGCGCGGAACACACCGATGCTCACCAGTACTGCCACGAGGTAAGGAATGATGCGCACGGCGGTTTCAAAACCGCCTTTGGCTCCTTCCACAAAAGCGTCGTAGACGTTGACGCGCTTGCGCACCCCGGCAGCGATGAAGCTTATTATAATAAGGAATAGGAGCACGTTGGCCGACGTGGTGCCCACGGTGTTCATCATCGGGCCATCGAGGCGGCTGAAGCCCCATATCAACGTGGCCACTAACAGCGACAGGCTGCCCAGCGTGGCTAACAGCACAGGCTGAAGCAGGTTAATACGCTGGTACAGACCGGTGATGATGACGCCGGCCAGGGTGGAGAAGAAAGTGGCGATGAGGATGGGAATGAATATGTCCGTGGGTTGTGCCGCCCCCATTTGTGCACGGTACACCATGATGCTTACGGGGATGATAGTCAGACCTGATGTGTTCAACACGAGGAACATAATCATGGAGTTTGACGCCGTGTCCTTCTTCGTGTTCAGTGCCTGCAAGCCTTCCATGGCTTTCAGTCCCAAGGGCGTGGCCGCATTGTCCAGTCCCAGCATATTGGCCGAAATGTTCATAAAAATGTTGCCGAACACGGGGTGGTTGCGCGGAATTTCGGGGAAAAGTCGCGTGAACACCGGGCTCAGCAACCGCGCCATGGCGTTGACCACGCCTCCCTTCTCGCCAATTTTCATTATTCCCAACCATAGCGAAAGCACGCCCGTGAGGCCCAGCGAAATTTCAAAGGCCGTTTTGGACGTGTCGAACGTGGAGTTGATGATGGCCGGGAACACCTCCGTGTCGCCCAGGAAGATGAGTTTCACCAAGGCAATGACGAATGCAATGCCGAAAAATGCAATCCAGATGTAGTTGAGAACCATGGTCTGTACGTTTTGGCGGCAAAGTTACTTCTTCTTTTGGGTTGGAGAAAAGTTACAGGCGTTGTTTCCGTGGCAACGTGGGGCAGAATGGGTGGATTGCCGGCCGTCCCGTGCCCCATCCTGTGAGAATGGTCATTTTGTTACAGGAAATGGCTACAAAAGTGCTGAAAACTTTAGTTTCTGTTAACACAGAGCCTACAAAATGCAGAAATTTGTGCCGAAAGTCATATCATGTAGTGTTTTTAGGTACAAAAAAATGATGACTATTTCATCTCAAACTCATTACTTTGCACAATCCATAATACAATTTTTCCATTATCAACCGATTAACTTCTTTCATATATGCATATTGGCACACGAATTAGGAAGCAACTCAATGAACGGCATCAGACCGTGGTTTGGTTGTCTCGCCAGTTAGCTTGTAGCCGTACAAATGTGTACAAGATTTTTGAGAAGTCAAACTTGGATACGGCACTGCTCATGCGCATTTCCATCATTTTGAACTACGATTTCTTCAAACTTTATTCAGACCAATTCCAGAAGGGGGAATGTAGTGAGGATTGAAAGGAAAGAGTCATTCATAGGTTGCTCCATAGAAAACATTTATTCATATTCTTAAGGGCGGTGTAAGGACGCTTGTACAGCCCATGTTTTTGTTTTGTCTGCGGAATTAGGCAGGCGCGCAAAAAGGCGGTTTTCCGGAATAGTCTTTTTGCTCCTTTCGCAGGCCATATTGTTAGGGCCAAATACATAGAACCCTAAAGGTCAGAACACCTACTTATAGAAAGCGTATTTGAAAACCCCTAAGTCTTTAGCTTAGGGGATGAAAAATACGGGGTAGCGCAG
>SFPC01000075.1 GCA_004552195.1 Bacteroidales bacterium | reverse complement strand
AAATTCTGATTTATATATTCTGATATTCTGATGGTTGCTTTGCACCCTCTCGAAAGCGTCTTTTTGTAAGTAGGTTCAGTCACATAGCCCGCTATGCTCTTTCGCCTACTTACAAAAATCCACTTCCGATAGGGCGCAAACCTCCGCATCAGAATTATTAGAACCACCCTAACCGCACAAATCCTATACTCTTCTGCAACCGGCACGCCTTGGGTGGCGTGCCGGTTGTTGCATATGGGAAACACATCCCGCCCGTTGTAAAAGCCCGCCCTGTTCAGGAAACGCACGCTCCGCTTGCAGAAATTGACAACCAAAGAGGAAAAAGGAATAACCCTTCCCCCCTACCCTCTCCCTACTCTTACCGGAATACCAACGCCCCACGTGCTCGCGGCACGTGGGGCGTTCTTTATGTCTGCCCGGAAAGGGCGGGATATTTCAGAAATTGGGGTGTCCGGCAAAAGTCCGGCAAAAGTTCAAAGCGTAAACGTCATTTTACCTGCACCTCGTCGACAAAGAGGAAGGCGGGGTGACCGGCACCGCTGTGCCACTCGGGCAACTGTTTTTCCGAAACGGCCTTCACCCGGACATAGCGCACCGTGGCCGGCGCGAAGTCCAACCGGTGGGTGTAGATGCGGTTGGCATCATCGCGCGTGAGCGGCGCGTAGGTTTCGGAAGCCAAGGGGGTGAAGGTCTTGCCGTCGGAAGAACCGTACACTTCGAGACCCCGGGCATCGAATATCCAATCGCCCTTCTCCACACAGGTGCGGATGGTCACGCTGCTTACCCGGGTGGGGCTGCCCAGGTCTATCTCCGCCTCAAGGTCATTGCCGCAGAAGCCCAGCCACTCGCCCGTGCGGTAGTTGGTGGAGCGGCCGCAACGTCCATCGTTCAGCACCTGCGCTCCGGCAAAGGTGTAACTGCCGTGGGGCGCGCTGAGCAAACGGATGGGGCAGGCAGTGGAACGGCTGAAAGAGAAGGTCTCGCTCACCTCGGGCGTCACCTCCCCTCCCCTTACGGCCACGGCGCGCAACGTGCCGCTTTGCGTCAACCGCAGCGGGCCTTCGTAACGTGGCGAGGCGGTGGTGGGCGCTGTACCGTCCAAGGTGTAATAAACCGGTGCATCATCGATGGTGGAGAGCGTGGCCACCACGGCGTGCTGCACAGTGTCGACACGGAAGCCGGACTTGACACGGTAGATCACCTTGGCGTAGTTGTAGCCTTTGAGACGGTAGACACTGACCAGCCTTTGCAACCGCTGCACGAACGCCTCATAGTTCTTCTGCTCGGGATTGCACCACTGCACTTCGCTCAATGCTGCCATGCGCGGCAGTTCCATATACTCCACCTGACGGTAGCTCTTGAGATATTCTGCCCAGCAATTGGCCTGCACGCCGATGATATATTTACGCTCCTCGGGACGGAGCACGGCGGGCACCGGCTCGTAGCCGTAGACGCGCTCGATGGGCACGTAGCCGCCGATGGCTTCGGGCTCATACTGCGGCATGTCGCTCTGGTAGTAGTCGAAGTACATGTAGGTGTTGGGGGTCATGATGACATCGTGCTGCTGCCGGGCGGCCTCAATGCCCCCGCCTTCGCCGCGCCACGACATGACGGTGGCACCGGGTGCGAGTCCGCCCTCCAGGATTTCGTCCCACCCGATCATGCGACGGCCCTGCTTGCGCAGGAACTCCTCGGCATGGTGGATGACGTAGCTCTGCAGCCGTTCCTCGGCACTGTGCTTGCCGTCGGCCTCCAGGTGCTCGGCCTTGATGCGGGCCTGGCATTTGGCACACTGTTCCCACTGTGTCTTGGGACATTCGTCGCCGCCCACGTGGATGTACTCCGAGGGGAAGAGCTTCACGATTTCTGCCAGCACATCCTCGATGAAACGGAGGGTTTTGTCGTTGCCGGCACAGAGCACGTGTTCCGAAACGCCCCACATCTTCCACACTTCATAAGGGCCTCCCGTACAGCCCAGCTCGGGATAGGCCGCCAGTGCAGCCTGCATATGGCCGGGCATATCAATCTCGGGAATGATGGTAATGTGGCGGTCGGCGGCGTACTGCACCACCTGCCGTATTTCCTTCTGGGTATAGAAACCTCCGTAGGGCTTGCCGTCGTACTTGCCGGTGTTGTGGCCAATGACGGTTTCAGAGCGGCGCGAGCCGATTTTGGTGAGCAGGGGGTATTTCTTTATCTCCACCCTCCAGCCTTGGTCGTCGGTGAGGTGCCAATGGAAACGGTTGATGTTGTGTAGGGCCAGCATATCGATGAAGCGGCAGACGGAGTCGACGCTGACGAAGTGGCGCGACACGTCGAGGTGGGCACCGCGATAGGCAAAGCGGGGCTGGTCGCTGACCTCCGTGCCGGGCACCACCACGCGCTGCACCGTGCCCACGGGCAGGGCCTTGCGGAAAGTCTGGATGCCGTAGAAGAGGCCCGCTGTCGACGCGCCGTCAATCAGCACAATCTCGCTGTTGACGCGGATGAGGTATGCCTCCGGATTGCTCTTCTTCAGTGCCGTCGACAGACGGATGCAGTTGCGCTGCACGGGAACCGTGGTAAGCGTCAGCTTGAGCCCCGTGGCTTCCTCAATGAATTGGGCCAGGTACTCTGCATGGCGTTTCAGCGTTTTGTCGCCCTGCGGATAACTGATAAGGGTTTTCTCGCTCAGTTCAAAATTCCCGGCTTGCGTAGCCCTGACCTCCTTGGGCAGGGGCACGACATGGAAATCGGCATTCTGCGCCCCGGCTTTCCCGTTCCAGGAAAGGGCCAGTGCGACAAGGAATGCAGCCATTCTGCTCATCTTTCTCATATTTCAGCTTGTTGGTTTGGTAATGTTGACGGCAAAGATAGTTGCAAGGCGAGCGCAATAAGCTTGCTTAGATTGCCGAGCCGCCTATCTTATGCAAAGGTAATGTCATTTTTCGGCAGTTGCTTCATTATTCAGTCAAAGTCACTTTCTAATTGTGGCATTTCTCTCTGACGGTAGATTTGGAACTCTTTTATTGGTGTTGGGGAATCGAGTTCTTTCCTCGGTCTTCTATTTAATTTCTTTATTATAAAAAAACTATTTTCGGCTTAACAGATATTCATCATAATAGCAAAACCTCCACCGTCTAATGTTTGCCGTCAGCTTCCTTCGGGTTCCATCTCACGATGGTTTTCTGACTTAAGTTATGGCCTTCCAGCTATTATTGGGTAGCAAGGATTTTCACCCGTTAGACAATATCCATGCCGAGCGTCCAAAAGATAAAGGGAAGCGACCCGGAGGCTACTTCCCTGTTTATCTTGTTTGCCGTGCCCCACCGGACCGGACTTACGGAGGAAACTGAAACCTGAGCTGTGCGCGAGCAACCTTGGGGAAAAGGATGAAGGGCAAGCCTTGGCGAAATTGATTGTTTTAAAGCAGCATTGTTTTACTTAAAGGGTAGCCTTGCGTTTCAAGACCGATATGGATAGGTTCATCTTCTTGTTCAACTGATAGGACGGTTTGCTCTCAGCTACCGGACAGCTGTTGAAGGAAATCTTCGTTCATGTTTCCCGTGAGGTTAATGAGGTTCAACCGGGCATCATGTTTCATGAGCAATACCATTTCCACGATGAGACGTCCTCGTCGGCGAACGTAGATTTTCTTCTCCTCCTCTTCAGCCTGAAGCCTGTAACGCTTAGGATTTTGCCTGGCCAGCTTCAGTGCATTTTCGTAGAGGAGCGTTGTTTCTGCCGGATTGGCATTGGTTACCATGCGTATGGACTTGAGCTGCGCCAAAACCCTTTTTGTGGAGGAATCTTCCTCGACCGATGGGAGTTTAAGGAGCTTTTCCATCATGAGAGGACTGACCGTAGTGCATTCCAAGGAAGTACCTTGTGCATAGAGAGCCATATAGCGCGATGCAAAGTCTTGTTCTTTCTGCCCCCGGGCGGCCATTGCCATCAAGGCGGCCATGAGGATACATATAAGGTGTTTCATGGAGCGGGAACAAAGCTTTGTTATTGGGGATTAGCCTTTAGTCCGGCGGAGTCGGCAACCGCAGTTTTCGGTCCCTGTTTGAAGAGGTCCAAAGCCTTCATGCCTTCTTCATACGCCTTTTGCGGGTCTTGATAAGAGTCTTTGTAAGCCGACTGATTGTAGTCCCATCCCGCAGGGTCGGCCGTTGAGCTCTCGGGCTGGAACGAGTGTTGTGCGGCCGTACCCAGCAAGGTAACAATGGCCACAGCTGCTGCGGCATGATAGAGAGGGCGGAGTCGACGCATGAGGGTGATATGTTCCACCTTCACTACTTTAAGTTCCGGATTGGAAGGTTGCTCAGAACCTATGGCCTGCAGCATACGGCGGTCAAAGTCGTCGCCCAAAGAGATGCGAGCTTGTTCTGTTTCATATACGAACAGGCTCTTATAGCGTGCCAACTTTTTCGGGATATTGAGCTGGCTGAAGAAAGCTTTGAGTATCTGCTCCTCCTCGGGCGAGGTTTGGCATTCCCAATAGCGTTCCAAGAGTTGTTCTATATACTTATAGTCCATAGCAATCGTTATTTTCGTATTCAGTGCGTAAGGTTTTCCTTGCGCGATGAAGCGTTACTCTAAAGAGGTCTTCCGTCATGCCCATGGCTTCGGCGGCCTGTTGGTAAGTCATACCTTCGATGTCGCGCAGTTGGAGAGCAGTGCGGTATTTTTCCGGCAAACGGTTAAAGAGTTGGTGAACTCGTTTCAGTTCTTCCTCGTGTTCCATCTGCTCTTGCGGCGTCCGTGCGGTGTCGAGCGCATCGGTCTGTTCCGTTTCGAGCGAGAGATTTCCGTTTTCGCGTTTGGCCATTCTGTCCAAGGCAAGATTGCGGCACACAGCCAAGCAATACGCTTCCAAGCTGCCTATTTGCTGCAAATCGTTGCGTTTGCTCCACACCCGTAGCAGTGTGTCCTGCGTGAGGTCCTCCGCCTCTTGCGCGTTGAGGGTAATGCGCAATCCCGTGCGGTATATTTTATCCTTCAGTGGAAGCAGGTCAAGGCGAAAATCGATTTGTTTCATGTGCTACTCTCTGTATGGTAGACGGGCTGCATGGGAAAAAGTTACAGCAGCATGGCACTTTTTTTCAAAAAAAATGGAATTATACAGCTTCGCAGCGTATGAGAACGTGTGATTGGTCGTTGAGTGTGGTAGCAAAGAGATAATCACTACCGCCATCGCGAAGCTTGAGTTTAGCGCGCAACTTTTCCACTGTGGCGGGAAAGTTGCGGACCGTAAGGTTGGCACAAGTAACACACATGCGCAACTGCCGCAAATCTTGTTTACCAAAACCGAACACCCTTTCCACTCGGAAACGACGGCCGGGGAAATGCGGTAGGTAAATGTCTCCGGTATATAAATGGGAGTGAGGATGCAATTTCTGCAAGCCAAAACGAATGGCGAGCAATTTGAAACACCCGGCTTTGAGCAGTGCAGGTCCGGGTTCATAAAGATACATGCCACATTCGGTGGCGTAGTGCGGTGTGGCCTCTGCCTCCTGCTGTGGGGTAAAGACGAAAGTCTCCGTGCCTTCGCGCACGGTGATGACGGGAGAAGCGGCATTGGCAGAAAGCAGCAACACGAGGTCTTTACATTCGCCTCCGGCACCGACCACCCCCACTCGCTCCACACAGCCCAATGCCCCCAGTGCAGCGGCAATATCGAGCATGGGCGAGAGTTTCAGCACAATGTAGTGCGCCTTTTGGAGTAAGATAGGTAGCAAATGGCACACGTCGGGCTCACAGTCTTCCATGCGCACCGTCTTCCGTCCAGCACCGTCGCGTCGGGCCGGGTCCAAGAAAAGGAGGTCAACGGGTTGCATCTGCCGGAGATAATCCTCTGCATCGGCACACACTATGCGGGCATTGGGCAGACCGAGCAGCGGAAAATTATGCCGAGCCAGCCTGCACAGCTCCTCTTGTCGCTCCACATACGTAGCCTCCTCGAACAGCGGTGCCAGGAAAGAGAAGTCCACGCCCAGTCCCCCGGTAAGGTCGGCCATGGAAAGCGGGCGCCCCGCGTGCGTATCGTCATCCTTGAGCAACCCTTCCACCATTTCAGCCTTAAAGCGTGCCGCCGCCTCACCCGAACATTGTTCCAGTGCCAGGCGGTGTGGATATTCCAGCCCCTCTACCTCAGTCCAGCTTGGCACCTTGTGGCGCAAACGTTGCCATCCCTCCACCTGCCGCAACACGTGGGGCACATCAATGTCCTTTCGCCCCGCCAGCTGCAAGGCTAATTGACTGACAGGAATGTTTCGCCAAGACTGATCCATGAAAGAGAGATTGTTATAATGTAAAATGTATAATGAAGGCTACGCCGATGGGGGCGGCGGTTTTGCTTCGTCCTGTACGTCGGTCGTCAGACCTCATTATACATTTTACATTATGCATTAGAGGAACGCCCTCATTATTCATTGCTTATTGTCATTCTTCAAGGTCTGCCCCTTGTATTGTCCGGTGAGTGCTTCGAGGAACAGCTGCACCTTCTTCACATCGGCAGCCGGCATTTCGCGTCCCACCTGGTAGCGGGCCATCATGTCAATCGCCTTGTCGAGCGTCGGCACACTGCCATCGTGGTAATACGGCCAAGTCAGCGCCACATTGCGCAACGTCGGCGTTTTGAAGCGATAACGGTCGCGTTCCACTTTCGTTTGTGCCCAGCGTCCGTTGTCGGCATCCGTCAGTCCCGACTTGGCATTGATTTCGCGGTCCTTGAAGTAGTCAGCCCGTTTACCCATCAGTTCATACGACAGGCCACCCATGTTCACGCCCGCATGGCAGGTAGCACAGTTGTATTCCTTGAAGAGCGCGTAGCCCTCCACCTGTTCAGCGGTGAGCGCCTGCTTGTCACCTTTGAGATAGCGGTCGAAGGGCGAATTCGGCGTGACGAGCGTCTTCTCGTATTCGGCAATAGCATCCGTGATAGTCTTCTCGTTCAGCCCCTCGGGGTAAACTGCCTTGAACTTCGCGGCGAAAGCAGCGTCAGCATTCAGGCGGGCGGCAATCTCGTCGAACGAGGCCGAACCCATTTCCACGGGGTTCAACGGAGGACCGGCGGCCTGGTCGGCCAACGTAGCGGCACGTCCGTCCCAGAACTGCACGAAATTGAAGCAAGCGTTAAACGATGTCGGAGCGTTCACGCCGCCGAATTGTCCCTTGATGCCTTCGGAATACTGCTTGTTGTCCACGCCGGCTGTGTTGATGCCATGGCACGTGGCACAGGAAATCGTACCGTCGCCCGACAGCCGCGTGTCATGATAGAGTGCCTCTCCCAATGCCACCTTGCGGGCATCCACCGCCACAGAGTCGGGGATGGGACGCACCGGTTCGTTCTTGAACTCCTCGGCAGCCAAGTCGTTGGGATAGAACTTCGCCCTATGCTGCTTCACCCAGGCCAGCGCCATCTCCGTTTTGGTCGAGGTCAGCGAAGAGCCCCAGTGCGCCACATAGTATTGCATGAGCGGCATCGTACCGTCCGCCACGCACTTTTCCACTTTGGCCAAATCCACTTCGTTCACAGCCTTCCCTTCGGCAAGCGCCTGCATCATAGGAGCGATGTCGAACGCCTTGTAGCCCTCCACCACATCCTTTGTGATGAGTGTTTCGGCCACGGGGAAAGTGGCGTAGAACGGTAAGTCCGGGTTAGCCGTGTGGCAGAACACACAACCGCCGTCGTTCACGATTTGAGCAATCTGCTCATCGGGCGGCAAAGTGGCATCGGGAGCTTGGTTCACCGCACGGTAAGTGACGGCCAGCCCCACGAGCACTACGGCTCCGCCCAGAAGAATTTTACTTGACTTTTTCATAGGCTTTGTTATTGAGAAATTAGTAGAAAAAGAAAATCCGTTTATTCGCACCGGCGCACTCAGCTACCAGCGCAGTGGTCAGCTATAGCTGTGCATGCTGCCGGCGGCTCCCGGCAGAAAGTTTACGCCGTACCAGCACATCTGCAAAAGCAGGAACCCCGCGATGAGCCACACGCAGGCCCACGCATCCCTGCCTGTAATCCGGTGCTTCTGCCCTTCGCGACTACCACGCATGGGTCGCAAGTGGATATACACCAAATAGGCACACCATGTCGCAGCGGCCCACGTCTCCTTGGGGTCCCAGCTCCAGTAGCTGCCCCACGCCTGCTTGGCCCACAGGCAGCCCGACAGCATCCCCATCGTCAGGAAAAAGAAGCCGATGCCCACCAGCCGGTCGGCCGCAGGCAGAAAACGCCCCGTGTGTTGCCACAACGTCGCCACGCCCAGCAGGAAAGCCACGCCGAACAGGCTATAAGAAAACATATACACCGTCACATGAGGCACAAACCATGCACTCTGCAAGGCAGGCATCAGCGTTTGGTCGTGCAATTCCGGTTTCAGCAAATTAATGACCATGAACACCGCCGCCACCACAAGGGAGAAGAGCAAAATCCAACGGTAATGCCATCGGTAATAGACCAACCACCCCGACACCAGCATGAACAGCGAATACCACAGCCGCGTTTCGCCCAGGGTGCGCAAGGGCGGCCTTTCCAAGCTCAGCCACAGCCCCGCCACGAAACACGTGTACACCGCCACCGCTCCCGCCGTGAGCCACAGCGCCGGCAAGCTGTGCCCCGTTCTTTTCTTCAGGGCGAACACAGCAATAGAAGTTTATAAGTTGACGGTCGCTTCGCTCCCGGGGTTATAAGGTTATCAAGTAACTACTGTAACGCCTGAATACCATCCACTCAAATAGTAAATTTATTAACCTCATAACCTAAATACTCATAACCTAAGAATCAACCGCCATGCCACCCCGAGCATCAGCAGCGCGATGCCCGCTACCATCAGGTATTTCGCGGGCTGCCGCACCACCTGCACGATGCAGTACCGTGGCTGTGGTACCAAAGTATCATAGCTCACCAAGTAAAGGTCCTCCGCCAATCCGGCAGCAAACGGATGGTTCACCCGCAGGTTCACCGGCTCCCCGTCCACCGCCAGTTCCGCCTCATACTGTTCCACCGTGCCGTTCGCTGGATTTCTCTCCACCTTGAACTCCCGGAGTTGCAGCGTATAGGCCAACGCGCTCTCCCGTCCGCTGCGGTCATACGCAGTGCGTGTGGGTTTATCGCGCCCCACCACCGCCCTTCGGTCGGAAAAGTCCGCACTGCCCACCATGCCCGCCGTCAGCGCAAGCCACAGCCCGCCGTGAACACACAGAAAAGCCCCTTTGCGCCCGCCCCGCTCCGACAGCCGGTGGAGCATCACGCATTCCAGATGAGCCAGCAGCAGGCCGAGCAGCCATACGAAAGGCCACGAAGTGGCAAAGTCATGCCACCCCAAACGCCCCGCCAAGCTCTCCGCGCCCATCGGAGGGAGCAAGCCGCCCACCACGCACCACAGCCCGATGAGCGTGAGCAACGCGCAGGCCATGCCCACGGATCGGAACTCGCGCATCCAGGCACGTTCGCCCCACTCCCGGTGAGCCACCCAGAGCGCCACAACCCCCGCCACCGCCAAAGCCCAATTCAGCGGGAAAGTCAGGTCCTGAGGAGATACATTCCCCACAGCCCATTGCAGCAGTTCGGCCAACAACACGCTGCCCAAAAGAACTAATACCGTCCGTGCGGCCAACATAGCAAAACAGTTTAAAATAGGTTCTTAAAAGTGCGATTTCTCGCCAAGCCAAAGCGAGCAAGCTCTCTTTGGTCTTTTGGCTTAACGAAATCGTTCTTGGATGCAAATATAGTGCAAGGTGAGTGCAAAGCAAAAAAGTAAAGCCGAAGGATTTATTTTTTTCTTTGCAGAGCCGCCGCCTGTATTATGTAAATATAGTGCAAGGTGAGTGCAAAGCAAAAAGTTCAAGAAGCAATTCACCATTAACATCCCTCCTGTTCACACTCCTCTATACGCATTTTTGCCCTCAAAAAAATCATTCAATCATTCATATACCGAATGTTTCCTTCTGATTTCCAACGGAAAAGTGTATGAAGCATTGCCTTTTCAAACATTCACGCCGCGCGTTCATGTTTCTATCGTTTACTTCTTGATTATGAGGCGGTTTTCCTGTGTGAAGGTTTGCTCCCTCCGCCCATCACGGGCATTCACCGCCCGTGTGAATGCTTTAAAGACCAACCCTTCACACCAAAAACGCTGAAAATCAGGAGGAAACACGCTCTGTGTGAAGGATGTGAATGCTTTTTCGGGGAAATAATTACGTATATACGCGCACGTAAAGGGCATGTTCAAAACAGAAGGCGGCATATTCAGCGTGACAGAACCGCCTCGCTTGTCCTGCCCGACATCGCGTGATGTTCTCTTCACAACCCGGCGACTTGTGCGCACAAGTCCTGGAGTTGGTAAAACTAATCCCGGACTTGTCCGCACAACTCCTGGACTTGCGGAAAAGGCATATCAACGATTTCGTTAAGCCAAATGAGCAGAATTCAAGCTCGCTTGAATATTCTGCCATGGCGAGAATTTTCGTGCAAGCGAGCGCAATAGAGCTTGCTCATATTGCCGAGCGCCACCGAAAATGTCAAAAGAAAATCGCACTTTTAAGAACCTTTTCATATCCGGAACTTCAGTAAATAATAAAGAAACGCACCATCGGGTGTTTTAAACTTGCATTTTTTTGCCCATTCAAAATAAAGGCATACCTTTGCCCGCGAAATCAAATACTAAAGGTGCAGCAGAAAGGATTCCGAACACGTTCGCCCCGGAATTCTTTCGGTTTTTTTATTGCATCTTCCTATACACAGATTACTAACAAGCATCCAATATTCTAATCTACGATTATGGCTTACATGACCCAAGAGGGCTACGATAAAATGGTGGCCCAACTCCGACACATGGAAACGATTGACCGCCCCGCCGCCTCCGCTGCCATCGCCGAGGCCCGCGACAAAGGCGATCTCTCCGAAAATAGCGAATACGATGCCGCCAAGGAAGCGCAGGGCATGCTCGAAATGAAAATCAACAACCTCAAGGCAGCCATTGCCGAGGCCAAAATCATTGACGCCAGCAAGCTCCGCAACGATGTCGTGCAGATACTTTCCACCGTCGAAATGAAAAACGTGAAGAACGGCATGGTGATGAAATACACCATCGTCAGCGAAAGCGAAGCCAACCTCCGCGAAGGGAAAATCTCCAGCACCACCCCCATTGCCCAAGGACTGCTCGGCAAGAAAGTCGGCGAAGTAGTCGATGTCAAAATCCCCCAAGGCACCATCCAGCTCGAAATACTCAGCATCACCGTGGGAAGCTGAGATTAATGTAAAATGTATAATGTATAATGAAGGCTACGCCAATGGGGGCGGCGGTCCTGCTTCGTCCTGTACCTCGGTCGTCAGACCTCATTATACATTATACATTAAAAACTCACATTATACATTGAAATGACCATCTTCTCCAAAATCGTTCAGGGCGAAATACCCTCCTACCGTTGTGCCGAGAACGACGAGTTTTACGCCTTTCTCGACATCAACCCCCTTGCCCAGGGTCACACCCTCGTAGTGCCCAAACGCGAAGTAGACTATTTCTTCGACCTCACCGACGACGAACTCTCCCGCATGATTGTCTTTGCCAAGCGCGTCGCCGCCGCCATCCGTCAGGCATACCCCTGCCGCAAAGTAGGCATGGCAGTGCTCGGGCTTGAAGTCAACCACGCCCACATCCACCTCGTACCCCTCCAGTCGGAGGGCGACATGGACTTCCGCAAAGCCAAACTCCAACTTTCCGCCGAAACCATGCAGCAAACCGCCGATGCCATCCTTGCCGCATTCCGGTAAGACGCTTTTCCGGCTATGCCCGTGACAGGGTGTAGCGATGAGCATACCGCTTCTGTCTGACACGTCCCGACAGCCGGTTCCGCATTGACGGACAACAGCGTCAGATGAAGCGGCAACAAGTCCCGGACCATTTTTTCCACTTCCCGAGCAGGAAAGAATAGTCCGGGATTTTTGTGTTATAAAATATTACTGTCCGCTAAACCCTAAGACTACACCTCTAACTTTCCGAAAGACACACTTCTGTCTTTCGGAAAGTTAGAGGTGTAGTCTTAGGGTTTAGCGGACAGTAATAAGAGATTTCCATCCGGCAACAGACATTCGGATAGGCAAAAAAGAGAGTGTCGTCAATATAATGTTTTATGACGACACCTTCTCTCAACAAGAACATGTTCCTTAAGTTGCATTAGTAAAATTAACACGGATTTGGAGCATGCTCAGAGACGTAAGCATCCTGAAAGTTGGATATTTTCGAATGCTTACGTAAAAGCGCATATTAGGGGTGTTCTATAAATTAGGTTTTAAAGAATACCCCATGAGTGATTTTACTTATTCCGGCCGTCTGCTGTTTTTTAGAGCGACCTTTTGCAAGTCACG
>SFPC01000074.1 GCA_004552195.1 Bacteroidales bacterium | reverse complement strand
TTTCTTTTGTTTGCAAGTATAATGTTTTTATTTTGTATTCCGAGCAAATTCCGAGCAAAAAGTGCAAAAACATAGTCTAATTTTTGAAACAATGTGCAAGTACCTATTTTTGCTCCGCCTGATTTTCAGGCACTTATCTTCTTATGGGTACACAATATTTTCACGGTTGTGTATCGGCTCTGGGTACAAATAATCAGCTAAGTTATTGAGTATCAATGCTTAGCTGATTTTATTTTGTATATGTTGTTTACATATTGGTTTATTTTGTAAGCTATTTGCCCCACTACACCCACCTTTTTGTGCCACTTTTGGAGAAAATGCGGTTTCTTTTGTGCCTTTTATGTAAGTTTGCATCTGCAAATATCCTTTATGATGACAAACATTTCGCAAACCTCTTCTTCCAACCGATATTTTTGGTTGTTGGCCTTGATTTGTTGCGTTACCCTTTTCCCTTTTTTGGGTGAAACGTTGTTTAACACGCGCGGCGAGCCACGTGAGGCCGTGGTGGCCTTGTCTATGTTGCAGGATGGCAACTGGATTTTGCCCATCAACAACGGTGTGGACATGGCCTACAAGCCCCCGTTCTTCCACTGGATTGTTGCCGGAATATCCACTGTGGTGGGCGGAGTTTCGGAGTACACTTCGCGCATGCCCAGTGCGTTGGCGTTGAGTTTTATGGTCTTGGCCGGTTATGCGTTCTACGCCCGGCGTCGTGGAGTGGAGGTCGCGTTGCTCATGGCCTTGATCACCTTGTCCAACTTTGAAGTCCATCGTGCCGGAGTAGCCTGTCGTGTTGACATGGTGCTCACACTCATGATGGTACTCTCCCTTTATCAACTCTACCGTTGGACCGAGCGCGGTCTGCACGGTCTTCCCCTGTGGGGAGTGCTTTGCCTGAGTGGTGCCTTCCTTTCTAAAGGGCCGGTAGGTCTTGTGCTGCCCTGTTTGGTGGTGGGAGTCTATAGCCTGTTGCGCGGTTTCCCCTTTTGGTCCACCTTCGGCCGTTTTGTGCTGGTAGCTTTGCTATCCTGCCTCCTTCCCGCCTTGTGGTATGTGGCCGCTTATGAACAAGGAGGCCAGCGTTTTCTCGATTTGGTTTACGAAGAAAACGTCTTGCGCCTGATGGGCAAGATGAGCTATGAGAGCCATGTCAATCCGTGGCCCTATAATGTGATGACCATCGTAGCCGGTTTCGTTCCCTACACCCTTTTGGTCTTGTTCAGCCTGTTCGCGTTGCGTTATCCCAAGCTCCAATGGCAACCACGCCGGTGGTGGACAAAACTCACCGAGCATATCCGCACAGTCGACGGCGTGCGGTTGTTCACCTTCCTTTCTTTCGCCATCATCTTCGTGTTCTACTGCATCCCCAAGAGCAAGCGCAGTGTTTATCTCCTCCCCGTATATCCATTTTTGGCCTACTATTTGGCAGAATACCTGCTTTGGTTGAAAGCACACCACCGTCGTGTGCTGGCAGTCCTCGGTTGGACGTTGGTCGGAGCGGCGCTGCTGCTCACGTTGACTTTTGCCGTGGTGCGCATGGGCTGGGTGCCCGACAGCCTCTTTGGGGGCCGTCATGCCGAGCAGAACCTTGCCATGCTGCATGCCCTTTCCGACACCCCCCTGTCCGTATTGGAATGGATAGGTTGCCTCATTCCTTTGGCATCAGTCTGGGTTTTCTGTAAAGTCCGCCGTTCCGCGCGTGGCCTGCTCTATGGAGCTGTCGCCGTGGTGTTTTCCATCTTCGTCAGTCTTGATGCCGTTTACCAGCCCTTGGTGTTGAACACGAAGAGCGACAAGCCGCAGGCCGAATACATAGCCCGTGTGATGCCTGCGGGCAAAGTCTATTCCTTCCGCAAGGATGTAGTTGTCGGAAACGCCCTGCACCCCTTCACCATCAACTTCTATCTTGGCGACAGAGTCGTGCCCTTCAGTGCCTTTATGCCTCGTGCGGGCTATCTGCTGATGGGCGAGGGCGACTATGAAGTCTTCTGTAGTCGTTACCCCGATTATCAGGTCTCGTTGGTGGCCGATTTCCACCACCGTAGCTGTGATGACCGCCGCATGTTGTACTTCTATCGTTTTATCAAGCCATGAAAGGAACAGCCGGCGTGAAGGGTGAGGCATTGCGCTTTGTTGTCGTGGGCGCATTAGCCACCGCATTGCATTATGGCCTCTACTATGCACTCAACACCCTGCTGCCAGTCAATTTGGCCTACACCTTGGGCTATCTGGTCAGTTTCCTTTTCAACTTTTACCTCACTGCCTGGTTCACCTTCGGCACCGGTCCCTCGTGGAGCAAGTTGTGGGGCATGGGTGGGGCCCATGTTGTGAACTATCTGCTCCACATCGTGTTGCTCAACTTCTTTTTGTGGATGGGTCTGCCGCCCGATTGGGCACCGTTCCCTGTGTTTGCCATCGCCGTGCCCGTAAACTTTTTGCTCGTGCGGTTTGTGTTTCGCAAACGCGCATAATTTGAAAAACCTGTTTTCACCATGAAAATAATCATTGTCGTTCCCTGTTACAACGAAGAGGCCGTGCTGGAAGAAACCACCCGCCGTCTGACCGACCTTGCCGCCCGGCTGTGCAGCAGTGGCAAGGTAGACGAGGCCACAGTGCTTTACGTGGACGATGGCAGTCGAGACCGCACTTGGGAAATGATATCCCGCTTTGCCGCGCAGCAATCCGGTGTGGCGGGTCTGAAACTGGCCCACAACGTAGGCCATCAACAGGCACTTTGGGCCGGATTGGAATATGCGGCTGCCCATGCCGATGCCTCCGTTTCCATCGATGCCGATTTGCAGGACGACGTGGAGGCCATCGAAAAGATGGTTGACAGCTACCGTAGCGGGGCCGACGTTGTGTTCGGCGTGCGCCGCGAGCGGAAAACGGACACCTGGTTCAAACGCACCACCGCTTTGGCCTTCTATAGCTTGATGCGTAGCATGAACGGCAATATGGTCTACAATCATGCCGACTTCCGTCTGATGAGTCGGCGGGCTTTGCAGGCATTGATGTCCTTTCCCGAACGAAACCTCTTCCTGCGTGGCATGGTAGCCTCTTTGGGCTTTGTCACCGACACCGTCTATTACGACCGTAGCGAACGATTTGCCGGCGAGTCGAAATATCCTTTGGGCAAGATGCTCGCTTTTGCCATCGACGGCATCACCTCTTTCTCCGTGCGCCCTTTGCGTTACATCTCCCTGCTGGGCGTGTTATTTATGTGCATTTCCCTTTGTGCCATAGTCTATGGTGTTGTGGCCTATATCCAGGGCCGTGCCATTGCGGGCTGGACCTCTCTGCTTGTGAGCCTGTGGTTCATCGGTGGAGCCATCCTGCTGGCTTGCGGCATCATAGGTGAGTATGTAGGAAAAATCTATACCGAGGTAAAACGTCGCCCCCGTTACTTTGTGGAGCAGCGTGTGGGCATACAAGAGATAGTTTAAGGTTGAAGAGTGGAGAAGTTTTACGGTCGCTGTTCGCAGGCTTTTCCCAAGAATAAGATAAACTTTCAACTTCTCCATCCATATATTATAAAGATTCCTTCTTAATACCTATCTAATTATGAATAAACACTTTTTCCTCTCCATGCTTTGCATGGCATCCCTTGCTGCGCAGTCGCAGCACGTGGTGTGGTTCGACGAGCCCACCTCCCTCAGGGGGCGTGCCTGCTGGTGGCAGGGTGTGCCCGCCGACCAGCAAGGCAAACAGAAGCCCGTGGCCGCCGGAGGCTTCAACTGGAACTCCGACTCCGAGTGGGAAGCCCGCTCCCTGCCTTTAGGCAATGGCAGCATCGGCTGCAACGTGATGGGAAGCGTTTCTATCGAACGTTATACGCTCAACGAAAAAACACTGTGGCGCGGCGGTCCCAACACCGCCAAGGGTCCTGCCGACTATTGGGCACAGAACAAACAGTCGGCCCACCTCCTGCCCGAGATACGCCAGGCACTGCTCGATGGCGATTGGGACAAAGCCGGACAGCTCACCTCCTCCAATTTCAACAGCACCGTACCCTACGAAGCCACCGGCGAGCCCCAATTCCGTTTCGGTTCTTTCACCACCATGGGTGAGCTCTGTGTGGAAACGGGCTTGGACGAAGCCGCCGTGAAGCACTACCGCCGGGCACTTTCGCTCGATTCCGCCTATGCCAAGGTCAGCTTCGAGGGCCCTGACGGCGCATCCTACGAGCGCACCACCTTTGTGTCCTATCCCGCCAACGTGATGGCGGTGCGTTTCGCCGCTTCGCAACCCGGCAAGCAGCAATTGCAAATCAGCTATACCCCCAGTCCTGTGGGCGAGGGCAAATTTGTTTTCGACGGCCAGGGACTGCTCACCTACGACGGGCGGCTCGACAACAACCATCTGCGCTACGTGGTGCGCCTCCGCGTCCTGCCCAAGGGAGGTACCTGCACTTATAAAGACGGCAAGCTCTGTGTCGACCGTGCCGACGAGGTTGTCCTCCTGCTCACCGCCGACACCGATTATGCCCCCAACTACAATCCTGATTTCACCGACCCGAAAGCCTATGTGGGCGTAAAGCCCGATGAAACCACGCAAAATTGGATAACCCGGGCCGCAAAGCAAGGTTACGACAAGCTCTTCAAGGCACACCTCAAGGACTATATGCCCCTTTTCCGCCGTGTGCAATTTGAACTGGCCGGAGCTTCGTCCGACAAGCCCACCAACCAACGCCTGGCCGACTATCGCAAAGGAAAAGAAGACCGCGCGTTGGAAACACTCTACTATCAGTTTGGCCGTTACCTGCTCATCGCTTCTTCCCGCCCCGGAAATATGCCCGCCAACCTGCAAGGTATGTGGCACAACAACGTGGACGGTCCTTGGCGTGTCGACTATCACAACAACATCAACCTGCAGATGAACTACTGGCCGGCCTTGCCCACCAACCTTGCCGAATGTGCCGAGCCTTTAACCGATTTCATCCGCCTGCTCGAAAAGCCCGGCGAACGTACCGCCAAGGCTTATTGGGGAGCCCGCGGATGGGCCGCCGGCATTTCGGCCAATATCTTCGGTTTCACCGCACCTTTGGAAGGAGCCGACATGTCGTGGAACTATAATCCCATGGCCGCTTCCTGGCTCGCCACCCACCTTTGGGACTATTACGACTTCACCCGCGACGAGCAGTTTCTGCGCCAGACGGCCTACCCCCTGATGCGCGGTTGTGCTCTGTTCTGTGAAGACTTCCTGTGGCGCAAACCCGACGGCACGCTCACCGCGGCTCCGTCCACCTCGCCCGAACACGGCCCTGTGGATGAAGGCACTACGTTTACTCATGCCGTGGTGCGCGAAATACTGCTCGACTGCATTGAGGCTGCCAAAGTGCTGAAAACCGATGCCGACGAAGTGAAGAAATGGCAGAAAATCCTCGATGAATTAGCACCTTATCGCATCGGACGTTACGGTCAGCTCATGGAGTGGAGCCGCGACATCGACGACCCCAAGGACGAACACCGCCACGTGAACCATCTCTTTGGCCTGCACCCGGGTCGTACCATCTCACCCCTCACCACGCCGGATTTGGCGCAGGCTTCGCGCGTGGTGTTGGAGCATCGCGGCGACGGAGCCACGGGTTGGAGCATGGGATGGAAGCTCAACCAGTGGGCGCGTCTCCACGATGGTAACCACTCCTATGTGCTGTATGGCAACCTGCTCAAAAACGGCACGGCCGACAACCTGTGGGATGTGCATCCGCCCTTCCAGATTGACGGCAACTTCGGCGGCACTGCCGGTGTCACCGAGATGTTGCTCCAGAGCCACGCCGGCTGCATCGACCTCCTGCCTTCCCTTCCCGATGCCTGGGCTGAGGGTCAGATATCCGGTCTCCGTGCCCGTGGCAACTTCGGTGTGGACATCCGTTGGACGAATGGCAGCTTGGCTGAGGCACGTATCACCTCCGGCTCCGGCGGTCCGTGTGCCGTGCGCTATGGTCGGCAGACCTTGAAGTTCGACACCAAAAAAGGAAAGACCTATGTAGTCCGGCTTCAGAACGGCCGGCTGGTACAAAACTAATCTTCTCTGGTACAAAGCAGCCACTGACCCTCCGGTAGCAGACCCCGTGTGAGCAGTGGCTGCTTTTTTTTCGTTTCTTCCTGTCATTCCTCCTGATAAACATAGTTTCTGCAATCCGTCGGCTCAAAAGCTCGCGGATTATGTCTACATTTGCACCCCGAAATTAAGAATTACACAAAATAGTCTATGAGTTTACAATGCGGCATTGTGGGTTTGCCCAATGTGGGCAAGTCCACCCTGTTCAACTGCCTGAGTAATGCCAAGGCACAGTCGGCCAATTTCCCATTCTGCACCATTGAGCCCAACGTGGGCGTCATCACCGTGCCCGATGAACGCCTTACCAAGCTGGCCGAGCTGGTTCATCCCGGACGCATCGTGCCCACCACGGTCGAGATTGTCGACATTGCCGGTCTGGTCAAGGGGGCATCGAAGGGCGAGGGCCTTGGCAACCAGTTTCTGGGCAATATCCGCGAAACGGATGCCATCATCCACGTGCTCCGCTGCTTCGACGACGGCAATGTGGTCCATGTCGACGGTTCGGTCAACCCCGTGCGCGACAAGGAAATCATTGATACGGAGCTGCAGCTCAAGGACCTCGAAACGGTGGAGAACCGCATGAAGCGCGTGGAGAAAATAGCCCAGGTGGGTGGCGACAAGAACGCCAAGACGGAATATGCCGTCCTTACTGCCTACCGTGAGGCGTTGCTTCAAGGCAAGAGTGCGCGCAGCGTGCAGTTTGAGAGCAAGGACGAGCAGAAGGCCGCCAAAGGGCTCTTCCTCCTGACCTCCAAGCCCGTGCTCTATGTGTGCAATGTCGATGAGGCCAGTGCCGCCACGGGCAACCATTATGTCGACGAGGTGCGTGAGGCTGTTAAGGACGAAGGAGCAGAAGTGCTCGTGTTGGCCGCGCAGACCGAGGCCGACATTGCCGAACTCGAAACCTACGAAGAACGCCAGATGTTCCTTCAGGATGTGGGGCTGGAGGAGAGCGGTTGCAACCGTCTGATTAAAACGGCTTACAAGATGCTGGAACTTGAAACCTTCATCACGGCCGGTGAGATGGAAGTGAAAGCCTGGACCTACCGTCGCGGCTGGAAAGCCCCGCAGTGTGCCGGCGTCATCCACACCGACTTCGAGAAAGGCTTTATCCGCGCCGAAGTCATCAAATACGACGACTATGTGCGTCTCGGCTCCGAAGCAGCGGTGCGCGAGGCCGGCCTGCTCCACGTGGAAGGTAAGGAATACGAAGTACAGGATGGCGACATCATGCACTTCCGCTTCAATGTTTAAACCCCAACAGTCCCTTCAATGTTACCGGAAGCAGTCATTTGGAATCCTTCGGAGGTAGTCTTTGCGCTGGGCACGTTCAGCGTGAGGTGGTACGGAATCTGCTGGTGCATCGGGCTGGCACTGGCCTACGTGGTGGTGCTGAAACTCTATCAGCGTCAGCAAATACCGCCCCAGAAGTTTGAGTCGTTGTTTATTTATTGCTTTGTGGGCATCCTGGTCGGCGCCCGTTTGGGTCATTGCCTGTTTTATGAGCCGGCCTACTTCCTGTCCCATCCTGTCGAGATGGTACTCCCCATCCGCCACCTGCCCGATGGCAGCTGGAAGTTCACGGGCTATGCCGGGCTCGCCTCCCACGGCGGTACCATCGGCCTGATCATCGCCCTGTGGCTCTATGTGCGCAAGTACCAGGTGAACCTCATGCGCGTGCTCGACGACATTGCCGTGGCCACCCCCATTGCCGCCTGCATGATACGCATGGGCAATCTGATGAACTCCGAAATCGTGGGCAAGTTCACCGATTCTGATTACGGCTTTGTGTTTGTGCAAAACGGCGACACCCTGCCGCGTCATCCCGGCCAGCTCTACGAGGCCGTGGCCTACTTCCTCTTTTTCGTTGTCGGCCTGTGGCTCTACCGCAAATACGAGCATCGGGTGGGGCAGGGCTTCTTCTTCGGTTACTGCCTGAGCACCATCTTCACCTTCCGCCTGTTGGTGGAATTTTTCAAGGAGGTGCAGGAACCGTGGGAGTTGACCATGCAGCAAACCATCGGTCTGAACCAAGGCCAACTGCTCAGTTTGCCCTTTATCATCATCGGTTTCTACTGTATGCTGGGAGGTAAATGGTGCAAACGGTTGGCGGAAAAATAAGTTCGCCAAGTGCCGGCAATTCCGAGGCAGTGTCTACATAGTGTCTTCGCAGTCAAGGCGCAGCGGTTCGTGTTCGTCAGTCGGACGGCGCACCGCTGCGCCTTGGGTGTTTCAGGCTGCAAACCACCCCTTCTATATACGTAATTTTTCCTTTGAAAAAATCGTTCAATCCTTCAAACTGAGATAGTTTCTTGCTGATTTTCATAGGAATTAAGGATGAAGGTTTGTACATTCAAATCATTCATTACTGTCAGCCCTTTCCATTCCGGTGAAAAAGAGCCATGCAGGGGGCGACAAAAGGGGGACAAGGATGTGAAAATAGGTTATTCCCGTGCAAATGGCTCAGGTGAAGAAGTGAAGCCGTGTGAAGGGTTAGAGGGGACCAAGTGTTCACGCCGAAAACAGCTGATTATCAACGAGAAACAGCTGTTGTGTGAATGGGTGAAGGCTTTTTTGAGTGAAAAAATTACGTATATATTGCGCGCGAGGAATGGTGCGTGATGGCAGTGGGTTAGATGGAAGGGAAAGGTGTTAAAGATTTTTGTAGAATATTTCGACTTTTGAAAGTATAAGTAGGTGTTTAAAATTAGTTTATATTTATATGATTAATCAAAGTTTGCATATATCATCTGTCCCCTCTTGGGCGCATTTAGTTTCTTGTTTTTT
>SFPC01000073.1 GCA_004552195.1 Bacteroidales bacterium | reverse complement strand
GGGTGCTAATAAAGGCACCGAAATGACAATGATAGACTACAAAACCACTGATGACGGTATTAAGTGGAATATCTTGTTTAAAGAGGAAAATGTACTCATTTATAATGATTATGACCCTGCAGGCGGTACGGGCAGAAGATTGATGTATAGAAGTTCTAAAGATTACAATGTGTTTGGTCATTATGCTGGAACAATTGGCACAGAGTATTACAACGTCCAGCTCTATCAGAAAGTATATCCTCTGACCGTATCTTCTGCTACCGGCGGCTACGCAACTTTCTACAACGAAGAAGAGGCTTATAAGATGCCCGAAGGTTTGACGGGTTATGCCGTAACGAAGGCTGAGAAAGACAACTACATCATCCGCAAAACCGCATACGAAGCCGGCGCAACCGTACCCGCCAAGACCCCGTTGCTCATCATCGGTACTACCGAAGGAGGAAATTATTATCCCGCAGTAGTGAGCGGAACTGGTGTAGAGGCTTATGCCGGCAGCAACCTGCTCGAAGGTGCACGTGATGCCAATGGCAAGACGCACTCCGCTAATGATGGCAGCGTGTACTACTACAAACTCGGTTTGAACACTAAGGGCGTGCCCGGTTTCTACTGGGGTGCTGAGAACGGTGCTGCCTTTAAGATGACGAAAGCCACTACCGCTTACCTCGCCGTTCCCCAGACATTGGTGCAAGGTGCTAACGCCCTCTTCTTCGACTTCGGTCCCGAAACCGGTATCAACGAAATCCAGACCGAGCAGGCCGACAAGGCTATCTTCGACCTCAGCGGACGTCGCGTGCAGAAGGCTACCAAGGGCTTCTACATCGTGGGCGGAAAGAAGGTGCTCGTGAAGTAATCAAACTGCGTTTTTTCAAACAACATTCAACTGAACATCAAGACAATGAAGAAATATATCCAACCCCAAACTACGCAGATGTCCATCAACATTGAGTCTCATCTGCTCTTAGCCAGCGGCGAGGTGCAAGACACCAAGCTGCAAGTGAAGGACAACGTAATCGATTCAGAGGATTATGCCATCGGCAAAGGCTGGGCAAGCGACAACTGGACTGAAGAATAAATCCCTCGCGCCCTGTGAGGCGCAACATACCGAAAACAGCCGGGAACATCCGCATGAGATGTTCCCGGCTGTAGCGTTTGTAGGGGGGTAATCCAGAAGAGCGTGCCCCGTCAGTTCTTCCAATAGTCCAGCACACTGCTCGGACGGCCCGCTGCGGTAAAGGCACCCATGTCGTAGGCACCCCAGTTGAGCGGCACGTACCAGGAGGGCCGCCATGCGCCGTACACCTCCGGTTCCCAGTAGAACACACCGGCGCACACCTCCTTGCCCAGGTTGTGTGCCCGCTGCATGAAGTCCTTGGCCACCTGTGCCGCCAGACTCTCGTTGGCCACCTTCACGCCGAACTCGGCCACCATCACCGGCACGCCGTAGCGTTGTTGCAGCGCGGAAATCTGCGTGGCAGCCGCCTGGTTCAGGGCTTGCCAGGTCTGCGCATCGTCGTCCGCCTGCGGATAGTGCGACAGGGCAATCATGTCCATCTTGCCGCCCGCCGCCTTCAGCTTGTCGAACCACCACTGGTTGTTCTCGTAGGCGTGATTCAGGTGCGGCATCACCCAGGCATCGGGATAGACCGCTTTGGCCGCCTGGTAGCCCGCCATGTACAGCTCGGCGAAATGCTTCCATCCGTCCTTCAAGTCGCCCTTGTCGTTCCAGAGCTGCCCGGCGGGGTGCATCATGCCGTTGCGCGTTTCGTTGCCCACCTGCACCCAGGCCACGGGCACGCCGGCCTGCTTGATGGCGGAGAGCACCGCGCGCACGTGGTCAGCCACCTTCGTCCGCAGCTCCTCCTGCGTGAGGCCCTGCCAGTCGAGCGGCATGTCCTGACGTGAGGGGTCCGCCCACCAGTCCGAGAAGTGGAAATCGATCATCAGGTTCAGTCCGGCGGCATGGCAAGCCTTCGCTTTCGCCAGCACATCCTCGGCGTTCGAGTACGCCCCCACGCCCTTGCGTTCCGGGTTCACCCACACGCGGAGGCGGATGGCGTTCATGCCGATGGAGCGCATCAGTTCCGGGCACTCCATGGCCGTACCCTCAGCCGAATAAAACTTTTTGCCGTCCGCCTTCATCTCCGTGTACCAGCTGATGTCCGCGCCGCGCACAAAGTCCGTGGTGGCTTCCGGTTCCTGATTGCCCGGCTGTTGCGGTTCCTGCGGCTCTTGTGGCGTTTCCGGCGTTTCCGGTTTGGGAGGCATGGGGAGTTCGTCGTCGCCGCCGCAAGCCGTCATGCCGAGGGCGACAAAGAATGAGCAAAATAATAGAAATCGTTTCATGATAAGATGATAGAATTTGGTTATGAGGTTATAAAGTGTTGAGGCCACGGTCTATCGCATCGGGCCGCCCACCACCGGCAGGGAGACCGTAGCGGCCTTCAGCCCCTTGCCCGTTACGTTCAGCTTCACGGCCCCCTGACGAGTGCCCGCCTGCACCACCACGGTCAGTTTGCCGCCGAATGCGTGCATCTGTTGGAGGTGGAAAAGGTCGAGCGAGGTAGGGTCGCCGTTGGCCATGGCGCGGAAGCTGCCTTCGCCCTCCACCGTGCATTGCAGCAAACCGTTGAAGTGCGGGCAGAGGTTGCCCTTCTCGTCCACCACGCCCACCGTGAAGTAAGCCAAATCCTTGCCGTCGGCCTGCAACTCCTTGCAATAGCTCGGTTCCACCACGATATGGTGCGCCTTGCCCGCCGTGAACACCTGCCGGCGTGCCGCTTCGCGGCCCTGGGCATCGTAGGCCACCACCTCGATGTTGCCCGGTTCATACTTCACCTCGTTCCACATCAGGCGGTAGCGTTCCTCCACGGTTTTTGCCTCCTCCTTCGAGCGTTTCGTGCGGCGGCCCTGGCTCTTGCCGTTGACAAACAGTTCCGCCGAGGGGTAGGACGTGTAGACAAACACCGGCGTCACCTTCCCCTTGCGGCCCGGCCACGTCCAGTGGGGCAACACGTGGAGCGTTTCCGCCCCGGGGTTCCACACGCTGCGGTACAGGTAGAAGCGGTCCTTGGGCAGCGAAGCCAGGTCGATGATGCCGAACATCGACGAGTGGTTGGGCCAGGCATCCGTGTCGTAGGGAGAAGGCTCGCCCAGGTAGTCGAAGCCCGTCCATACAAACTGCCCGATGGTCCAGTCATAGTCGTCGGCCAGGGCGAAGTCAATGTCCGGAATGTTCGACCACGAGCAATAGTCCAGGTCGTAGCTGCTGCTCTGGTGGTCCGGCGTGATGGCATCAGCCTTGCGCACGGCGGGGAAGTGGTACACGCCGCGCGAGCTGACCGTCGACGACGTTTCGGAGCCCAGCACGATGTTCTGCGGCAACCGGCTGTAGGCCTCCTCGTAGCGGTGGGCGCGGTAGTTGAAACCGGGAATGTCGAGCATGGCCGCAAAACCGTTGTCCAGCACGCACGACACTTGGTCCATGCCGCAGGTGACGGGGCGCGTGGGGTCCTCGCGGTGGCAGATGTCGCGCAGGAACTTGGCCACCTTATACCCCTCGGGCGAGCATTGGGTGGGCACCTCGTTGCCCACGCTCCACATCACTACCGACGGGTTGTTACGGTACTGCCGCAGCATGTTCACCATGTCGCGCTCCGCCCATTCGCCGAAGTAGCGGTGGTAACCGTTGTCGCACTTCGCAATGTCCCATTCGTCGAAAGGCTCCAGCATCATCATGAGGCCCATCTCGTCGCACAGCTTGACCAGCTCCGGTGCGGGCATGTTGTGCGAGGTGCGCACGGCATCGCAGCCCATGTCCTTGAGCATCAGCAGCTGGTGGCGCAGGGCACTCTCGTTGATGGCAGCGCCGAGGGGGCCGAGGTCGTGGTGCAGACAGACGCCCTGGAACTTGCGGTGCCGACCGTTGAGGTAGAAGCCCTTGTCGGCCACATACTCTATGCTGCGCACGCCGAAGCGCGTTTCGTACACATCCTGCACCTTGCCGCACGCTTTCACCGTGGTGATGGCGGTGTAGAGGCTGGGCGTTTCGGGCGACCACAGCTGCGGGTGGTCAATGGTGAGGTGCTGCTCGAAGGGTTCGCCGTGGTTGATGTAGCCTTGGTTCGTTTTGCGCGCCACCTCACGCCCCTTTGCGTCGCGCACCACCGTTTCGAGGGTGAGCAGGCAAGTATCGGCGTTCTCCACGGTTGTTTTCAGACACACTGAAGCATAGTCCTCCGCCACGTGGGGCGTGGTGAGCTGTGTGCCCCATACCGGCACGTGGATGCGTTCCGTCTGTACCACGCGGACGTGGCGGTAAAGTCCCGCCCCGGGGTACCAGCGGCTTGACTGCGGCTTGTTTTCTAACCGCACGGCGAGCACGTTCGCGCTTCCGTCGGGGTGGACCAGGTCCGTCACGTCGCAGTGGAACGAGTTGTAGCCATAGGGCCAGAAGATGGCCTCGCGGCCGTTGACATACACCCGGGCTTCGCTCATCGCGCCGTCGAAGACGAGGGTGACGCGCTTGCCGGGCCGACAGCTGAAGGTGCGGCGGTACCAGCCCACGCCCACGTAGGGCAGTCCGCCGGTGCGGCCCGTCTTGACGGAGGCTTCCGTTTCAAAGTTCTGCGTGACAGCCACGTTCTGCAGGTCGTTGTCGCGTGAGAAGGGGCCTTTGATGGCCCAGTCGTGCGGAATGGCCACCTTTTCCCAGTTTTGGTCGTTGAAGGCCGGAGCCTCGGCTCCTGCAGCCTCGCCACAATGGAACAGCCAGCCATCTTCCAAAGACTGACTGGCGCGCTGCCCGGCCGACGGCAACGCGGAGGCCGTCAGGAGGGCGAAGAAAGAAAATGCTTGGAGCGTTTTCATGTGTATGAAAGGGTTAGAGAATAAATTGGCTTGAAATACGCAGCAAAAGTAACAAATGGCGTGCAGAATATCCGCGTGTCTTTTTTGTTTTTTCAATGTTTGTCAAGGGATTATCAAGGGAAAGGCCGACTTTTCCCACATCCCCGTCGCATGGAAACGAATGTGCAAGGGCGTGATCGGGGAGTTTAGAAGGCATGGCGTGGCTTCATCATACGCATTCAGAAAAATATATGCTGAAGTTCATCTATAAAACCGCCTTTTTTGTCTAAAAAATTTGTGGCAGAAGAAGTGTTTACTTACTTTTGCAACAGAAAAAAGGAACAATTCCCCCTTGTGAGTTGCTCCTTGGAAGTATGGAAAACGCAGCGAGCATTTGCCACTCGGCAAAGGTAAATCTTTCAATAGCATTTCGTTTCGCGTTTCTTCAAATAATATTAGATTTTCTCCGACTGTACATAATATAAGCTATAAGGTAATAGTGTTTTTTAGGTAAATGACGAAAGAGGCAGAGCTCGCCGTGAGGCGCGTTCTGCTTCAACTTTTTTGTGCCGCCAACCGCCGGGTCGCCAACGGTCCGGCAGCCGGCGGTTGAAGACTGTTGGCAAAAGGCAAGCCACCGGGGCTGTTTCCGCAGGGAGTGATATTCCCTTTAGCGGCTACGGCCTCGGTGGCTTTTGGGTTATAGGGTTAAGGTAGCATGGTCAGGGTGGGGAAGTTTATTCCTTGGCCTTGGCAATCACCACGCGGTTGTTGTCGTTGTTGCGGAAAGGCTGCACGGTGTCGCCCTTGTAGTCCGTGTCGAGGCGTGCGGCATCGATGCCATATTCCTTCACGAGCATCTGCTTCACGTTCTCCACGCGCTGCTGTGAGAGGCGGCGGTTGATGCTTGACGTACCCGTACCGGCATCGGCGTAGCCTACCACGGTGGCCTTTGCAGAGGGATGCTCCTTCATCCACTTGGCGAAGTCATTCAGTTTGGTCTTCTCCGATGCGCTCACCTTTGTCTGGTTGATGTCGAAGAATACCTCTAATTGTGTTTCTGCGGGCACTACTACTTTGGGCTCCGGTTTCTTTTCGGGTTGCGGCTTCACTACGGGTTTGGGAGCCGGTGTAACAGGTTTCGGTGCTTCGGCCACTTTCTCCGTAGCGGGAGCCTCTTTCACCACGGTGGGGGCTACGGGCGTAGCAGCTACTGCGCGGGGAGCTTTGCCGCGACCAATTTTGAACGTGAGGCCGGCGAGTGCCTGCACCTGCCAGTCGCCTTTTCCGTTAATCTTAGAGTTGAAACGGTCGTGGTAGTTGTTGGCTGTTACTTCTAAGTTCACTGCCACGGCGCGTGTGAAGTTGTATTCCAACTGCATACCGGCGCGGAAGTTGTGTACCAAGCGGTCATCGTCCCAAGCCAGGGTGAGGTTCTGGTCGGGTGCGGCGGTGGCCAGCTTCTTCATGTCGTCGTTGTCCCAAGCGTAGCCCAGACCCACACCGCCGAGGAGGTAAGCGTTGAAGTTATGGTCCTTGCCAGGAGCCACTATCTGGCTGAGGTTCAGCATGAGGTCAAGGTTCGAGGTGACGAACTTGTAGTCATAAGTCTGGTCGATGCTCTTCAGACCTCCCTTTTCGTTGATACCGCTCACATGGATGCGCGCACCGACAGCGGGAGTGAACATGCCGCCCACGCTCACTGCGCCGATGGGCGTGATGAGTTTGTCGGCTTTATAGTTGGTAAACGTAACTTGTCCGCCACCCTGCACGCTCACAAAGGCATACGGATAGCCTTTTACTTTGTTCTCGTTCACAGTTTGGGCAAATCCGGCCTGTACTGCCAATCCGGTCATCATGCCGGCTACCAATAGGGTTCTCAAATTGACCATAAAATAAAAAAATAGAAAGGTTTATGTTAACAGACTGCAAAGATAAGGCGGAACACTTCTATATAAAGTGAAAATATCTGATGAATAGCGGGATTGTTTAGTTTTTTTAGAAACAGGACTTACCGCGGTCTGGTGCGAGCCGGGAATGGACACAAAAACGCCGGCTTTCACAGGATGCGGGCCGGCGTTGCGTTATCATTTGTGACGGTTCAGTTCTGGTCGTAAGCGTGTTTGGGGTAATCTATCGTGTAGTGAAGCCCTCGGCTCTCATGCCGTTCCATGGCCTGGCGGGTAATGAGGTAGCCTACGTTGATGAGGTTGCGCAGTTCGCAGATGTCGCGGGTGGCCTTCACGCGTTTGAAGAGCTCCTCCGTTTCCTCGTAGAGCAGGTCGAGGCGTGTCCAGGCACGGTGCAGGCGCAGGTTGGAGCGCACAATGCCCACGTAGGACGACATCACCTGACAAACCTCCTTCGCATCCTGTGCGATGAGCACCTTCTCCTCGTTCGTCATCGTGCCCTCGTCGTTCCATTCCGGCACTTGAAGGTTGAAGTCGTACTCAGTGATGTGTTCCAGCGAGTGGCGGGCGGCCGCATCCGCATAGACCACCGCTTCGATGAGCGAGTTAGAGGCCAGGCGGTTGCCGCCGTGCAGTCCCGTGCAGGAACATTCGCCCACAGCGTAGAGCCGCTTGATGCTGGAGCAGGCGTTGAGGTCCACTTTGATACCGCCGCACAGGTAGTGGGCGCAGGGGGCCACGGGGATATACTGCTTGGTGATGTCTATGCCGATGCTGAGGCATTTTTGGTAGATGTTCGGGAAGTGGTGCTTCGTTTCCTCCGGGTCTTTGTGCGTCACGTCCAGACACACGTGGTCGATGCCGTGGATTTTCATCTCCTTGTCAATAGCGCGCGCCACGATGTCGCGTGGTGCGAGCGACAGCCTCCGGTCATATTTCTGCATGAACTCCTCGCCGTTGGGCAGTCGGAGTATGCCGCCGTAGCCGCGCATGGCCTCCGTGATGAGGTAAGCGGGATGCGTTTCGCCGGGGTGGAAGAGGGCGGTGGGGTGAAATTGGATGAACTCCATGTCCTTTACCGTGGCTTTGGCACGATAGGCCATCGCGATGCCGTCGCCCGTGGCGATGTTCGGGTTGGTGGTGGAAGCATATACCGCCCCGCAGCCACCGGTACATAGCACCGTCACCTTTGAGAGGAAAGTGTCGATTTTCTGCGTGTCGGGGTCAAGGATGTAGGCGCCGAAGCATTCAATGTCGCGGGTGCGGCGCGTCACCTCCACGCCAAGGTGGTGCTGCGTGATGATTTCCACGGCGAAATGGTTTTCGAGCACCGTGATGTTCGGGTGGTTCTTCACCGCTTCCATCAGTCCGCGTTGGATTTCAAAGCCCGTGTCGTCCGCGTGGTGCAGGATGCGGAACTCCGAGTGTCCGCCTTCTCGGTGCAGGTCGTAGTTTCCATCGGCCTTCTTGTCGAAGTTGACGCCCCATTCCACGAGCCGGCGTATGCCGTCGGGCGCATTTTTCACCACCTGCCTTACCGCTTGCGGGTCGGAGATATAGTCGCCGGCCACCAGCGTGTCCTTGATATGTTTGTCAAAGTTGTCGACATCCAAGTCGGTAACTGCGGCGATACCCCCCTGGGCCTTGGCCGTGTTGGCTTCCTCAAGCGTTGTTTTACACACTAAGGCCACCTTTCCTTTGCCCGAGGCGGCCACCTGGAGGGCATAGCTCATTCCGGCCACGCCGGAACCTATCACCAGAAAGTCGAATTTGCGTATCATCTGTGAGGGTTGATTCTTTTGTCGGCGCAAATATAGGGTTTTTTGAAATTTTAAGTTGAAGAGTTTAAAAGTTTATCGTTTTGCCTGCCCATCTTGTCGCAATGATTGGGCTGGCGCGAAGCGACAGCTCGCCGTGTGGAACAGGATGCGGCGGCTTGTTGCGTGCGCCATTTCCGCAAGCGCCAAAGAAAAAGGGTGTTGTCCCACACGGACAACACCCTTTGAAGTGAAGGGGTGTTCTATAAATTAGGTTTTAAAGCATACCCCATGAGTGATTTTACTTATTCCGGCCGTCTGCTGTTTTTTAGAGCGACCTTTTGCAAGTCAC
>SFPC01000072.1 GCA_004552195.1 Bacteroidales bacterium | reverse complement strand
GCCGAGGTACTGGCGGAAACGAAGGGTCTCGGTTTCCAACCATGTTTTCTGCAACTCAATCAGCACCAAACGCAACTGCCCGTCGGCCTCGCGGACCTTTGCTCCGAAGTCGATGCGGAACATTGATATCTTGTCTCGCGCGCCGTTGGAATACTCGTGCTTGCGCACCTCGGCCTCCACCACTTCTTTCTTCAGCAGGGCGGAAAGCAAGGTCTTCACGATGCGATTGTCCTCCAACAGGTACTTGAACACCGTGTCGTAGATGGGGTTGGCGATATGTAGCATGGCGAAATTCTTTTTGTAAAACTTCAAATCATTAGTCAGCCTTCGCAGCCTGCGGAACTTCCGCTTCGCGCTTATGCTTCCACCGGCGGTGCGTCCACAGCCAGAGATGCGGCACAGCCTGTATTTCCTGCTCCAGCCTTCGCATATACAGCTCGGTGAACTCGTAGTCACTGAACTGGCTGATGTCGTGAGTGAGCGGTTCCACCCGACACACATAGTAACCTCGGCGAGGGCGTGTCACGGAAGCGAAGCAGGCCGCCGCCCCTACCTTCTTCCCAATTCGCTCCGCACCGGTAAAGAGCGGCGTGTCCTGGTTCAGGAACGTCATCCAAGCGTGCGTATTGCCCGGTTTCGGACTTTGGTCGGCAATAAACCCGATAAGCATACGCCGTCCTTCCCGTTTCCAGCTGATTATGCGGCGCAGGGCATCATACTTCGAGATATTCTCTCCGCCGAAGCGCGACCGCATTTCATAGAACAGCCGGTCCATCGCCTTATTGTGTAGAGGCGTGTAGAGTTGGGACGTTGGACGTTGGCAACTCATGGCTATGGTGGAAATCCACTCCCAGTTAGCATAGTGTCCCAGCATCAGGAAGCAGAAAGGCCGGTGTTCGAGTTCTGCATCCATCTGTTCACATCCCTCAAAGCGCATGCGGCGCATCATCTCCTCGCGACTGATGGTGAGCAACTTGATTGTTTCCACCACATAGTCGCAAAAGAAACGGTAAAAGCGGCGTTCTATCTGCAACCGTTCGTGGCGGGAGCGTTTGGGGAAGGAGTGGAGCAAATTCTGGCGCACCACGCCACGCCTATAGCGCACCACGTAATAGACCAGCGGGAAGAGCAAATCGGAGAGGCGGTAGAGCCACCACAGGGGCAGCCGCGAGAGAAGGCGTATCAGGAACATGGTTGAGAGATTTGGGAAAAGAAAAGTGGAAGAGGCGAAGCCAAGACATGAGAATGAGCTACCGGCCGAGCCAAGCTTCCGGGTTGAGTTTGGCCGTTTCCTTTCGGAGTTGGAAATGGAGGGTACAGTTACCCGAAGCGTCGGGTGCCACCGTGCCAAGTATTTGCCGGCTGTCCACCTGCTGCCCCCGATGAACGTTGGTAGAGGACAGATTGCAGTAGACCGACATATACGAACCATGCCGCACGATGATGTTATACTGACCGCCATAGGTAAAGATAGACGTTACCTCACCTTTGAACACAGCGCGGGCCTGTGCGCCGGGCCTTCCGGTGATATTGATACCCTTACTGTCGAGTTGCACACCTTTCAGACCCTCCACGTTATACTGTCCGTAGTGCGTAGTGATGGCATACGACCCCGTGATAGGCATGGGCAGTCGTCCGCGATTGGCAGCAAAGTTATTCGATAGTGTACGGTCTGCATTGTCTGCCTCAAAGAATTTGGGCTCTGCCGGTTTAGCCGGAGCAGAAGTTCGGCGGTTTGTATTACCCTTTTTGTTCGTATTTTTAGTGGTATTACCCTTGGCTGTTTTGCGTGCAGCGGCGGCTTTTTCCCGTTCCGCCTTCAGTTTGGCCTGTCGGGCAGCCTCAGCCTTACGTTTGCGTTCGGCCTCCTCTCGTCGGCGACGTTCGGCGGCGGCAATCTCCTCCTGGATTAGTTTGTCAATGCGTGCGTCGAGCTGTGCCGCCTTTTTGCGTTGCTGTGCGATAGAAGATTGGAGCTGCTTCTGTTTTTTATTCAACTCCTCCACCACCTGTTTGCGCTCATGGTGCTGCGCTTCGAGCTGTTGCTTCTGAGCTTTTCCTTCATTGAGAAGGCGGTTTTTCTCCTGCTTCACGCCGAGCACCTCGTTACGTTTCGCCCTCACCGCCTCCTCCTTTTCGTGGATGAGTTTACCCTGTGCGCGTTGGTAGCGGGAGAACTGCGTGACGTAGCGCATCCGCCGGTACATCTGGCGGAAGTTCTTGGCCGACAGGATAAACTGCCATTTGGACAGCTGCATACGGTTGCGGTACATATACGTCACTGCTCGCCGATACTGCCGCTTGCATTCGTTTAAGTCCGCCTCCAGCGCGTTCAGCTGTTTCTCCAGTCCGGCGATGGTTACCCCCAGTTGGTTCACCTCGGCATCGATATCGTTGACATAGCGCGTCCGTTCCTCGATTTGGGCACTTATCACCTGCAGGTTCGCCAGTTGAGAGCGCACATCCTTCTTGGTAGACTTCAGCAAGTTCTCTTGGGCCGCAATATCCTTTTTGAGCGACGATTGCTGCTTTTGGAGCGACCGTATCTGCTTGTTTGTCTGCGCCGGAAGGGGAAGGCAGGCCAGACAGAGGCATATATATATAATAAGGTGTCGGAGCATGGGCAAGCGTTATAAGTTCAGACCTTTGAGCACTTCGTTCACAGAACGCCGGGTGTACTTCGCGGAAACCGTGGTGCGCGTGTTCCAGTCCGTATCGTTCTTCAGGTTCGAGAGGGTGAGGCTCAGCCCCATATCCTTCCCCGTTCCGCTCACCTGCATCTGCATCTGCGTGGGGAAGTGGCGTCCGGCAAACTCCCGAAAGCCGGCATACGTCCAGCAGAAGCTGCCTTTGTCTCCGGCGTTGCGGCCTTTCACCTGCAGTTCGTCAATGCGCACCGCCTCCTCGTTGGTATAGAAGGTATAAGCCAGTTTGGGCGTATCGGTCAGCGTGAGCAGCGTTTGCGCCCCTTTGTGGCTGAGATGGAAATGCGCGGTTTGAGCATTGAGCTTGCGCTGTCCCGGCACGAACAGTTCGTTCCAGAAAAGCGACTGCAAGGCGTAAAAGTCGAGGTTAGCTTGTCGGAGGAAACTCACCTCGGAATAAGCCGCCCGCACATACTGCTTGTTGATGCGGTCTACCATCAGCACATCCTGTGGCGTAAATTCGAGCACAGCCACCTCAAAGCCGAGTGCGCGGAGCGAGAGTCGCACCACGTCGTCGCGCTTCATGCGCAGCTGGCCGCTTACGTTGAGATCCTTGCCCATACCTTGCAGGCTGACCTTGGCCGAGGCCGTGATGCAGGGGCGGTTCACCTGCAGGGCGGCCACCTTGCTGACATAAGCTGCCGCAACCTCAGCTTCGGCAGCGGCTTTTGTTGTGGTCTGTTCGGCGGGAACAGGCAATTTCTCTTTCGTTACGTGTTGTCCAGAGCGACATGCTGCCAGCAACAGGCAACATGCCAGTAAACCTATCAGTTTTTGCATATTCTTAAAGCGTAAAATCAAAGAGTGCTACGCGGAACCGTCTTCCGGAAATACCTTTTTAAGGTTTGCGTTGACGAATCTTTCGTTGCAAGAGCCTTTTCTGTGCTTTGTCAGAAGTGAGTTGCAACGCTTTCTTCCAAAACTCCGGTGCACGGTCCTTTTTTCCACAATAATAATAGATGTCTCCCGCGTGGTCAAAGATGGACACGTTCTCCTCCGTTTCGGGCGTATACCGCAATGCCTCCTCCATATAGATTTGCGCCTCGCGGTAACGTCCCAGTTTGAAGAGTATCCAGGCATACGTGTCGAGATAAGTGGCATTCTGCGGCTCCACCTCCACCGTGCGGCGGCTCATACCCTCCGCTTTGTCCAACTTCTTTCCCTCCACGGAGAGGAAATAAGCATAGTTGTTCAGGCAGAAAAGGTTCAGCGGGTTATATTCCAGCGAGCGGTCGTAAGCCAGGTACGCCTCCTCCGTCAGGTGGCTGTCGTGGAGCACATCGCCCAGCAGCGCCAACACATCGGAAGCCAGCTGCGGGTCCGTGTTTTCGTCCACGCGGTCCGCCCCGCGCTGCAACACGCGGATGGCCTCCGCATTGTTGCCCGAGCGATAGTGGGCCTCCCCCTCGTAGTAATAGAAGGTGATTTCGGAAGGATCGTACAATTCCCCTTCGCGACAAATCTGCGCCACACGCTGCATGTCGCCCCGCAGCAGCATATACTGCAATATCTGCAGCCGCGCCTTCGTATAGTCGGGTTCAATTTCGAGGATGCGGTACATCACTTTCATCACCGAGTCGGCCGGCATTTTCCGTTCAATCATGTAATAAGCGTAGAGCTCTGCCATGTCGCGGTTCTCCTGTGGTTCGGTCAAGGCTTGACGAAACAGATTGAGCACCGGTGTGGAGTCGGCCCGCGCCTTGATGTTGTCCACGGCATAGGCGCGCATCGCCTCTATCCGTGCCCCGCTCTGCGTTCGGGGGTTGAGCACCACGCGGTTGAGCAGGTCCAGGTAGAGCGAGTCGGCGCGTGCCGCCTTGTAGTAGGCCAGCAGCGAGAGCTGGGCGTAGCTGTTGTCGGGCTCCGCTGTCAGCACATCGCGGTAGATGTCCAGTGCGCGTTCGTGGTAACCGTGCTGGTCGTAAAGGTCGCCCATCAGCACGCGGTAACGCAGGTCGAGCGGATATTCCGCGCAGAGCTCCTCCAAAGCCTGGTAAGCATGCTCATCGTCCTTCATGGCCAGATACGTCTGGAATTTCTCCATGCTGAGCGCTTCGCTGCGTCCGTCGAGGCGTTCCAGGCGTTCCAGCGTACGGATGGCGCCGGCGTAATCGCCACTTGTTTTGTAGAGCCACGCCAGGGTGGCCAGCGTTTCGTAGGTCAGGTTGGCGTCGGCTATTTCTTCGTAAAGCCTGATGGCCTCCCGGTAACGCGCACTATTGGCAAAGTAAGTAGCCAGCGTTTCTTTGTAGTAAAGATTGTCGGGTGCCAGTTCCGTTGCCCGGCGCAGCAGCGAGTCGCCCTCGGCCCGTGCCAGCGTGTCGGAGTAAGTGGAGTACGACAGTTTGAGCACAGCCATTTCATAGATGGCCTCCGGCGAGGCGGGCTTTAGCCGGAGTGCTGCGTCGAGCAGTTCAAACTCTGCATCAACCTGCTCGCGTTGCTTTTGCCGGATAGCCTCCAAGAAGAGCTTGTTGAAAATGCGCTCTGTATGATACTCGGGCTCCGGCTCCGCCACACGGTAAGCCGCCTTAGGCTGGCGAAACTTTTCGGTAGGTTCCGCCGTCTGCGGTGGTTGCGTGCGGCAAGCTGACAGCAAGCCGACCAACATAAGGAGTGCTAAGGGCAAACGATACATGAGAGGGAAATGATGCAAAAGGAAGAGTTACACGCCGGAATGGCCAAAACCGCCTTCGCCGCGTTCCGTGTCGTCGAGTGTTTCCACGGGTTCCCACTCGGCCGTTTCGTGGCGCGCCACCACCAGCTGGGCTATGCGGTCGCCATCGGCAATGGTGAAAGGTTCGGCCGAGAGGTTGGCCATGATAACGCCTATTTCACCCCGATAGTCAGCATCGATGGTACCGGGAGTGTTGAGCAGGGTGATGCCATGTTTGAGAGCCAGTCCGGAGCGCGGCCTCACCTGTGCCTCATAGCCGGCGGGCAGGGCAATACGCAAGCCCGTTGGCACCAAGCAGCGGCCCATGGGCGGCAAGGTGATGGGCGCATCGAGATTGGCGCGCAAGTCTACTCCTGCACTGAGCGGAGTGGCATACCGGGGCAGGGGATGCTTGGAGTGATTGATTATGCGGATTTTCATGTTGTGCGGAGGATATGGTTATTATTGAGCAAAAGTACATCTTTTGGCAGAAACACTTGTGGCTTTGTGCTGAAAAAGCAATGACACATGGATTATTTGCTACCTTTGCAAGGCTTCTATGGAAATCTTGGGTTGTTTATAGCTTGCTATGGCGTTCTATAGTGTTCTATGGCTATCTATAGCTTTCTATAGCTTCCTATAGCCTTCCATTTCCCTTAAACCCTTCCGCTCATGAACTGGCAAAGCCTCATTTCGTCCAAAAGATTCGGCAAAGCCGAAACACAGAAACCGCTCGAAGAAAGGCGAACGGAGTTTCAGCGCGACTACGACCGCCTGATTTTCTCGGCGGCCTTCCGGCGTATGCAAAACAAAACGCAGGTGTTCCCGCTGCCGGGCAGCGTCTTCGTCCACAACCGTCTGACGCACAGCCTGGAGGTGTCGAGCGTAGGCCGCTCGCTGGGCACCGACGTGGGGCGCGAACTCATGGCCGTCCACCCGGAGCTGGCCGACACGGAAATCACCGGCTTGGGGGCTATCGTCAGTGCGGCCTGCCTGGCCCACGACATGGGGAACCCGCCCTTTGGCCACTCGGGCGAAAGAGCCATACGCACCTACTTCAGCGAGGGCGGTGGCAGCCGCCTGCACCGCTACGTCACACCCGAGGGGAAGGACCTCTCGGAACAGGAGTGGCTGGACTTCACGCGCTTCGACGGCAACGCGAACACATTCCGCCTGCTCACGCACCAATTCAACGGCAGGCGCAGAGGGGGCTTCGTGATGACCTACGCCACGCTGGCCGCCATCGTGAAATACCCCTACGGCTCCGAACGGGCGGTGGCGAAACCGAAATTCGGCTACTTCGAGCCGGAGCGCCACACCTTTCTCCACATTGCGCGCGAGCTGGGCATCGATCTGCTGCCCACTCCCGACGGCGGAACGCGCCATGCCCGCCACCCGTTGGTGTATCTCGTCGAGGCGGCCGACGACATCTGCTACGAAATCATGGACATCGAGGATGCCCACAAGCTGCGGCTGCTGTCCGAGGAGCTGACGATGGAGCTCTTCCTCGGATTTTTTGAACCGCACGAGCAGCAGCGGCTCAAAGATGTCTATGCGCACGAAACGGACGTCGACGACCAGATTGTGTACTACCGCTCGTGTGTCATCAATGCGCTGGAGCGGGCTTGCGTGCGCATTTTCATGGACCACGAGGAGGAAATTCTCCACGGCAGTTTCAAGGGTTCCCTCATCGACCACCTGCCGCCCCTGCTCCACAAGGCTTACCGTCGCTGCGAGGAGATTGCGGCAGGCCGCATCTACCGGTGCAAGGAGGTGACCGACGTGGACTTGGCGGGTTACCGCATCATCTACACGCTGTTGGAGCTGTTCACCGATGCGGTGATGGCTCCCGAAAAGGCTTACTCACAACTGCTCCTGGCACAGGTGCCTTCGCAGTATGAGGTCCACGCTCCGCGTATTGGCAACCGGCTGATGGCGGTGCTTGATTACCTGTCGGGCATGACGGACGTGTACGCCCTCAACCTCTACCGCAAAATCAACGGACACTCGCTGCCGAGCGTATAGGCTAACGGCCGACTGACATGAACATCTTTAACACTTCCTGTTATTTTATTAGCCAAACAGCGGCAACCTTAACTGCCTCAAACAGTATTACCTCATCACCTGAGAGTGAAACGACCACAACCTGATAACCTTCACCTTTGCATAAGATTGGCTACGGCTCGGTAATTTAAGCAAGCTTATTGCACTCGCCTTGCACAATCTTTCGGTACTTCCGGAAGGTGAAGGTTTAACATTTGTCCGGGCGTCTGCCTGCGGCGGACGTTTGTCTGCGCCTGTCATCACGCTTACCTTTTGCCACTAATATCTTTGTGCTTATGCACATTGTCTTTTTATTTGTGTAAAATCCAATAGTTTTGAAAGCAAACAACAAGAAAATTTTACTTTTTGCTACAAATTCTTTGAAAAATATTAGGTTTTAGGATTTATTTATCTACATTTGTCCCGAAAAGTTATACGAATCAACCAAACAAATTCAAGTTTATACCGATGTTATCGACGAACTGACCTTTAACAAAGCAGCAACAAACCTTTAGCAAAAAAATATGTCAAACTAAAACTTTATTCATTATGAAAAGAACTATTACTTTACGTTTCCTTCTTTCACTTTGCGTGATGACTCTCGTCTCCGCTTTCTGTGGAGGTAACCTGGCTTTGGCGGAAGATTCGACTGAAGATTTCCCTACTTTGAATGATATTTGTACTCAATTTGGGTTTACATCAAACCAAAAATTGCTGTCCTCTGACGATAACTATGCTGACAAAACATATACTTCGAAATCTGGTAAAATTAAACTCACTTTTACCAAAGGTGGAGATGGGAATAATACGCCCGAAACAAATGGTACATATGTATTGGTTAATAAAGGAAATTCTATGACAGTCGCAATGGCTGATGGAATAAGTATTATTAAGAGTATTGAAATTGGATGCTCTTCAGATACTAGAAACTTTACTTCGAGTAATCCTGGTTCAATAACCACAGCAAAAGTTAATGTTTGGACACCCGCAGAAGGGGTTTCAGCAACAGCAGTTACATTCTCTACAACTAATATGTATGCGAGAATAAAGAGTATTAAGGTTACCTACGAAGCCGCTTCAGTAGCCACAAAGCAAGACGTAACGTTAGATATGTCTGCTGCTGCAACTATCGATTTGTTGGATAGCTACCAAGCAACAGCAAGTGTGGTAGTGCCTGATGGCGGTGCTGCTGCTACTGGTAAAATCTCTTATTCCGTTGAACCTGCTTCAGGCGACTTTTCCTTTAATGAAGAAACAGGCTTGTTTACGGCAGGCAAGACGGCAGGAACCTATACGATTAAGGCTACTTTCGAAGGTGACGAAAACTACAACAAGGCAGAAGCATCTACAAAAGTCACTGTAGATTCTCGCGTTTGGGCTTTGAAAAATTACGTGCAGGTAACAGACGCAAGTCAAGTGATTGATGGTGCCCAATATCTGCTCGTTTATGACGATGGCGAAGACCTTAATG
>SFPC01000071.1 GCA_004552195.1 Bacteroidales bacterium | reverse complement strand
ACGTAGGTTCGCTTGTCGAATGCCCTTGCCATGAACGAGCCACTCTCGAAGGCCTACTATCTGAAGGAACAACTCAGAGAAATATGGTCGCAGATAAGCAAGGAAAAAGCAGAAGCCGTACTTGATGATTGGGTAAAGCAGGCCAGAGAAAGCAAGATTCCACAGCTCATGAGGATGGCCGCAACATTACTCGCTCACAGGAGAGGCATACTGGCATGGTATGATTCTCATGTCTCAACGGGAAAAGTAGAGGGTATCAATAACAAGATAAAAGTAATGAAACGCAATGCATACGGATTCAGGGATGACCGGTATTTCACCCTCAGGCTTTATGCCCTACATGACTGTCGCATCACTCGAAATGTCGGATGAACCAAAAATAGTTCGCCATTTGTAAAACCCAACTCGGCGACTTGTTCCCTGCCTGCCAACCGGAGTTCTCCGGGCATCAAGTCAGAAAAACCAAGAGAGAGAAAAAAGCCGCATATTACTTTTAACGAAAAAATACACCATCTACTCCCAAAAAATCATTACTTTTGCGCGCAATAAAAACAAAATGTACTTTGTATGACTGCTGATTTTATTGCTGACAAGATTGTGATGGACGGCCTTACGTTTGACGACGTCCTTTTGGTTCCCGCTTATTCTGAAGTATTGCCGCGCGAGGTTTCGCTCGCCACCAAGTTCTCACGCAACATCGACCTGCAGATTCCGTTCGTAACCGCTGCCATGGACACGGTAACGGAGTCGCAAATGGCCATTGCCATTGCCCGCGAGGGAGGTATCGGCGTTATCCACAAAAACATGAGCATCGAGGAGCAGGCACGCCAAGTGGCCATCGTGAAACGTGCTGAAAACGGTATGATTTACGACCCCATTACCATCAAACGTTACAAAACGGTGCGCGATGCCCTGGATCTGATGCACGAGTACCACATCGGTGGCATCCCCGTGGTCGACGATGAAGGTTGCCTCGTCGGCATCGTTACCAACCGCGACTTGCGTTTTGAACGCCATCCGGACAAACGCATCGATGAGGTGATGACGAAGGAAAACCTCGTAACCACCACCACACAAACCGACTTGCACGCAGCAGCACAAATTCTGCAGGAAAACAAAATCGAAAAACTCCCCGTGGTAGATACCCACGGACGCCTCGTAGGACTCATTACTTATAAGGATATCACCAAGGCCAAGGACAAACCCATGGCCTGCAAGGATGCCAAAGGCCGCTTGCGCGTGGCAGCCGGTGTGGGCGTTACGGCTGACACCATGCAGCGCATGGAGGCCCTCATTCAGGCCGGTGCCGACGCCATCGTGATTGACACCGCCCACGGACATTCCAAATCGGTCATCGAAAAGTTGAAAGAAGCCAAGGCCAATTTCACCGGTGTGGACATTGTCGTAGGTAACGTGGCTACGGGCGACGCTGCACGTATGCTGGCCGATGCCGGTGCCGACGCCGTGAAAGTGGGCATCGGTCCGGGCTCCATCTGCACCACCCGCGTGGTGGCCGGTGTAGGCGTGCCGCAACTTTCGGCCGTATACGACGTGGCACAGGCTCTGAATGGCACGGGTATTCCTCTCATTGCCGATGGCGGACTGCGCTATTCCGGCGACGTGGTAAAGGCTTTGGCTGCCGGCGGATATAGTGTCATGATTGGTTCTCTTGTGGCCGGAACAGAAGAAAGTCCGGGTGAAACCATCATCTTCAACGGCCGTAAATTCAAGACCTACCGAGGCATGGGTTCACTCGAAGCCATGGAGAACGGTTCCAAGGACCGCTACTTCCAAGGCAGCGTGAGCGACGTGAAGAAACTGGTGCCGGAAGGCATTGCGGGCCGCGTGCCTTACAAAGGCTCCGTGCAGGAAGTAATTTACCAGATGGTTGGCGGACTGCGCTCGGGCATGGGCTACTGCGGTGCACCGACCATCGAAAAGCTGCACGATGCCAAGTTCACACGCATCACCGGAGCCGGCGTACTTGAAAGCCATCCGCACGATATTACCATCACCAGCGAAGCTCCCAACTACAGCCGCCGCGGCGAGTAACGACCGTTTTGCCATCCCGGCGGTTTCGATTATCCAACCTTGCAAGGCCATTGCCGACAGCATGATTTTGCATGCCCCTGTACCCGGCGGACAAAACCCGGCAAGTAACAGCCTTGCAAGGATGGAAACTTTTCCAGACATTACAAACCAATGAAAACATCATTTCTCCTTTCATCCTTTTTCGCCCTGGCCCTGACCGCCGGGGCGCAATCGGCTACCGACCCGGTGCTCATGACCATCAACGGTAAGCCGGTAACGAAAGCCGAATTTGAATATTCCTTCCACAAAAACGGCAATGTGGAAGGAGCCGTTGAAAAGAAAACGGTGGAAGAATACGTGCCGATGTTCATCAACTACAAGCTCAAAGTGGCTGCTGCCGAAAAAGCCGGCCTTGACACGCTGACGAGTTTCAAGAAGGAGTTTCACACTTACCGCGACATGCAACTCACGCCGTATTTAGTGGACCAACATTTCATTGACTCCATTGCGCAGATGGTCTACGCCAACACGGAGAAGAAGCTCGACGGCAAAGACCTGATTGAAACGGCTCACATCCTCATCCGCCTCGACCAAAAGGCCACCGAAGCCCAAAAGGCCGCAGCAAAAGCCAAGGCCGACTCCGTTTATCAGGCCATCTTGGCAGGAGCCGACTTTGCCGAAATGGCCAAGCAGCACTCGGGCGATCCAGGCAGTGCTGCCAAGGGCGGACAGCTCCCCTTGGCAGGCCCCGGCGCCTTTGTCAAAGAGTATGAGGAAGCAGCCTATGCCCTGAACAAGGGGGAGATGTCCGCACCGGTGCTCTCACCCTTCGGCTACCACATCATCAAAATGACAGACCGCAAGCCGCTCGACTCGTTTGAGAAGCTGAAGCCCGAAATCATGACCATGCTGAAGCGGCAGAACATCGAAGAGGCTTCGAGCCAGCACCGCATCAAGCAGTTAGTGGATGCTTCGAACGGAAGGCTTACACGCGAAGCCGTGCTCGACAGTGTGATGAACGCTCACATCGGCGAAAACGCCGAGCTGCGTTACCTCATCCAGGAATACCACGACGGACTGTTGCTCTACGAAGTGAGCAAACGCCAAGTGTGGGATGTGGCGGCTGCCGACTCCGTGGGACTTGAAAAATGGTACAAGGCGAACAAGAAACAATACGCTTGGGAACAACCGCGCTTCAAGGGCTTCGTGATACACTGCAAAGATGCAAAACAGGCCAAGCTGGTAAAGAAAATGCTCAAGCAACACGCCGAAAGCGACTGGCGCAAACAACTGAAACAGCAGTTTAACAAAGACTCGGTTACGGTGAGCATCAGCGGTCCCTACCTCTGCATGAAGGGCGAAAACCGCTACGTTGACGCGCTGGCCTTCAAAACCGGCAAAAAGGTTGAACCGCTGAAAGGATACGCCGTGAGCGACGTTTACGGCAAAGTGATGAAGCAACCGAAATCGTATCTCGACGTGAAAGCGCAGGTAACCAACGACTACCAAAGCCAAAAGGAAAAGGAATGGGTCGAAGCACTGCGCAAGGAATTCAGCTTCTCAGTTGACGAATCCGTGCTGAAAACAGTGAAACCCTGAACTTTTGGGGAAGGCGGAGGGGAATAATCTGCCGGAAGGCTGAAAGCAGACATCTGAACCGACAAGAGAAGCGGTTCACCCGGACCGGCTCTGCCCGGTCTTCAGCCTTCCAGCATTTAATGGCATCATACACCGCCCTGTGTAGCCTCGCCCTTCTTCGCCCGTTTCCTTTCTCCCAACTTTATAACTCATACTTTCACCTCATGTGTAGAAAAATCCTTCTCGCCCTGTTGGCATTGTTCCCTTTTGCCTCGTTCGCGCAAAAGAACATGGTCGACGAAATCATCTGGGTGGTAGGCGATGAACCTATCCTTCTCTCCGATGTGGAAGAGGCCCGCATCACAGCCGAACAACAAGGCTCACCCGTTGACAACCCTTACTGCACCATTCCCGAGATGTTGGCCATCAACAAGCTGTTCCTACATCAGGCACAACTCGACAGCGTAGATGTGAGCGAGGCTGATGTGATACAAATGGTGGACGAACAAATCAGCGAGTATATCCAGACTTACGGCTCACGCGAGGCCGTGGAGCAAATTATGCACGTGAAGCTGTCGCAACTCCGCGAAATGTGGAAAAAACAAGCGCGCGAAAGCGAAATGATTAGCCAGGTGAAGCAGTCTATCGCAGGCGACGTGAAAGTGACACCGGCACAGGTGCGCGAGTTTTATAAAGGAATGCCCGAAGACAGCCTGCCCTACATCCCCACGCAGGTAGAGGTGCAAATCATCACCTACACGCCTCAAGTGGCCCGCGCAGAAGTGGAACGCATCGAGGCGCGGCTCCGCGACTTTGCCCAACGTGTGAACAGCGGCGAAACGGAATTTGCTACCCTCGCCAAGTTTTACTCGCAGGACGGCTCGGCACGCAACGGCGGCGAGCTGGGCTACGCCGGACGCAACCAATGGGTGCCGGAGTTTGCCAATGTGGCCTTCAGCCTCAACGACCCGAAAAAGGTTTCCAAAATCGTGCGCACCGAGTTCGGCTTCCACATTCTGCAACTCATCGACAAACGCGGCGACAAGGTGAACGTGCGCCACATTCTCCTCAAGCCGGAAATCGACACCGAAGAACTGATACATGGCACGGCACGCCTCGACTCTATTGCCGACGACATACGCGCCGGGAAATTCAGCTTCGAAGCGGCAGCCCAAGCCTTGTCCGACGATAAGGACACGCGCAACAACTACGGTCTCATGGCCAACCATGCCAACCGCTCCATCACCTCACGCTTCGAGATGAAGGACCTGCCTGCCGACGTGGCCAAGGTGGTCGACACGCTGCAGGTGGGACAAATTTCCAAGGCGTTTACCATGGTCAACGATAAGAGCCAGACAGTCTGCGCCGTAGTGCGGCTGAAGAACCGTATCGACGGCCACCGCGCCAGTCTTACGGAAGACTTCCAGACACTGCGCAACAACGTGGTGGAGAAGCGACGAGAAGAGAAGATTGAGGAATGGCTGAAAAAGAAAATCAGCCAAACTTATATCCGCATCAGTCCCGAATGGCGCAACTGCGACTTCAGATACGAAGGATGGGTGAAATAAAGGGCCCGCGCCGACCCTGTACAATAGTAATGCAACGTGAAGCATTATGCTTAAAGCGGTTTATCAAGGGTCTTGTCTTTGGTAAACCGCATGATTGTAATTCAGCAACCTGTAGCTTATGAAAAAAGCTCTCCTCTATATTTTGACTGCCCTGGCCTGCTACTCCTGGGCCGTGCCCGAACTGCACGATTTGCACCGGCAACCTTCACCCAAGAACGAGCGCATCGTGCTGAAACACGCCGACGACCTGCGCTTCGACGAGAGGGAAATGCAAGGGGCACAACGCCTGAGCGGCAACGTGGTGCTGGCTCATGCCGGAATGGTGATGTACTGCGACAGTGCCGTGCTCTACGACCTGTCGCAAACATTTGATGCCTTTGGCAAAGTGCGCATCGTACAGGGCGACACGCTCACACTGAAAGGGGACAAGCTGCATTACGACGGCGAAACGATGATTGCTGAGATGAGGCACAACGTGGTGATGACGCATCGACAGCAAGTGCTGAAAACGGACAGCTTGAACTATGACAGACTGTACAACGTGGGCTACTACTTTGAAGGGGGAGAGCTGCATGACGGGGACAACAAACTCAACTCCGACTGGGGTGAATACCATACGGACACGCGACAAGCTTTGTTCAACTACAACGTAGAACTTATCAATTCCAAATTCCGCCTCCTCACGGACACCATGCACTACGACACGCGCACGAAATGGGCTGAGGTGGTGGGCGCATCGAACATCTATTCGGGAGCCGACCGCATCTACACAGAGCATGGTTTCTATAATTCTGACACAGAACAGGTGAAACTGTTTGACAAGTCGAAAGCTTTCGGAAAAGACCGCGTGATGCAGGGCGACACGGTGTACTACGACAAAAAAACGGGCATCATGGAGGCTTTCGGCAATGTTTCGTGCCTGGACGAAAAGAACAAAAACATTCTGACGGGGGAATATGCCTGGTACAACGAGCTGACCGGCGAAGCACTGGCCACCGAAAAGGCACTGGCACGGGATTTTTCCCAGGGAACCGACACGCTCTATCTTCACGCCGACACATTGCGCATGTATACCTATAATATAGAAACAGACTCGGTGTACCGCAAGTTGCACGGTTACTTCCACGCCCGAGCCTACCGCACGGATATGCAGGCAGTGGCGGACTCGCTGGTGTTTACCACACTTAACAACCAAGTAACGCTCTACCGCGACCCTATCGTGTGGAGCGACAACCGGCAAATCGTGGGCGAGGAAATCAATGTCTACCTGAACGATTCCACCATCGACTCTGTCTATGTGGACCGTCAGGCGTTGATGGTGGAACGGCTCGACTCTGCCCACTTCAACCAAGTGGCAGCGCAACAAATGCGCACCTATTTTGAAGAGGGAGAGATAAAGGAGAACCAGGCAATAGGCAACGTAATGGCGGTGAACTATCCGCTCGAAAAGGACAGCCTCATCCTTTACCAAAACTATATGGAAACGGCCAAGGCCCGGATGTTCATGGAAAAACGGAAGATGAAACGCATCTGGACACCGGCCTCCCACTGCTACCTTTACCCGCTGGGAATGGCGCCGGCCGAACGTACCACACTGCCGGGCTTTGCCTGGTTTGACTACATCCGCCCCACCTCACCCGAAGACGTGTTCAACTGGCGCGGAAAGAAGGCGGGAACCACACTCAAACCGTCCATACGACGGGAAGCCCCGCTGCAAAATCTGTAAGGCTGATCAACGCAGAACGCGAAGTGGTTGCCACAAGTCAATGCACAAAACATTCGTGCACTTTGTTTCTAATTTGTGCGCTTTGTTTTTAATTTGACACAAACTTGTTCCCATCACTTTCCATATATCCCGCAACCATAACAGATACGCCACCTTTTCTCTCTATTCCACCATCTTTAACCTCAAAGCATGTCAGACATTATACATTTGCTGCCCGACTCGGTGGCAAACCAAATAGCAGCCGGCGAAGTGATACAACGGCCCGCTTCCATCATTAAAGAATTGGTAGAAAACTCGCTCGATGCCGGAGCAACGCACATACGAGTGGTGGTGGAGGATGCCGGGAAATCGCTGGTTCAGGTGATTGACAACGGATGCGGCATGAGTGCAACGGACGCACGATTGTCGTTTGAACGGCATGCCACCTCGAAAATCCAACAGGCAACAGATCTCTTTGCCCTCCGCACCATGGGCTTCAGAGGCGAGGCACTGGCTTCCATAGCTGCAGTGGCCCAGGTGGAACTCCGCACACGGATGGCATCGGAAGAACTGGGCACCTGCATACGCATTGAAGGCTCCAGAGTTGTGGAACAAGAGGCTACAGGATGCCCCGTAGGAGCCAATTTTGCTGTGCGCAATTTGTTCTTTAATATTCCGGCGCGACGCAAATTCCTCAAATCGAACCAAACGGAACTGACCAATATTCTGACGGAGCTGGAACGGGTGGCACTGGCTCACCCGGAAGTGGCCTTTACGCTACATTCGGGCAGCAACCTCATGCTTGACTTGCCGGCAGGCAATTTCCGCCAACGCATCGTTGGCCTCTTCGGTAAAAAAACAGACAGCCGGTTGGTGCCGGTGGAAGTGGAAACAACACTGGTGAAGATTTTCGGCTTCGTGGGAATGCCCGCAGCTTCCAAACGCAAAAATGCCCACCAATATCTCTTTGCCAACGGACGCTTCATGCGCCATCCGTACTTCGCCAAAGCCATCCAAACAGCTTACGAACGACTAATTCCCGAAGGACAGCAAGTGCCTTTCTTTCTCCACTTCCAAGTGGATCCGGCACGCTTGGATGTAAACATTCATCCCACGAAGACAGAAATCAAATTCGAGGACGACAACGCCATCTTCCAAATTCTGCTGGCTGCAGTCCGAGAAGCTCTGGGCAAATATGGGGCCGTGCCGGCCATCGACTTCGATGTGGAAGATAAACCGGACATTCCCACCTTCGGAGAGGCATTGCACCACTCCCCTACTTCACCCGCCCCCCCAAAAATCCATATCAATCCTTCATTCAACCCTTTTGCAGCTTCCACATCTGAAGAATGGAAAGGGCTACAACAGCAGCAGCCTGAATATTTCGAAGCACCCCAATCAAAACGCCAGGCACCAAGCCACTGGCAAGAGCTTTACGAACAGGCAAAACAGGCTCCGCTATTGGACAGCGGTACGAATAACTTCAGCCCCGACATCCCACAGGAAGAAGGGGAAAAGCAGGCGCTTTACCGACACCTGTCAGATGCACAACGACAGGAGTGGGAGAACTGTGCGCAACCTAAGGATTTTCTGCAATTCCAAGGGCAGTTTATCGTTACCCCCCTCAACTCCGGACTGGCGCTCATCGACCAACATAAAGCACATATCCGAATTCTATACGAGCAATACATGGAACAACTGGAAAACAGACAAGCACCTTCACAACGCTTGCTCTTTCCGGAAATGCTGAATGTATCACCCTCTGAAAACAGTGTTTTGGAAAGCTTACTCCCCCAGCTGCATAGCGTAGGATTTGACATTTCTCCCTTGGGAACAGGAAGTTTTTCTATCTTGGCAACACCCACCGGCACCGAAGGCATAGCTCCTTCTGCACTGGTAGGCACAATCCTGCACGATGCCATCACGGGAGAGGCAGACGCCGCACACACCGTAGGACATATCGTGGCTTTCGCTTTGGCACGGAAAGTGGCCATGCCCGTTGGCCAGGCTTTGAG
>SFPC01000157.1 GCA_004552195.1 Bacteroidales bacterium | reverse complement strand
ACACCATTCGTGCAGGTCGGAACTTACCCGACAAGGAATTTCGCTACCTTAGGACCGTTATAGTTACGGCCGCCGTTTACCGGGGCTTCAATTCAATGCCTCTCTTGCGATAACATCTCCTCTTAACCTTCCGGCACCGGGCAGGTGTCAGACTGTATACTTCAACTCACGTTTTCGCACAGCCCTGTGTTTTTGCTAAACAGTTGCCTGGACCTATTCTCTGCGCCTCATGTCGCCATGAGGACCCCTTATTCCGAAGTTACGGGGTCAATTTGCCTAGTTCCTTAACCGTGAATCTTCCAAGCGCCTTGGTATATTCTACCCAACTACGTGTGTCCGTTTGCGGTACGGGTGCCGCATATGTTATGCTTAGCGGATTTTCTCGGGAGCGGGATTACCCTCACTCACTCGGCCCGAAGGCTTCGTGTACTTTCAATCTTCAGCTCGGAAGATGGATTTGCCTGTCTTCCTCAATGCCTAAAATCTTAAACGCACTATTCCGTCAGTGCGCGGAGGTGTCACTTCTCCGTCTCCACATCGCCATATGCGCCAGTAACGGAATATTAACCGTTTCTGCCATCGGCATCGCCTTTCGGCTTATCCTTAGGTCCCGACTAACCCCGGGACGATTAACGTTGCCCGGGAAACCTTAGTCTTGCGGCGAGAGTGCATCTCACACTCTTTATCGTTACTTATACCTACATTTGCTTTTCCGTACGCTCCAGCACAGGTCATCCTGCACATTCTACGCATACGCAATGCTCCCCTACCGATGATCTCTCATCCCGCGGCTTCGGCACCGGGCTTCATACCCGATTATTATCCATGCACAGTCCCTCGACTAGTGAGCTGTTACGCACTCTTTGAATGAATGGCTGCTTCCAAGCCAACATCCTAGCTGTCACCGGGACCGCACTGCGTTAGACTAACTCAGCCCGGATTTCGGGGCCTTAGCCGGCGGTCTGGATTCTTCTCCTCTCGGGCACGGACCTTAGCACCCATGCCCTCACTCCCGGGATTAAACTGCACGCATTCGGAGTTCGTCCGGACTTGATAGGCGGTGAAGCCCTCGCATCCGATCGGTCGCTCTACATCCAGAAGCTTTTCAACGCTTATTGGTTCGGCCCTCCATCCGGTGTTACCCGGACTTCAGCCTGGACAAGGGTAGATCACTTGGTTTCGCGTCTGCCGATGCGAACTATACGCCGCGTTAGGACTCGCTTTCGCTCCGGATACGGGTCTCATGGCCCTTAACCTTGCACGCAACGGCAACTCGTAGGTTCATTATGCAAAAGCTTTTCACCTTTCCCTCACGGTACTGGTTCGCTATCGGTCTCTTGCGAGTATTTAGCCTTGGCGGATGGGCCCGCCGGATTCACACAGGATTACTCGTGTCCCGCGCTACTCAGGGTTACGCTACGCTTCGTATAGCTTCGTGTACGAGTCTTTCACTCTCTATGGAACGACTTTCCAAACGTTTCCACTCACTATATTTCATGCGATGTCGCGGCCCTACAACCCCCAAAAGGCCAAAACCTCTTGGGTTTGGGCTTTTCCCCGTTCGCTCGCCACTACTAAGGGAATCATTGTTATTTTCTCTTCCTACGGGTACTAAGATGTTTCAGTTCCCCGCGTTCGCCTTCCTCACTAGAGGAATGACAGGCCTTCAGCCTGCCGGGTTGTCCCATTCGGAGCGCCCTTCATTACTTGCTAACCGCTGTCGACTATGACGTCGACGGGTCTGCCTGTAGTCATGAAGAAGGCATTCATCATGCCATTTTTATATTGTACTTCTTTTTGCTTGGTTTTGCTCGGACAGTAAACATTCAATAAGAATATCCACTGCCTGAAAAATTTTCGTTGTCCAATATGTCAAAGATCGTTTGCTCCTAAAGAGCCAAGTGGAGAATAACGGATTCGAACCGTTGACCCCCTGCTTGCAAAGCAGGTGCTCTAGCCAGCTGAGCTAATCCCCCGTCACACTCTACGTACACTGCTTGTACGCCGCGTGCCCTTGTGCTTGTACGCCGCGTGCCCTTGTAGTCCCAGGCAGAGTTGAACTGCCGACCTCCACATTATCAGTGTGGCGCTCTAACCAACTGAGCTATAGGACTGGCAGAAAGCCCCGGACTGTCAGTCTTTCGTTGCACAGCCTCGTCTTTCTCCCCCGCATCGCATAGCATTTGCTAATAAATGAGGGTTATAGGTATAAACCTTAACTGAGAGAAGTACATTGCCTGTCAATAAAACCTGACTGCAATCCCCATAAAAGGGCTCCAGAAAGGAGGTGTTCCAGCCGCACCTTCCGGTACGGCTACCTTG
>SFPC01000156.1 GCA_004552195.1 Bacteroidales bacterium | reverse complement strand
TCCAGCACCCGCCCCGATGGTTACTTCTGCGCGGCTGCCGGATTAACCGAACAGACCGGAGAGCAGAGGGATGAGGGTCGTGCCGATCAGCACCACACCACCGCCAGCCATGAGCTGCTTGATGCCCTGAGACTTGGCGCCGGGGTTGTCGTTGCCGTAGCCTTCCATGAGGTTGACAACACCCCACACTGCGAGACCTGCGCCGAGGGCGATAACGAGCGTCTGAAGAACCGTGACAGCCTGATTGATGAAAGCCATAGATTTTCCTCCTTGATTTGAAAAAGATTGGTTGTGTATTTTTGAAAATGGGCATAAAAAAAGAAGCCCCGTCGCTGTTCTGCTTTGGGAGCCATCAGGCTTTACCCACTGCGCAGTGCAGCGACGGGGCTTTAATCCGCTTCGACCTCGCCCATATCATAGAGGTCGAATGTGTCATCGGGCTTGACTACCAGCTTGTGCTGCCGGTACTTCTCGATGTCAAAGGCGTTCCGCTTATCATAGTCGGAGAGCTGCCGGTACTTTGGATGCTTCGTAATGTCGTATTTGTTACTGAGAAAAGGTCTCACGCCTCGAAGCTGCAAAATACACTTGGCTCCGTCCATGACGGCGATCTCATCCTGAGACATCAGTTCCTTGCCGGTCTTCTGATAATTCAAGCCGTAGGAGTTGTTGTTGGAACGGGTTTCTGAGGTGTTGTAAAGGTCGATTGTCTCCTTGCCCAGCACCTCGCTGATTTCCTTGAGCGTGGATTTCTCCTTGCCGCCAAGAAAAAGTGTGCAGTCGCAGTTGCCTGTGATGGTGTCTGCCGCATCCTTGTAGATGGTCTTGAGCTGAGACTGGGACTGCAAGATGATTGACGCCGAGATTTCCCGGCTTCGGATGGTGGCGATGAGCTTATCAAACTTCGGGATTTGACCGATGTTCGCAAACTCGTCCAGCAGACAGCGCACATGGACGGGAAGCCGTCCGTTGTAAACGTCATCTGCCTTGTCGCAGAGAAGGTTGAAGAGCTGGGAATACATGATTGCCACTACGAAATTGAAGGTGTCATCGGTATCGGAAATGATGACGAACAGCGCCGTCTTCCGGTCTCCGATGGTGTCCAGCTCCATCTCATCGTAGCTCATCAGCTCCCGCAGCTCTGCGATGTCGAAGGGCGCAAGCCTTGCACCGCAGGAAATCAGGATCGATTTAGCGGTTTTGCCCGCCGCAAGCTTGTATTTGCGGTATTGCTTGACCGCAAAGTGGTCAGGGTCGCGGGCTTCCAGCTCGTCGAACATGACATCCACTGGGTTCTTGAAGGTCTCATCGTTTTCTCGTGGTCGGGTGCCTCGTACCAGATGTAGCCGATGAGAGCTGTGTAGTAGAGCTTTTCCGCCTTGACCCAGAAATCTTCGCCGGACTTATCGCCATCTCCCTTCGTATTGACGATGATCGTATTGACCAGCTTGAGGATGTCCTTCTCGCTGCGGATGTAGCTGAACGGGTTGTAGTGCATGGATTTCTTGAAATTGATGGTGTTCAGCGACTTGATGACATAGCCGCCCTTTTCGAGCATCTTGCCGCACTCTACCAGCACCGTGCCTTTCGGGTCAGTGACCACATAGGAACTGTGCATCTGCATCAGGTTCGGCTTCACGAAAAAGCGCGTCTTGCCTGAGCCGGAACCGCCGATGACGAGGATGTTCTTGTTGCGGGCATATTTTGGCTGCTTCGGGCGGCTGTTCATGGTCAGGTACTCCGTCTGCGTCAGGATGACGTTGTTGGAGAACTCCGGATCCGTGTACGGCTTGATGTCCTCCGGCTTGCCCCATCGTGCAGAGCCGTACTCTTCGCCCTGCCGGAACTTTTTGCGGTTCTTGCCCTTGACGTAGACTGCCAGCTTGAGCAGCGCACCGGCAATCAGCCCGATAAGCAGATCGACGGGATGAAAGCTGGGCAGCGGATTTGCAAAGGCTGTGCCGAACACGGCAAAACCGTTTGTCAGCTTGTCGATGAACTCTGTGCCGGGTGCGAGACGGAACACGGCGGCAATCTTATCTGCAAAGTAGAAGGCGAAGACATACGGAAGGTTCAGAAGAACGAGCTTCTTCACATCGGGTTTGTTCACAGCTCCACACCCCGATCCTTGGTCTTGACCT
>SFPC01000070.1 GCA_004552195.1 Bacteroidales bacterium | reverse complement strand
AGCCTTCACACAGCAAAACTGTTGAAATTCAGGAGGGAAGCAACATTCACGCCCCTCACGCTGTGAACACTTGAAAATCCAACCCTTCACACCTGAAATTTCTGAAAATCAGGAGAAAAGAGCCATTATGTGAAAGGGTGAATGCTTTTTTGAGGGTAAAAATTAAGGCTGCGCCGTTCATACAGGACGAAGCAGAACCGCCGACTTCATGGCCGCAGGCAATTATTCATTATACATTATACATTATACATTGAAATTTTTGCTGTACTTTTGCTTCGCATTCATCGGTTTTATGACTGTGGGAAACCGATGGACGCGGCACAACCTTTATTTCTCTATAACAACCGATAACCTTACAAACACGAATGCGCTTTAATGATGTCATAGGGCAAGAAGCGGTGAAGCGGCAGTTGATCCGCATGGTGGCCGAGGGCAGAGTGCCCCACGCCCTTTTGTTGGCCGGGCCGGAAGGCACAGGCAAGTTGCCCATGGCATTGGCCTTGGCCGGGCGGTTGCTGTGTACGGAGCCCACGCCTGAGGGGGATGCGTGCGGTCAGTGTAAGGGCTGCCGCATGGCGGAGAAGATGGCGCACCCTGATTTGCACCTCGTGTTCCCTGTGTTCAAACCGGCGGGGCAGTCGTCAGGGGCCGTGAGCGACCAGTTTCTCACGGAATGGCGCGAGCAAGTGCGCGAAACGCCGTATTTCGACCGACAAACGTGGCTCAGACGCATCGGCGTGGAGAATCAGCAGTCGCTTATCAATGTGAGCGAGGCGAACAACATTTTGCAGAAACTCTCCACGGTGAGCAGTCAGGGAGGCTATCGCGTCATCGTTATCTGGTTGGCGGAACAGATGAACACGGAGGCGGCGAACAAACTACTGAAAATCCTCGAAGAACCGCCGCTCGGCACAGCGTTTATCCTGACCTCCGACCACCCGGAAAAACTCCTGGCCACTATACTCAGCCGCACACGCCGAATTGACTTCAAGCCGCTTTCCGAAACTGACATCGCCACGGCGCTGGAACGCAACTACGGACTGCAACCGACCGACGCGCAATCGGTGGCGCACAGCGCAGAGGGAAATTTCATCCGAGCCTTGCAGCAGATTACAGCAGATGCCGACACGGCGCAGTTCTTCGATCTCTTTGTTCTGCTCATGCGACTTTGCTATCTGCGAAAAATCAAGGATCTCCACACGTGGGCGGAACAAATTGCGCTGTGGGGACGCGAAAAGCAGAAGAGTTTTCTCGAATATTGCCAGCGGCTGATAAGGGAGAACTTCATGTACAACTTCCACCGCCCGGAGCTGAACGGGATGAATAGCCGCGAGGCGGAGTTTGCCGTGCGCTTTGCCCGCTTCGTGAACGAGCGAAACGTTATCGGCATTATGGACGAACTTTCGCTGGCGCAGCGCGACATCGAGGCGAACGTGAACCCGCGCATGGTATTCTTCGACCTCACACTGAAGATGATTGTGCTGCTGATTCAATAATTACAAAATAGAACAACTCATGACAGAAACAAATAATCCTTCCATACCTCTTCCCTCTGCCGGCGATGTGGCCGAAACGGGTGGTTGCCAGGCCGCGACCGGGGGCAGATGCGACTCCTGCTGTTGGGGCGATGCCTCGCTGCGGGGTCTCGCGGCAGCCGGATGCGGACGCAGCGACAAGCAACTGAATGCTTACGACTACCTGGCTGATGTGCCCGGTAACCTTCAGGACACGGACTTCGTGGAGGTGCAATTTAAAAATACGCGCAAGGGCTTTTTCCGCAACGACAACCACTTGGACTTACACAAGGGCGATGTGGTAGCGGTAGAAGCTGTGCCGGGACACGACATCGGCGTGGTGACGCTCACAGGCCGATTGGTACTGCTGCAAATGCAGAAAGCGAACCTGAAACAGGGCATGGAGGTGCGACGCATTTACCGCAAGGCGCGACAGGCGGATTTGGAAAAGTACGAGCAGGCTAAGGCCCGCGAACACGACACGATGATTCGCTCGCGACAGATTGCCAAGGAGCTTGAACTGCAAATGAAGATCGGCGACGTGGAGTACCAGGGCGACGGCAACAAGGCGATTTTTTACTACATCGCCGACCAGCGCGTGGACTTCCGCAAACTCATCAAGGTGCTGGCGGAGACGTTCCACGTGCGCATAGAGATGAAACAAATCGGTGCGCGTCAGGAAGCGGGACGCATCGGGGGTATCGGGCCCTGCGGACGCGAACTTTGCTGTGCCACGTGGATGAAAAACTTCAACTCGGTGGGTACGGCAGCAGCCCGTTTCCAGGATATCACGCCCAACCCGCAGAAGTTGGCGGGGCAGTGTGCAAAACTGAAATGTTGCCTGAATTATGAGGTGGACACGTATATGGAGGCGGCGCGCAATTTGCCGGAACGCACGGTGCAGCTTGAAACAGCGGATTCCACATACTTCTTCTTTAAAGCCGACACGCTGGCCGGACTCGTCACTTACAGCACGGACAGACGGTTGGCCGCCAACCTGGTGACCATCAGCACAGAACGGGCGCAGCAGGTGATAGCCCTCAACGCCGCAGGCGAGAAGCCGTTGCAGCTGGCCGGAGAGGATGCACCGCAGCCGGCCAAAACGCTCGACTTGGCGGAACAGGAGGACCTCACGCGCTTTGACAAGGTGAAGCGCAAAGGGGGACGCTCGGGCAAACGCTCCGGCGCAGCCGGCGCACCGCGCCGTGAAAGGCAGCCGAAAGGCGAAGAAAGGGGCGCCAAGCCTGCTCCGGCAGGTCGCGAGGGAAGATCGAACTCGGGACGCGGCGGACAGAAGGGAAACCGAGGCGGCGGACGCGGCTCAAAAAGGGATAACGGTCATGGAGGCGCGGAGGCTTGACATACAGTGTGGCCGGTTAAGGCGGCTTCACGCTGTGAGGTGGCTGCCTGGGCACAGGAAAGGTCAAAGCTTGCTGCGCCGCTTGCCGATGCTTTCGGCAGCGGGCTTCGTGGTGGCTGCATTGCTCTGCCTCACGGCGTGCCAGAAGCGACCGGCGGCGTTTGAATATTGTTCTACGCCCGTTGAGGGATGGGAACCGGGCGACACGCTGCATTTCCACCTCGACACGTTGCGGAAAGCGGGGCTTTTCCGCTTGGAGCTGGGCGTACGGACGGCCACGTCATTTCCCTACCCTTACCAATCGCTGTGGTTGGTGGCGCGCCAGCATTTCCACCAACCGGAAAGCATCTGCACGGACACGATAGAAATACAGCTCGCGGACCGACGGGGCGACACATCGGGCCGAGGCGTTACGCTCCACCAGTTCACCCGCCACTGGAAAACCATTCACCTGAACCAAGGCCAATCGGCCGACATCCACATCAACCACCTGATGCGCAGCGAAATGCTGCCGGGCGTGGAGTCGGTGGGGGTGCGCATTGAGGAGGAATAAGAGGGGATCTTTCGCCCGACAAACGGCACCGACTCCGGAACACACAACGAGCGCGCGACATGACAAGGGTTGCACAAGCCGAATAGGCTGCAACGAAGTTGTCATGCCGCGCGTTTTTTGTGCGCCGCTGCGGACGCATAGTGTTTTTTCAGGTTGACTTTATGATGTTGTTTGATTAAATGGTTACTACATTACCGTGCCAAGCTATCGGGCACCATGCGCAAGTCCAAAAGTCCGAAGCCGTTGACTGGCCTCTCGTTGTGCTGCCGACCAATCAGTCCGGCCTGGTTGCTGATGCCATAGATCAACGTGCCACCCGCGTGGGTAAATGAGGCGGAGCGCACCCGGCTCCAGCCGCGTTTGTGTTCGTCGGTCTCATCGTCCCAACGGTTACCATCGAGCAATTCGCTGAAATACGCCATTTGCAGCAGACTGTCGCAGGGCAACGACTTCAGGTTGCCGTTGCCGTCGGGATCGTCCATGGGTACCTCGGTCGCCACGTCCATCACATTGGCAGGCTGTCCCGACCGGGCATAGACGAATACCCCTCTGCCCTTGGCATAGGCCACTGCCTCCAAATGGTAAACGCCGGCGGGCAGCTCAGCCGTCTGTTCCAGCTGCACCTCCATCGGACGGTCGTTGTCCGTACGCTTGAAACGCATATAACTCAGCATTGGGCCGTCGTCGACGAAATTGTCCATGCGGTGAAAGAGCGAGTTCCCCACGTTGCAATTGCGGTACGCCTTCACCTGCCATCCTCGTTCGCTCAGGTAGTCGCGATCGTACTGCTGCATGAAATAGCCGTCGCGCGTGTTGCGCTCCAAATAGGCTTCGCGCTCCGCCTTCTCTAACTGCATACAGCTGAGCACGCCGAAGGTGATGGACGAGGCTAAGGAGAAAATGAAGAGGATGAGCAAGGTAAGTTTACTTCCCGTCCGCATGGGCTGTTCGTCGGGACGGCGCAACATCCACCGCAGCAGGGAAAAGATGAGAATGGAAAGGCACACCAAGGCCGAAAAGGCTGCCACGCCCATCTGCCATACGCCGCCCGGGCAGTGGTTCAGGATTTCCGCCCATTGCTCGGTCATCAGGCCGTAGCCCACCAGTGCCCCCACGCCGCCGGCCAGCCCGTACACGAAGAGGCCGATGAAGAGCAACAGGCACAGCATCAACAGCGAATCCACGAAAAGGAGCAATATCTTAAAGGCCACGGCCAGATAGTTCAGCAGCGTGCGCACCACACTGCGGGTGCCGTTGCGGAAACCCGGCGAGCGCAGGTAGTTGCCGGCCTCGTTGGCCGTACGCATCAGCTCTTCGTTGAGCGTCATGGGGTTGACGGGCGTACCGCGCATTTGCAGACGGTCTTCAGCGGTACGTGCCTGCGGTATCAAGGCCCACGCGATGAGATACACCACCGATACCACTTGCAAACTGAAGAAGCTGAGTACCACGAGGATAATGCGCCACGGCAGAGGATCGGTGCCGCCAAAGTACTGGCACAAACCGCTCATCACGCCTCCCAGCAGTTTATCGTCAGGGTCGCGGAAGAGCTTGCGCGTGTGGCGTTCATCTGTGCCGGCCTGGGTGCCGCCGCGCTGCGAAGGGGGGTCGGGCGGCACGCCGGGACCTTGTGCGTCGGGCTCGGAGGCCGGAGTGTCGAGCTCTTCGGGATTACCGATGCGGCGGATGATGTCCTGCACATGCTCAATGGTGATGGCTTCTACCCCGGCGGAGCGGAGTTCGGCAAAGAGCTCTGCCACACGGTGTTCAATGTCGTCAGCTATCTCGTCGCCGCCGTCGCGCCGGCTGAAATAGCGTTTCATGTTGTCGAGATACTGTTCGAGCAAAGCCACGGCGTCCTCGTCGATGGCGTAAAGCGAGCCGAACAAATTGATGGTGATATTCTTTTTCATGATAGGGATTTTTCTGATAGTAAAACAGGATAAAAAACTGCTCGAAAAGGATTGCGCCACGGCGGTCAGGCGATAGGCGGTGTGGCAGCCGGTTGTGGTTCGGGCGCCATGTGCTTGAGCAGGGAAACGGTGCGGTTCAGCTCGTTCCACGCGCCATCGAGCCCTTGCAGGAAGGCCTGTCCTTCCGCCGTCAGCGCATAGTATTTGCGTGGAGGCCCCTGTGTGGACTCGCGCCACTCGTAACTGAGCAGCCCGTCCTTCTTCAATCGGGTTAGCAGCGGATAGAGCGTGCCTTCTACCACGATCAGCTCGGCCTGCTTCAGGCGGTTGATGATGTCATTGGCGTAATTGGCCTCCCGGCTCAGCAGGAGCAGAACGCAGTATTCGAGCATCCCTTTGCGCATCTGCGATTTGGCATTGTCTACGTTCATGTGGTGATGGTTTTGGATGAATGGGGAGAGGGAAACGGCGGCTTTGTCGACCGTAAACCGCCACATTCCCTTCCTGACGCTGCAAATGTAGGTTAACTATTAGTACTATGCAAAGCAAGGTACTGTAAAAGATTTTGTATTTAAGAACTTTTAAGAATGAAACTGCTCTGCCATTCCCGAAGCGGTTCCGCCTGGTGGTATAAAATAAAAGTTGAACGCTCCAACCGTTTGCCGGTGCGAGCATCCGGTACGATGGGCGTTCAACTACAAAAGATGAAAAAGCAAATCAGTGGTCAATAAAGGTCAGCTACCGCATGGGCCGGAAGGAGCCTACGATTTGAACGCGCGGCCCACGGCCTGGCAGAACAGCAGCAGGAAACAGGTGCGCCAACCCAGATGAAGGGTACAGGGCAGCAGAGTAAGGACTGCGAACACCTGGGCATAAAGGAAATAGACGGCTCTTTTTGCACTGACGCTCTCCTCCAGCCAGAAGGCATAGAAGCGTGCCAGACTTTGTATCGCCGAAGTTTTTGCGAGCCATGCTGTGAGTGGTTCCACAGAAAGCGTTACGTTGAGAGAGAGTTCGCTTTTGGAAGATTGCAGGGTGATTTCGTTCTTTTTCATGGTCCGTTACGTTTGAGAATGAATGATTTGTGCGCAAAGGAAAAGATTAAAAGTGTCATTCTGCGACAATTTCTAAAATCGCGCGTTAAATCTTTCGTCCCAATCGCATTTTTCTTTTTTCCGGGGCGGCGACTGAAAAAAGCCGGAAGGGCGAACAGAAATTCCGGAAGAGCGCGCGGAAACTCCGAGGTGGCGATCAGTAAAAGCCATCCCTTCAGGATACGAAAAAAGGAAGGCGCGTTGGCGTCTTCCCTTGATGTCATACGGCTTGCCCGCTGCGTGGCGGTAGCGGCAGGACCGATGTGATTATTCTTTTTCGAGAATGTGATGGACGCGTTGGAGGAGATACTCCTTGAATTCGGGGCTGTCCACCACCTCGATGTCGTCGTAAAGTCCGAGCACGAAGCGAGCGATACCGACGTAGCTGCACACTTCCGTCTTCAGCAACTGCCGGCCATCGGGCTGCAAGCTCATCTGCCGCTGTGCGTCGGGATATTCCTCAAGCAGTACGGAGGTGGAAAGCTGTCCCAGCAGAATCGAAACCGGCAGGCGGGTATCGCCCGTAAACCCAAAGAGGTCGCTGTAGAAAGGCATGTGCTCTTCCTTGTGCGACCACAAGAGGTCGAGCAACTCTACATCTGCGCACCGACTCACCTTGAACGTTTTGTTCATCTTTGTCGAAAGTTCGTAGCATCGCACTTCCGCATTTTCATTGATGAAGAGATACGGTTCCACGATGCGGTTGCTCACCTGTCCGCTCGACGGCGAGTTGTAATCTCTCAGCAAAACCACGCGCTCTTCCTTGATGGCCTGAAAAATGCGACTTATATTCTGTGCCAGTGTGCTGTCCACGCCGTGGCGTGACAAGATGTCTGGATTGTAAAGGTTCGACAGTTTTTCGCGAAGAGCCCTCACCTCAGCCGAGTTGTTATAGACAGAGTTAAGGATTTGGCTGAGCGCAACGCCTTCTGCTTCGGTAAACTGTATACCTGTAACGATCTCACTGAAAAAGGGAGAACTGTGGTCAAGCCGATAGCGCGTTCCTTCCTTTTTTACGACAAATCCCATGCTCTTGAAAGCATCTATATAGCGATAAACGGACCGGCGACTCATGCCAACCCGATTGCAAATTTCTTCTATGGAGAGCAAACGATTTTGCGTAAGAAGTAGCATCAGCTTAAGCTGACGTGCAAATTTTTCAAGTTCCATAATAATAAAATATATGTCCTATAACCTTCTTTGGGGTGCGAATATACAGAAGTTTTTCCAAACGTTGGTATCATTCATGCTGTCCTGATAGAAAAAATGCTAAATTAGGGATTTTTATAGGCTAAACGCTATATAGGGTAAACCCAAAAGCCGTATTTTCGCCTGCATCTGATAAATAAAGAAGTCGAATGTTTTATTTTCACTGTGAATTTATAGGACGCCCCTGATATGACACGAATTACCAAACATATCGTATTTCTTTTATTGTCCGCTTTGGTCGGTGCCGGTCTGATGTGGTGGATATACCGCGGCTTCGACCTGGCCCTGCTGACCGATTTCTTTACGCAGCGGTCAAACTATCTATGGATTTCACTGACGCTCACCATGGGCGTAGTGGCCAACGTGTTGCGTTCTTTCCGCTGGAAGATGCTGCTCTCGTCGGCCCGAATCCACATCACGAAACGGCGGGCGGTGGAGTTGGTATTCATATCCTACCTCATCAACAGCGTAACGCCGCGACTGGGCGAACTGACCCGTTCGTTGCTGGTGCAACGCGGCAATGCGGAAGTTTCCACCCGCGCGCTGGGCACGGTAGTAGTGGAGAAGCTGGCCGACGTGGCATGTCTGATTGTCGTCATCGGCTTAGCCGTTTCTCTACGCTGGCGCGAAACGGTGGGATTAGTGCAGCGCATGAACGAGGGCATCGTTTGGGCCGTCCCGAGCTACTCCTTTTATATTATTATAGGCTGTGCGGTTTGTCTGCTCGTGGGCATCAGTTTTCCGCTATGGCACCACATCCGCCGCTTCTTCATCAACCTGTGGCAAGGCATGAGCGCCATTGCACGATTAGAAAGCCCGTTGACATTTTTCGCGCTATGCACCGGCATTTGGACCTGTAATTTTCTGCAAATCTACTGGTTGCTCCCCTGCTTTGCGGAACTCGATGCCGTGAGCCTGGCCGATATGCTCCACGTCTTCGCCGCCGCCAGCGTAGGTGTGTTGCTGCCCACTCCGGCCGGAGCCGGGCCGTGGCATTTCGCCATTGTCAAAACGCTAACCGGCGTTTACGGAGCGCACAAGGCGGCGGCGCAGTCGCTCGCCCTGATTTCTCACGGACTGAAAACGGCCTTAGTCATGCTGCTCGGCGCCTGGGGCTATGCTAGTTACTATCGCTCGGTGTGGAAACACTATCGGGAAACAAAAAGCAATGAATGACAGCAAGCAGCAAAGCTCCCATTACAGAGAAATATATATAAGCTATATGATAAGTAGGTGTTTAAAATTAGTTTATATTTATATGATTAATCAAAGTTTGCATATATCATCTGTCCCCTCTTGGGCGCATTTAGTTTCTTGTTTTTTC
>SFPC01000155.1 GCA_004552195.1 Bacteroidales bacterium | reverse complement strand
GTCTTCCATCAGGACATCTTCCGTGCCAGCGACGAGAAGCTCTGCCTCAAGGCAACCGTAGAACTCGTCTGCCTCATCAACGGCAAACTGGGCAACAGCGAGGACTACGACAAGGCATTCGAGAAATACCTCTCTCCTCAGGGTTAACAGGTTAACAGTTAACAGCTGATTTTTCAATACTCCCCTTCCGCACACGAGCGAAGAACTTGCATCCATCAAGGTCAAGCAAAAGAACTTGCGTTCCGAAAGAGGCAATCCTATAAACCATAAAAGCCGAAACAATATGGAGCAACTACTTCACTACGTGTGGAAGCACAAACTCTTCCCACTCTCCCCTCTTACCACCACCGACCAGCGGCAGGTGGAAGTTATCGACCCCGGACTCCACAACCGCAATGCAGGGCCCGACTTCTTCAACGCCAAGCTGAAAATCAACGGAACCCTATGGGTGGGCAACGTGGAGATTCACGACAAGGCGAGCGACTGGTATCTTCATGCTCACGACAAGGACGAAAGATACGACAATGTGATACTGCACGTCTGCGGCATCATCGACCTCGACGCCAAAAACTCGAAGGGCGAACCCCTTGTGCAGATGCAGCTCAACATCCCCGAACACGTACTGAAACACTATCAGGAACTCTTAACCATCGACCAATATCCTCCTTGCTATCAAATCATTCCATCGCTCACCAGGCTCACCATCCACTCGTGGATGAGCGCCCTGCAAACCGAACGGCTCTCGCAGAAAACAGAGGCGATAGAAGAGCGCGTCCGACAATGCAACGGTGATTGGGAAAACGCCTATTTCGTGACCCTGGCGCGCAATTTCGGCTTCGGAATCAATGGCGAAGCCTTCGAGCAGTGGGCGCTGAACCTGCCGCTCAGATCCGTGGACCATCACCGGGACGACCTCTTCCAGATAGAAGCCATCTTCATGGGGCAGGCGGGACTGCTGGAGCTCAACACCATCCCCGAACACTATCAGAAAGACGCCCTGAACGACGGCTATTTCGCAAGATTGAGGAATGAATATCTCTATCTCTCGCATAAGTTCTCGATGCAGCCGATGGATTACAAGCTGTGGCGATTCCTGAGACTTCGCCCTCAGAACTTCCCTCATATCCGCATCTCGCAGCTTGCCAATCTTTATTACAACCGCCGTGCCAGCCTCAGCCAGCTGCTGGAGGCCACCACGGTGAAAGAGGCGAAGAAGGTGCTTTCTACCAGCGTCACGGAGTATTGGGAAACCCATTACACCTTCGGCAGCACGAGCGTAAAGAACGAGAAACACATCTCCCCTTTCTCGCTCAATCTGCTCATCATCAACACGGTAGTCCCCATCCTCTTCGCCTACGGCAGGCACCGCGGAGAAGAGAAATACTGCGACCGCGCCTTCGACTTCCTGGAGGAGCTGAAGGCCGAGAACAACCACATAGTAAGGATGTGGCAGCAATGCGGCCTGGTGGTGGAAAACGCCGGCGACAGCCAGGCCCTCATCCAGCTGAAGAAGGAATACTGCGACAAGAAGGAATGCCTCCGCTGCCGCATCGGTTACGAATACCTGAAGAGGTAAAGGGGAAAGAAAAAGAAAAGGAAGGACCGAGGAAAGACCTGGGAAGGACCGAGGAAAGACCGAGGAAAGACCAGGGAAGACCAGGGAAGACCAGGGAAGACCAGGGAAGGACCGAGGAAAGACCAGGGAAGGACCGAGGAAAGACCAGGGAAGGACCGAGGCCAGGGAAGGACCGAGGAAAGACCAGGGAAGGACCGAGGAAAGACCAGGGAAGGACCGAGGAAAGACCAGGGAAGGACCGAGCGATGAAATCGCTCGGAACTGTGGTGCAGAAATAAAGGAGCAGCGTAGCCCCCTCGCGCTCCCGTTCCGAGCGATTCCATCGCTCGGTCCCCCGTGCTCCCTCCTGCTTCTCCATCCTTCCTCCCATCTATAACCCCATAAAAAGATAAAGCTTATGGCTGACCAACAGGAAATATTAAACACCATCCTCCTGACAAGGCTCAACTACTTCAGCCTTGCAGGGATGCTGGAGCTATACAGAAGAACAGGCTCCGCCACGCTCATCATGGAGCATAGAAACGACATCCGAAGCCTTCTCCCAGATGCCTCGGATAAGCTCGTGAATGCCCTCAAGAACTGCGACGAGGCGCGCAAACGCGCAGAAGTAGAACTGGAATACGACATCCGATACGGCATAGAGCCGATAACGATGAACGACGACCGCTATCCCCAGCGACTCAAGGATTGTGACGACGCCCCTCTGATGCTCTTCTATAAAGGCAACGCCAACCTCAATCAGCAGCGGGTCATCAACATCATCGGAACCCGCCACTGCACCCCATACGGCGAAGACCTCATCCGCCGCTTCATCTCCGACCTGAAGCAGCTCTCCCCTCGTGTGCTCATCGTGAGCGGCCTGGCCTATGGCGTAGACATCATGGCACACCGACAGGCGCTCGCCTGCGGCTACGAAACCGTGGGCGTACTGGCTCATGGCCTCGATGACCTCTATCCCCGCCAACACAGGGATACGGCAGTGAGAATGATAGAGCAAGGCGGATTGCTCACCGAATTCCTTACCCAGACAAACGCCGATAAGATTAACTTCGTGCGCCGCAACCGCATCGTGGCGGGAATGTCGGATGCCTGCATCCTGATAGAGAGCGCTTCTCATGGCGGCGGTCTCATCACCTGCGGCATTTCGCAATCCTACGGCCGTGACGTCTTCGCCTTCCCAGGCAGAATAGGCGACCACTACAGCGAAGGCTGCAACAACCTGATAAGGGACAACGGCGCCACCCTCATCACCAGCGCCGAGGACTTTGTGAAGGACATGCGCTGGCAAGATGACGCAACCCTGATGAGAGCCAAGCAGCAGGGCATCGAGCGCTGCCTCTTCCCGGAACTATCGCCCGAGGAGGAGCTCATCGTCCAAATCCTCTCCAGGACCAACGACCTGCAGATCAACATCATCAGCGTGAAGTCGAATATCGACATCTCCCGCCTCACCTCCCTCCTCTTCCAGATGGAAATGAAGGGAATCATCCGCACCCTGGCAGGAGGAATGTATCATCTTTTAAAGTGAATCAAAGGAGGAGTTAAGGAGTTAA
>SFPC01000154.1 GCA_004552195.1 Bacteroidales bacterium | reverse complement strand
GGCGACATCTACCGCCTCTTCGGCCGCGTCTATCTGCTCATCGTCAGTATGGCGCTGCTCGTGGCCCTGCCCGTGGCGGTGCTCTTCAACGACATCATGTTCAGCGCCGAGGACCTCAATGACGAAACATTGTCCGGGGCCGACATGTCGCCGCTCTGGCCCTGCCTTATGGGCACGCTCGTCATCGTCGTGCTGATAGCCACTATCGTCAGCTGGCACATCCGCTGCATTCTGCGCACCAATCCCTCGGAGATTATCGCCAAAGAATAAAAACGTTTTCGATAAGCCGAAAGTCATAATAAAAACGCACTGTCAAGAACTCATCAACAACAGACTATGATACAGTTAGAAAACATCAAAAAGGTATTCCGCACGGAAGAAGTCGAGACCTGGGCGCTCCGCAATGTAGACCTCCAGGTGAAGGAAGGCGAGTTTGTCGCCGTCATGGGGCCTTCGGGTTGTGGCAAATCCACGCTGCTGAATATCCTCGGCCTGCTCGACAACCCCACCGAGGGCACCTACCTGCTGGATGGCCGCGACGTGAGCAACCTGAAGGAGAACGAGCGCACAGACCTGCGCAAGGGAGTTATTGGCTTCGTGTTCCAGAGTTTTAACCTCATCGACGAACTCAACGTGTTCGAGAACATCGAACTGCCGCTGCTCTACATGGGCGTGCCGGCCAAGGAACGCCGTCAGCGCGTGGAAGCGGTGATGGACCGCATGGCCATCTCGCACCGCCGCAAGCATTTCCCCGCCCAGCTCTCGGGCGGACTCGACTCGAAAAACGGCAAGGAGGTGATGAACCTGCTGAGCGAACTGCACCGCGAAGGCACCACCATCGTTATGGTGACCCACTCGCAGCACGATGCCTCGTATGCCGACCGCATCGTCCGCCTCTATGACGGCGAGATTGTGGAGCGCGTGGAATTGTAAATATGAGGTTATCAGGTTACGGGGTTATAAGGTTATAAAGATTGTGCCAGTGAGTGCAGAGCCAAGCTTGCTTGAGCTCTGCCGAGCGCAGCCAATCTTATGCAAAGTTACTACTGTAACGCTTGAATACCATCAACTAAATAGTAACCCTATAACCTAAAAAACTCATAACCTCAGCAATAACCTCATAACCTCAGCAATAACCTCATAACCTCATCAATAACCTCATATCCAATGACACAATGAACAAGAAATTCATCATCACTGCCCTGCTTGCCCTCATTGCTTTTGCAGGGCGGTCACAAGTGTTCACTCCCGTGAAAAACGACTCTATTGACTTTGTCATAGAAGGAACAACCAGCGAAGGTGCCGATACCATCCTGTTGAAAGAAAGGCCATATACCCAAAGCCGGAAATATCCCGTGCGCAATGGCCGCTTCCGCATAAGCATACGCCAGCCGCTGCACAAGTTCCTGCAAATAGAGGACGGCAAAGGCGGATGGATGGTGCTCATCGTGGACAACCAGCCTGCCCGTGCCGTGATTGATTTCCGCACGAACAGGGTGGTGAAGGGCTCTCCGCTCAACCAACGCTTCAACCGCTACCGGCTTGCGCTTGACACCATTGAAACCAAGCTGATGGAGCACGAGGAGGATGCGGACCGCACCGTTGCCGACTCCTTGGAACGGCAGGTGCGCCAAATCGTGTGGAAAACCATCACGGAAAACCTCGACAATGTCATTCCCGTATATTACCTCTCCCTGCTGGGGCAGTTCGCCATGTTGCCGCCTGAGCAACTGGAAGCCTGCCTGAAGGATGCACATGCCTTTCATCACCATCCCGACATGGAGAATGTGTGGAAATACTATTGGGCCATGCAGAAGCGCCTGCCCGGCCAGAAGTATCACGACATGGAATTGCCCGACACCACAGGCACGAAGCACCGCCTTTCCGAATATGTCGGTTCCGGCCGTTACGTGCTGCTCGATTTCTGGGCCTCATGGTGCGCCCCCTGCATCGGCTCCATGCCCGGTATGAAGAAGCTGCACGACCAATTCGCCGGTCGCGGCCTGCTCATCGTGGGCATATCTTTCGACAACAAGCGGGAAGCCTGGCTGTCGGCCATCCGCCGTCTCAACCTCCCGTGGAGCCACCTTTCCGACCTCAAGGGATGGGATGCTGCCGCGTCCGAAATATACGGTGTGAGAGCCATCCCCGAAACCGTACTCATTGCCCCCGATGGTAAGATTGTGGCCACAGGGCTTCACGGCGAGGAACTGGAAGCAAAAATGGAAGAACTGCTGAACGGACAATAGGTTGGCGTAAAGGAAGTTGGTTCATTGTGTCCTCATCCCCCCACGAAATAACCTCAATCATCCCATCGCGCGTGCGCATATATCGCGTAAATATTATGTACGTGATTTTTTCATATCGGCGTGGACTCTGACATTGTCTGTTCAACTAGAATCAACAATGTTACATCTTTGGGCTATAATGAAAGAATATATGATTTTCAGGTAAAGTAATAATATATCAAACGAGGGGTATTTGTATAATTAATGGTAAGAAGGTCTATAAAAATTTATTACTGTCCGGTAAAACTTTTGCTAAGAAAATAAATTAGGGCTGACACTTCTCACGAGGTATCAACCCTTTTGGTTATCTTTGTTTTTGAGTAATT
>SFPC01000153.1 GCA_004552195.1 Bacteroidales bacterium | reverse complement strand
CCATGTTCCAACAGCCAGTTATGCCAGATGTCAAACAGCAGGAAAGACTTTCCACATCGTCTGACACCTGTTATAATCTTCACAAGTCCGTTCCCACGTCCTGCAATAAGTTCATCCAAGTATTTCTTACGTTCAAATATCATATTATGGTGCTTTTTTTGATATTGGTATCATATTTTACACCGCAAAGATAACAGGTTTATCCCAAAAGCCAGCACAATCAATGAAAAGATTCATTATTATTTATTGGTGTCCGGTGAAAGTTCAAGGCCGTCAGGCTGCGCCCCGGAGGGGCAACAGCCTGACGGCCATGGGGCTTAACTTGCTGAGGTTTCAATGTTTATCGGCATTCTTGAACTTTTACCGGACACCAATATAAGCATACTGTTTGAGGTAGTCAAGATAGCCGCATCGAGTAACTTTATAACCTCATAACCTTATCCCTCATAACCTCCGAAACTTAAATCAAGAATTATCAGCTTAATCCCGTAATCGGGGAGCGCGGGAGCCCGGGCTTACTGCTCCTCGTAATAGTCGAACAGGAAATCGTTGTAGGGGTACTTCTGCACGTGGAGCTGCTTGACACGGGTGTAGAGCAGCTGTTTCAGAGCCTCGATGTTCTGCCGCTCGCGGGCGGAGATGAAGATGCAGTCGTCGCCGAGACGGGCCATCCACGTGTTCTTCAACTCGTCGAGCGACACGTTCTCCTTCGTCATCGGCGTGAGGTCGTCCGCCTCCTTCTCCTGCCAGGTGTAAGCGTCCACCTTGTTGAACACCAGTAGCTGCGGCTTGTCGGCACACCCCAAGTCGTGCAGCGTGGCATTGACCACCTCAATCTGTTCGGAAAAGTCGGGGTGCGACACGTCGGCCACATGGACCAGCAAGTCGGCCTCGCGCACCTCGTCGAGGGTGCTCTTGAAGGAATCCACCAAGTCGGTGGGCAGCTTGCGGATGCAGGTTGATGAGGGTGGACTTGCCGACATTGGTGTACCCCACCAGTGCCACGCGGATGAGGCGGCCACGGTTTTTGCGCTGCGTGGTCTTCTGCCGGTCAATGTCCGCCAACCGCTGCTTGAGCAGTGCCATGCGTCCCAGGATGATGCGGCGGTCCATTTCGAGCTGCGTTTCGCCCGGGCCGCGCAAACCCACGGAACCTTTGCCGCCCCCCGAACCGGAACCGCCACCTTGGCGTTCGAGGTGGGTCCAGAGGCGTTGCAGACGCGGCAACATATAGCGGTACTGCGCCAGTTCCACCTGCGTCTTGGCGTTGGCGGTCTGGGCGCGCATGGCGAAGATGTCGAGGATGAGGCTCGTGCGGTCCAGGATTTTCACCTTCAGTTCCTTCTCGATGTTGCGCAGCTGCTTGGCGGAGAGTTCATCGTCGAAGATGACCATGCCGATTTCGCGCTCGGCCTCCTCTTCGGCCACGATATAGGCGCGGATTTCCTCCAACTTGCCTTTTCCGACATAGGTGACGGACGAGGGGCCGTCCATGCGCTGCGTGAAACGCTTCACGGCGACCGCACCGGCCGTTTCGGCCAGGAAAGCCAGTTCGTCCAAGTATTCAGCCGTTTTGCGCTCGTTCTGGTTTTTCGTGATCAGTCCCACCAGGATGGCGGTTTCGGCTTTGACTTCGGTTTGTATGAATTCTTTCATAAGAAGATGATGCTGAAGATTAAAGGGATGAATGTTTGCCGCGCAGCAGCTGCGTTATCTCTGCCGCCGCACGCCGGGGGGCACCGGGCTGGCCGAGTTTGCCGGCCAGTTCGTCATAGCCCTGCAACATGGCGGCACGCCCCGGTGCGCCGGGCAGGATGTGGAGAAGGCGGCGGCGCACTTCCTCCGCCGTCATGTCGCCGGCCACCAGCTCGGGCACCACTTCGCGCCCCACGATGAGGTTGACCAAGGAGATGAAGGGCACCTTGAGGAAATAGGGGCGGATGCGCGATACTAACCAACCGCAACGCATGAAGTAGCACACCACCTGGGGCACACGGAAGAGTGCCGTTTCGAGCGTGGCAGTGCCACTCGTGACGAGGGCCGCCGTAGCGTGGTGCAAGAGGTCGTAGGTCCGCTCCTCCACTAACTGCACGCTGCGGGCCGGCAGGCCGGCGCGCTGAACGATGGCGGTGTAGAGGTCGCGGGGCATGGACGGTGCCACGGCGATGCGGATGTGCCATGCCGGTTTGCCGCCGCCCTCCGTGCAAAGTGGCTTCACGGCCTGCAGCATACGGCTGAGATTGTCCGTTATCTCCTGCCGGCGCGAGCCGGGCAGCAGGGCGATGGTGTGGCCGTCGGGACGGGGCTGGCCATGCTCGCTGAGGTAGGCCGACACTTCGTCCATGGTGGGATTGCCCACATAGCTGATGGGATAATGGTGCTTCTTCTCGAAGAAATCCACCTCGAAGGGGAGGATAGAGAAGAGTCGGTCAACGTAGCGGCGGATGGCATGGATGCGGTGCTCCTTCCAGGCCCAGATTTTGGGCGAGATATAATAATAGACGGGGCACAGGGCCTGCCGGCTGACGTACTTGACTATCTTGAGGTTGAAACCGGGATAGTCCACCAGGATGACGGCATCGGGCCGCCAACTGTCTATGTCGGCCTTGCACCGGCGCAACCCGCGCAGGATGGTGGGCAGATGGAGGGCCACCTGCACAAAACCCATATAGGCCAAGTGGCGGTAGTGGCACAGGAGGGTGCCGCCCACGGCCTGCATACAGTCACCGCCGTAGTAGCGGAAACTCGCCGAAGAGTCGATGGCAAGCAAAGCTTTCATGAGGTGGGCAGCGTGAAGGTCGCCGCTGGCCTCGCCGGCTATGAGAAAATATTTCATCTGGCTGACAGTGCAAAAGGGCAGGCAAACCGCCTTTTGTAAACCTTAATTCCGCAACACTTTGATTTAAATTAATTTATAAGTTCCTGAGCAACAAAAAGTTGCCCAGGATTTTGCTGTGTCAGATTTTTCACTTATCTT
>SFPC01000152.1 GCA_004552195.1 Bacteroidales bacterium | reverse complement strand
CGTCTGCTCTATGGGGCGAAGTCAGACCGCATCGCCTCGAAAGTGCCGGAGAATCAGCCCGGGCTGTTTGACGAACTTTTCCGGGAGGCCATGGATGAAAAGGCTCGCCAGATTGAACAGGCGGCAAAAGATATAGAGCAGGCGGCTCAGAGGAGAAGGCAGGCCGCACGCAAGTCTCCCTCACGGCCGGCCAAATACCATTACTTTGGCCTGGAGGAGCGCACGACGACACTTATGCCCGAAGGCGTGGACGCAGACCAATACGACATCATAGGCAAGGACGTCACAAGAATACTTCACCGCGAGCCGGCCAAGGTATGGGTCGAGGTAATCGAACGTCCCATCCTCAGAGCCAAGTCCGACAAGGCTCTGCCTAACCCGCGGATCTGTCAGGCTAAGGCTCCGCAATCCATAATCGGTGGCAACCACGTCGGAGCGGACATGCTCGCCCAGATAGTCATAGACAAATACCGCTATCACCTTCCCGAATACCGGCAGGTAAAACAGTACGCCGACTTAGGCGTAAAGCTGCCGACATCCACAATAAATGGCTGGGTGCATGCTGTCGCATCGAAGCTCGAACCGCTCTATGAAGCCCAGCGCAGGGAAATCCTCGGGAGTGACTACCTTCAGGTCGACGAGGTCCCATGGCGTATAGCCGACTCCCCGGGCAAAAGCCGCAAAGGGTACGCCTGGCAGTTCTTGGACAACCGGCCTCAGAGCCATGGGCTTTACTTCCTCTATATGAACGGCTCCAGGGCCGGAACGATCCCCCGGGCAGAGTTGCGCAACTTCCACGGAGCCATCCAGACCGACGGCTATGCCGTGTATGATTATTTTGAGTTACAAGACAATGTGACCCTGCTGGGCTGCATGGCACACGTGCGCCGCAAGTTCACCGACGCGCAGACCTCATATCCGCAACTGGCAGCACAGGCAGTCAAGTGGATAGAGCTGCTCTATGAGCTTGAGGCCAATCTCAAAGACGAGGGCGCCACGCCCGAACGCGTGGCAGAAGAACGCAAAGCCAAAGCCCTGCCCATTATGGATGCCATGGAAAAATGGATGGAAGCAGTTCATACTCAATGCACCCCATCCGACCCCATGGGCAAAGCCCTTGACTACGCCTATAAACAGTGGCCGAAACTACGGCGCTATGCCCTGGATGGACGCTACCACATTGACAACAATCCGGTAGAACGTGCCCAACGCCCCACGGTAATGGGCCGCAAAAACTACCTGTTCAGCAAAACCGACAGCGGAGCCGTCGACAACGCCATCTACTACTCGCTGCTCGAAAGCTGCGACATCGTCGGCATCAACCCATTGGAATGGCTCACCCATGTGCTCAACAACCTGCACGACGACACCCCGCCCGAACAAATCAAACAACTACTACCATACTACTACAAAAAATCTCACGAATAACCCTCGTGAGTTTTTTTTCATCCCCAGCCGGACGGCTTGTTTCGGATGGTTACAATTCGCTGAATGGTTACCGATGCAAATATAATAAAAAAATTGTTATAAGTGGCGGAAAGTGGTGGAAAATGTATGGTTTCCGCCGGTTATAGCGCAAAAAAGAGGCTATAACCAGCGGAAACAGGTACTGTTTTGGTGATTTCCGCTGATTATAGCCAATATTTTCTGCCGGCAAGGTTCTTCACTTACCGATAACGGTAAGGGTTTAGAGTGCGAGGCGCATGCCGCGGTTGTTGGCGCGCGCGGCGGGACCGAATTTCAAGCGCATCGACACACGGTTCCATCGCGCATTGGTGGAACCACCGCCGCCGCGGCACACGCGAGTGGTACCGCTATCAGCGCCGGTGGGATTGGTTTGAGCATTGCTGCTATAAGCGCCGTACCAATCGTTGCACCATTCCACCACATTTCCGCTCATATCGAAGATGCCCAGTTCGTTGGCAGCCTTAGTGGCTACTGAGCGCGTGGCACCGCAATTGGAGTAATACCATGCCACATCGTCGATGGTGTTGCTGCCGCTATACTTGTAGCCTTGGCTCTTGTTGCCACCACGAGCAGCA
>SFPC01000069.1 GCA_004552195.1 Bacteroidales bacterium | reverse complement strand
TGATTGCGGCAGGGATGGTCTATGCGGGCTGTGTGATTTATGTGCATTGGCAACGGATAGACCTGAACAAAATATTTGTATTCATCCCCTACCTCTTATATGCCTGGTACAGCGGCAACGGCATGTACCGCCTGCTCGCTACGGCCATTCTGGTGCATTTGTTGGCCATCTGTTCGGGAGCAGTGCATTACGGCCGCCTGAAGAGCATGTTGATTGGAGTGGCCTGTGTGGCTTCGGGATGCGTACTGTTGCAGCACCTGTTGCATTGGACAGTGGGGCTGGATTTACAGTTTCTCTATAAATTCACCATGTTGGAAAGCCTCCAGCGCGATGGGTATAACGGCATTTTCGATACTTACCATTACAAGGGAATGTATCGCCCGGCGGCTTTTTTTCTGGAGCCCTCCCACTTCGCGCAATATTCCTTTGTCGGATTGTGCGCCTGCCTGTTCAGCACCGCCCAGACCAAGTGGAAGCAAGCATTGCTGATTACAGCGGGCATGTTTGCCACCACCTCGGGCATTGGCTTCGTGCTGACAAGCAGTATCTGGCTTTGGTGGCGATTGACCAAAATAGAGGACTTCCCCATTATCCACAAAGTGCTGCTGTTCTTGGGAGTGTGTGTGCTTGCCGCATGCATTCTCTTTGTGCTTTATCAGATACCATTCTTCGAAAGCATCATATCCCGCTTTCTCGATACGCCTGAGGGTGAGGTGAATGCGGTGGACGGACGCACCTTTGGCTGGGGACTCTTGTTTGAAGGCAAGGACGTTTGGGAACTCTTCTGGGGATATGGGGCCGATACGCTGCCCCCGTATTTCCTTACGGGAATGATGGAGCAGCTTTACGTGTATGGCTGGTTGGGAGTCGGCCTGCTTTTCATGTATTTGGCTTGGCTCTGCCTGTTTACGAAAGGACTGGCGCGCATCGTGTCCATCCTTTTCTTCTCGCTCTATTTCGTGGCGGGCGTTTCGGGCTTTGTCCATGTGATTTTCTATATAGGCACCATCCTCACCTGTTATATTTTCCAGTATGAAGAAGGATAATCTATACACCCACTATATTGCTCCCTTTTTCCAACTGTGGAGGCATTTCGGCTTTCAAACGGCTTGGAACGAAATGTGCTTCGTCCTGAACCGCAAGCGGCATCCGGGCGATTTCGCCCGCAGGGTACCTACGTTTCAGAAGTACAGCCATCTGATTGCCCTCCTGGAGCGCAAGTATGGCCATATTGTGGAGAAGTATGCACACTATACGCCCGAGGAGTGGAATGGAGAAAACGTCGGTGCAGATGCCCCCATCTGGGTTTATTGGCAACAAGGGTTTGAGCACGCCCCCGAAGTGGTGCAAGACTGCTTCCGCAGTATCAAGCAGCATGCGGGAGAGCATCCCGTGATAGCGCTTACAGGCAATAACTTGAAGGATTATGTGGACCTGCCGGACTATGTGTGGGAAAAGCACAGAAAGGGCATTTTCACCCATTCCTTTTTCTCCGATATACTGCGGTTTGCTCTCTTTGCCAAATATGGAGGCTTTTGGGTAGATGCCTGCGACTTCTTCTTGAACGACGGTTTCTTCAAGGAGGCACTTCGTTACCCATTCTACTCCGTGAGAGGGTTTGACAATGACTTGAAAATAACCCGCCAACTTTGGTCGGATGGCATAATGGCCTGCGGCAAGGGAAACAAATACCCCCAGCTCATGCAAGAATTGCTGGTGGCCTATTGCAAGCAGGAGAACTACCTCATAGACTATTTTGTCTCTTCCTGTTTCCAGAATGTAGCCTACATCCGTCTGATGAGCCTCCGGCGCATGTTCGATGCCTACCCCTTCAACAATACAGAGTTTTTCACCATCCGGTGGAACTTCGCGAAGGCCTACGATGAGGACACGTTCCAAGCCATTTTGAAAGAAAACTCCGTAATCAACCTCACCTGGAGAGTGGATTCCAAAGGGGAGGGAGAAACCTATTATAAGCATTTGAAACAGCTGATCTCATAAAGCACCATATCATAATAATACAGATTTATGAAGAACCCTGTCTATCTCTGCCTCGCCCACATGGGAGGCCAGGAACAACAGTATATCCAGCGCGCTTTTGAAACCAACTGGGTGGTGCCTCTCGGTCCCAATGTCACAGAGTTTGAAAACCTGCTGGCTGACTACCATGGCGGCAATACCGGCGTGGTGGCCCTGGCATCGGGCACGGCGGCTATACACTTGGCCTTGGTGGCGCTGGGCGTGGGAAAGGGCGACGAGGTGATGGTGCAGAGCTTTACCTTCTGCGCTTCGGCTAACCCCGTGGTCTATGTGGGAGCAACGCCGGTGTTCGTGGACTCCGAGCCGCACACGTGGAACATGGACCCCGACCTCCTCGACGAGGCCATCGCCGAACGCATCCGGATTACGGGGCGCGTGCCCAAGGCCATCATTCCCGTGACGCTCTACGGTATGCCCTACAACGTGGAGCGCATCCTCGAAGTGGCGCTGAAATACGATATTCCCGTCATTGAGGACAGTGCGGAGGGCTTGGGATCGCGTTTCAAGGGCAGACCGCTGGGAACATTCGGCACCTACGGCGTGCTCTCCTTCAACGGCAACAAGATGATTACCACTTCGGGCGGCGGCGCTCTCCTGTGCAACGCTCCTTACCGCACGGAACGCGAGGAGATGAGAGAACGCATCCTTTATTTCGCCACACAGGCCCGCCAGCCCTTGCCCCACTACCAGCACACGGATGTGGGCTACAACTATCGCCTGAGCAACGTCAGCGCCGGCATCGGCTGCGGACAAATGGCCGTGCTCGACGACCATGTGCGTCACCACCAGCGCCTCCACAGGCTCTACACGGAACGGTTGGCCGACGTGCCCGGTGTCTACGTGATGCGTGCGCCCCATCCCGACTACGAAAGCAACTATTGGCTCACGACCATCCTCCTCGATGCGCCGCTCCGCTACAGCGAACTCAGCAGGCGACTTGCCGAGGAGCAAATAGAGAGCCGTCCGCTCTGGAAACCCATGCACCTCCAGCCTGTCTTCAGCGAGGCCCCGGCCTACGTCAACGGCGTGAGCGAGGAACTCTTCGGGCGCGGGCTCTGTCTGCCTTCCGGACCGATGGTCAGCGAGGCAGACCTGGAGCGCATCGTGGCCATCATCCGCGACTATGCCTTGGCGCAGCAGTAAATAACTGATATTTTTTCATGAAGAATTACTCCTTATTTATAGTAGCCCTCTTCCTCGCCTTCTCGCTGTCCCTCGCCGGGCAGGCACAGGAGGCAAGGCAGGACGAGCCGGCCCCCTTTTGGTACGCACAGCTCTTTGGCGGTATCAACAAGTCGGCCAACGAGAATCTCCCTTGGAGGGAGATGACTTCCGCTCCCTTGTCGGGTGGCTTCTTCGTGGCAGTCGGCCAGGAGATGGCCTCCCCTTGGGGCTGGCGCACGGCGTTCCGCTTCAACCACAACCGGAGCCGTGCCGTGCCCGAGTGCGAGAACGATGATACCTGGGGCTGGAACAGCTTGGAACTCTTTGCCGATGCCACCTACAACCTCGTGGGCCGGCTGGGGGCTGCGCAGCGCTTTAACCTGAAAGCCTTTGCGGGCTTGGGACTGGGCTATACCTACGCCTTCCCGCAGTATCAGCCGCTCTCGTACACGCAGAAGTATTCGCGCAACAGCACGGTGCAGGGCGCTGTCCGGCTGGGACTGACGGCAACCTACGCCCTTTCCCGCCGCTGGGCACTGGGCGCGGAAGTGAGCCAGTCGTTCTTCACCGATGCTTTCAACGGTGTGAAGACGGGTGCGCCGACGGATGCCCGCACCAACCTGAAGGTGGGCATGACCTACCTCTTCCTGCCGCCGAAGCCCCGCGTGGTCCGTCCCGTCAGCGTGCCGCGCGACCAGCGCCTGCGGACCATTCCCCCGCTGCCCTTCCGTCAGCCCGAGGAGGAGGACGAAAAGTTGCGGAGCATACGGGGCCGCGCCTTCCTCGACTTCCCCGTGAACGAAACGGTCATCTATCCCAGTTACCGCAGAAATCCGGCCGAACTGAAGCGCATACGCCAGACAATCGACAGCGCCCTCTTCGACCGCACCATTGCCGTGCGCAGCATTTCCCTCCACGGCTATGCTTCCCCCGAAAGCCCTTATGCCAACAACATGCGCTTGGCCAAGGGACGCACGGCGGCACTGAAGGAATTTCTCCAAAACGCCTACGCGCTCGACGATACCATCTTCACCACGACCTTTACGCCCGAGGACTGGAAGAACCTCCGCAACTTCATTGCCCACGGAGGCCGCCGCAAGGTGAAGGACGACATTTGGTACGAAGACGCCTCGGTGCTCGAAACGCCCGCCATGCCCAGCTTCGTCCGCAATGCCCGCGAGGAGCTCCTGAAAGTCATTGACAGTTCGCTGGAGCCGGACGAGAAGGAACTGCAACTGAAGCAGGTGGCGGGCGGCAAGCCCTACCGATGGCTGCTGGACCACGTCTATCCCGGTCTGCGCCACACCGACTACGTCATTCAGTACGTGGTGCGCCACTATCCTGTGCAGCAGTCGCGCCGCCTGATCTATACTCACCCCGAGGCACTCAGCCTGAGCGAGATGTACCGCGTGGCAGAGAGTTGGCCCGAAGGTTCGGACGACTGGCTCGATGCCCTGCTCATCGCGGCACGGCAATATCCCGAGAGCGAGACGGCCAACCTCAATGCCGCCTGTGCCTGCGTGAAGACGCGCCGCCTCACGGATGCCAAGCACTACCTCAGCCTCGCAGGCAAAAGCCAGGATGCCCAATATGTGCAGCAGGTAATCGATGCCATGGAAGGCCGCTACACAGGAACGTTTGATTACAAGCATGGAAAATAAATACAAATCCTATCAATTCAGCTTTTGCTCGCCCCTTGCGGCGTGCGGCCTCTGCGCCTTGACCTTGGCGCTTTCGGGCTGTGCCAGCGAGGAGAGCTTTTCGGAGAGCGAGCGCATCGAGGCTGCCTTTGAGACAGCCTTGAAGGGCAATGTCAGCCCCCTGCAATGGTGGAAAACAGCCGTGACGCTCAAAGTCAGCGTGAAGACCGACGCTCCCGTGCAAATCTGGGCCATGTCGGAACGCTGGGACGGAACCCTCTACGACTATGCCGTCCTGGATGCCAGCGGCGAGGTCCGGCTCACCCTGCCCCAGCTCACCTCACAGCAGGTAACCCTCTTTGTGCGCAAGAACCGCACCATTTTCGAACAGTCGTTGCTGCTCACGGGAAAGGCACAGGAAACGGTACAGTTCGACTGCCTCCAGCAGCCGGCTTCCGGTGTTCCCCCGCTGCTTGCTGCCCCTCAGACCAAGGAGGATGAAACCGACCCTGTGGACCGTTCCTCACTCTACGGCAAAAGTATTTTGGGCAGCAGTTCCTACTACGAGTTCTCGCCTGAGCAGATTATTGACTGGGAATCCATGATGCACGAGATGTCGAAGGAAAGCGTCAATGCACGCACCGAGCGCGGCCTGAATTGCGACTACGAACTGGAGTCGAAAGGACCGTTTGAGATTACCTGGGTAGCGGGCAACTGTATGTCCTCTTCTCCCCATGTGCTTGGTTACTACTACCACTCGCCAGGGACTTACAGCGATATTCAGTATGTCGACGTCTCCGAAACCGAAATCTACGACTACATCGACGGTAAGGCCAAAGTGCAGTATCAAGTCGACAGTGAGGCCGCTGGGCGATTTGGCCTCGTGGCCAACCAATGGTACGATGCGAACTTCGACATGTACGACCGCTACGACGGAGAACCCACCGTGGCGGCACGCCGCGGCGACGATGCCTACAATGCCATGGCCGTCTTTGAACGCTACGCCGGCGTTGGTGCGAACCATATCACGGCTGTACGCGGCATCACCTTCACCGTAGATGTCCCCGTAGGGATGCGTGTCGGCTTTTACGACCGCTGGGACGGCATGGCAGCTCCCGAGCAGTATGACCGCTTGATGCGCCAGGGGGTGCTTCCCTACACGACCCGAGACAAGTTCAAGGGTTGCAGCTATTCGGCGGAAGGGATGAACACGATGAACGATGAGGGCTGTTTCCGTAGCTTCATTGACTCGAAGGAACACGTGATGTGGATGGGCATGGAGAACGATTTCCGGGGCGGCGACCTTGACTGCAACGACGTGATCTTCGGCGTGACCACCAAGCTGGAAATCTATAAGCCCTCCATAGTGGAGCCCGACTTGAAGCCGAAGGCCGAGTACATCGACCAGCTCCCCTGGACCCTCGCCTTCGAGGACGTGGCCCGCAATGCCGATTTCGACTTCAACGATGCCGTCATCCTCCTCGAGCCCGACTACGAGAAAGAAACCTGCCGCGTGAAGGTGGCTGCAGCGGGCTTGCCCACGCGGATGTACCTCCACTACGACGGCCCCGAGGGAGACCAGAATCTTGGCGAAATCCACGAACTGCTCGGTGCGGCGGCCGACACGTACGTCAACACCAAGACTTCCATAGTCGGCGTGCCCTTCAAGGAACTGGAGGTGGCCTGGCCCGCCACCTACACGATGGGCGAGGATGCCAAGCGCTTCACCATCGAGATTGTGCGCGGCACCTGCACCGACTGCTCCGACGTCATCACCCTTGCCGATGAGCCCGGGAAGATGCCCGAGGCCATGCTCATTGCGGGCAAGTGGCGATGGCCCATGGAGGGCAAGAGCGTACTCTCCGTCTACTCCCTCTATCCGCTTTGGGGAAAGGACTGCACCGTCATCAACTATTGGGGCTGGCACACTTTGCCCAGTGTGAGCGGTGTGGTCAGCTATGACGACAAATAAAGTAAATAATCTCTCCATCACTTAATTAAATCACAAAACTTATGACTTGCTTAAAGAAAACACATTCATTCAGCACTGCGCTGAAGGGCGCAGCCTGTTTGCTTCTGATGGGCAGTCTGGCCTCTTGCAGCGAGGACCTCGGATTGTCCGGGGACAGCAATTCCGCATTCAAAGAGTGGAATGAGCTCGGTGCAGACCCCAGAAACACATGGATGACTTCGGTCAACGTGCAGTTGGACATCACGGTCGAAAGGCCCTGCGAGATTACCGCCCAGACCATTCTGAAAGACCAAACGACCATCTTGGGCCAGAAGGATTTTGAAGGAAGTGGCGTGATGTTCGTCGACGTTCCCCAGAGCGACATTGCCAGCTTCGGTCTGGTCTACGATGACGGCATCGGCCCCAAGCAGTACCGTCGCATCGACCTCACCGGCGAGAACGACCAGGTGGTGCGCGTGAGCTTCACCTCTGAAGCGCCTTTGGCTGCTGCTCCCCTGATGATGGCCCCGGGCATCAAGTCGCAGCCTGTTGCCTCGCTCTGCGGCAACAGCGTGCTTACCGACTGCGGCTACCTCAACTTCGGTCCTTGGGCCTGGAAAGACATTGCTGCGGCCCTCACTGAGGGAGTCAATCCCAAGAACAAGCACGTTTCCCTTATCGACTACGAAATCATGGCCCGCGGCCAGGTTTCGCCTCAGGGCACGTTTGAAGCGCAGGAAACCGTCTACCTCTCCATGCTCTACGGCTACACGGGCACGACGAACAGCCGCGTGTTGGGCTATTTCGTCCATTCGGCAAACACTTATTCCGACATCGAGTTCCATGACATCACGGAAACCCTCACCTACGACTACATCAACGGCAAGGGCAAGGTGCAGTATCAGATCGACAACAATACCTCAACTTGGTACGATGCCAGCTTCTACTACAGGGACGGAAAAGGTTTGCCCGCAAAATCCGGACTCACGCCTGTATCGGCGGGAGGTAACAGCGACCGCGACAAGGACGACATCTACAACACCTACCTCGTTTCCGAGTCCTATGGCGACCGCGTTACTGCCGTGCGTGGCCTCACCTTCAAGCTCGACATCCCGAAGGGAAAAGTGTTTGGTTTCTACCTCCGTACCTCCGATGCAATAGGCGAAAGCCAAAAGAGCATTCTGAAAGGTCTCGGCGTGCCTGATGACGAGTTGCCCCAGTACGCAGCCTGCTACACCAATGCGGCCATGAACCTCGGTACCAACAACTTCCGCAGTGCCTTGGCCATCTACGACAACTTCACTTTCATGGGCTTGGACGACAATGTCAATGGCAATGGCAGCGACTACGACTGCAACGACGTAACCTTCGCCCTTTCCAACGCCCGCGGTGAAAAGCTGCAGCCGAAGTTTACGGAGGAAACGCTCAACAGCACTTGGAACCAGGGTACTATCAAAAAGGATCCTATTTACTCCAATCCGCCCGCTGACCCCACCGAACCCTCCACGGGTACTGGCACGGAGGAAGGCGGAAGCAGCACAGAAACCGGGACGGAATACCTCCAGACCTGGACCCTCGCCTACGAAAACGGCGGCACCGCCCTCGACTTCGACTTCAACGACGTGGTGCTCCAAGTAACGCCCAACACCAAAACCCACACTGCCACGGTCTACCTGATGGCTGCCGGTGCAAAACGCAAAACGGAAATCTATTATGACGGACAGAACCTCGGCGAAATCCACCAGCTCTTCGGTGTTGGAGAAAAGGAGATGGTCAATACGCTCAACGCTAATGCCGACCACGACCCCGTCCTCCTCAGCGAGAGCCTCAGCTGGCCCGAGGGCACCACGATGGATAAAGGCCGCAACAGCTTCTGGCTCCGTGTCTACAACGAAGACGGCACCTCCGTCGATATTCACAGCAACGAGTATCTCGGACCAAACGAAGATATCCCGCAGGCTCTTTGCGTGGCCGGCGAGTGGCATTGGCCCTTGGAGACCGAGCGCGTCTACAACGTCTATCCCGTCCTCACGGAATGGGCACGAAACATCAACGACAAGGCGGCCTGGAACTGGTATGCACAGCCCGACAACAACAAGACCGTGAAGCCCAAGAAACCCAAGAAGCCCGGAAAGAAGTAAACGCCCTCTCCTCCCGCACCTTTGCGGAGACATCCCCCAAGCGGGCTTTCGATGGAAAACAAACCATCGGAAGCCCGCTTCCTTGGTTCGCCCGACATGGGCATAATCTAATGGGTGAAAGTCCCGAGCGCGCCCCGATAGCGGGAAGCGCATAGTCCGAGGCAACGGTGTCTACCGCGAGGAGAATCGGAAGGAAGCCAAGGACAAAAGTCTGGCTCCACGCACGGAAACTTGATACAAGGCTCAAAGTCAGGGGTAAGGTTGCCAAGCAAACCGAAGCCCGATAGCTATCCGGACTGACGCGAGTAAATCAAGGGAGTATAAGACTGAAAGATTATGTTCTTAATCGGGGAGGTCTGTGGGGCGAGCCGCAAGGCAAGCAGTAACAACG
>SFPC01000151.1 GCA_004552195.1 Bacteroidales bacterium | reverse complement strand
CCCGGCGTAATGGCTGGGGTGCCCTTCGGGGAATCTTGAGACAGGTGGTGCATGGTTGTCGTCAGCTCGTGTCGTGAGATGTTGGGTTAAGTCCCGCAACGAGCGCAACCCTTACGGTTAGTTGCTACGCAAGAGCACTCTAGCCGGACTGCCGTTGACAAAACGGAGGAAGGTGGGGATGAGGTCAAATCATCATGCCCCTTAAGATCTGGGCTACACACGTACTACAATGGCGCAAACAAAGGGAAGCGAAGCCGCGAGGCGGAGCAAACCCCAGAAAAGGCGTCCCAGTTCGGATAGCAGGCTGCAACCCGCCTGCTTGAAGTCGGAATTGCTAGTAATCGCGGATCAGCATGCCGCGGTGAATACGTTCCCGGGCTTTGTACACACCGCCCGTCAAACCATGAAAGTTGGGAACACCCGAAGCCTGTGAGCTAACCGCAAGGAGGCAGCAGTCGAAGGTGGGTTCAATGATTGGGGTTAAGTCGTAACAAGGTAGCCGTATCGGAAGGTGCGGCTGGATCACCTCCTTTCTATGGAGAACGTGATTTGAGTCCAAAAGACTCAGATCGAAGGCGAGATTTTGCTCGAGTAATTTTGTTGTTCAATTTTCAGTGACCGAGGGAAAAAGTAGTTGGTGCCGTTAACGCACAGGGTCCACCCGTTCCCATTCCGAACACGGAAGTTAAGCTGTGCAGTGCCGAAGATACTTCGCCGGAGACGGCTCGGGAAAATAGGTCGGTGCCAACACCCCGCAAGGGGAAACCTTGAGCGGGGGTGTAGCTCAGCTGGGAGAGCACCTGCCCTGCAAGCAGGGGGTCATGGGTTCGAATCCCATCATCTCCACCAGACTGCGAGAGCAGTCGACGGGCGATCAGATGAATGAGAACACACCAAACTGCGAAATGGGCTCATAGCTCAGCCGGTTAGAGCGCGCGCCTGATAAGCGCGAGGTCGGTGGTTCGAGTCCACTTGAGCCCACCAAAGCGGCGGAAGCCGCAGTGAAGAGTGAAAAGTGAAGAGTGAAGAACTTTTTACTTTTTGAACTTCACGGAATGTTCATTGAAAACCGAATAAATAGAAGAAAAGCAAACGAACAGATAATTGAGCAAAGATTTTTAAGAGATTAGATTTTTTAAAGGTCTTTCCAAGTAAAGTGGGAAAACTGCAATTTTGCCATCGCAAGGTGGTAGAAAACAAAGAAAGCTTTTGATCTGCAAAGAGAGAAAGCAACCCAAACAATTAACTGTAAACGAAGCTCAAGCAATGAAGAGAACAAGCGAAAGACTGTTCAAGCGAAAAAGAGCATAAGGTGAATGCCTTGGCACTGGGAGCCGACGAAGGACGTGACTAACTGCGATAAGCTGCGGGGAGCTGTAAATAAGCCTTGATCCGCAGATTTCCGAATGGGGAAACCCCCGCGATGAAGAATCGCGGAGCGTATACTGAATTCATAGGTATACGCGGGGAACTCGGGGAACTGAAACATCTAAGTACCCGAAGGAAGAGAAATCAACCGAGATTCCGCGAGTAGTGGCGAGCGAAAGCGGAAGAGGCTAAACCGTGGGTAGCAATACCTGCGGGGTTCGGACAGAAATGTGTATCCGGTAGCGTAGCTGAAGGGCGTGGGAAAGCCCACCAGAGAATGTGAGAGTCATGTAAGCGAAACGCGAAGGGAGCTATCTGTATCCAAAGTACCTACGGACACGTGGAATCCGTAGGGAAGACGGGGGGCCCATCCTCCAAGCCTAAATACTACCCAGTGACCGATAGTGGAGAAGTACTGTGAAGGAAAGGTGAAAAGAACCCCGGGAGGGGAGTGAAACAGAACCTGAAACCTTATGTTTACAAGCACACAGAGCACGTTAACGTGCGATGTGGTACCTTTTGTAGAATGGTCCGGCGAGTTTATGTACGCAGCGAGGTTAAGGACCTAAGGTCCGGAGCCGCAGGGAAACCGAGTGTGAACAGCGCTTCAGTTGCGTGTATAAGACCCGAAACCGGGTGACCTATCCATGGGCAGGTTGAAGTTGCGGTAAAACGCAATGGAGGACCGAACCGACCCCCGTTGAAAA
>SFPC01000068.1 GCA_004552195.1 Bacteroidales bacterium | reverse complement strand
CGATTGGTTCCAGTTAGTGTTTACCGAAAATCGGGGAATGGCTTTCGGCATGCAGTTTGTGGGAACGCTGTTTCTGGCACTGTTTCGTGTGGTAGCCATCGGCTTCTTTGGTGTAGTGCTTTATCGTTTGATAAGTCGCAAGGCACCCTATGGCTTGATTGTTTGCGTAGCTATGATTATAGCAGGTGCTGCCGGTAACATTATTGACAACCTTTTCTATGGCTTGATTTTCACAGAGAGCACGCCATGGGGCAATCCTGCTACGCTTGTCGCGTTTGGGCAAGGTTATGGCAGTTTCCTAACGGGAAGGGTAGTTGACATGTTCTATTTCCCCTTGTTCGTTTGGCCCGATTGGATGCCCTTTGTGGGTGGCGACGTCTTCTTCGGTGCCATCTTCAACTTTGCAGATGCCAGCATCAGTTGTGGCGTCATAGCTTTGGCTTTGTTTTATTACAAACAGTTGCAGAACGGCGGACTGTTCTCTCTGCATGCCTCTCGGTAGGCATACTTTAGTTTCTTCTTCCATTTTTTTATGCCATATGAAACAGTTTAAGTTCATTCTGTTGTGTTTCCTATTGCTTTCGGCCTGTATGACGTCCTGCCGGAAAACCGATTCATCGGGTGTGTTGTCTGAAGGAAAAATGGAAGAAATTCTTTACGATTACCACCTCGCTTGCGGTCTCGCCATGCAGGCCGAAGCAGACAGCGTAGACTATTACACACGTCTTTATACCGAAACTGTATTTGCCAAGTATGGCATCGATGCCGCCACTTTCGATCATTCCATGGAGTGGTATGCGCGTCATACCGAGCAGTTGGGAAAAATCTATGCCCGTTTGGCCGAACGGATGGGGGCTCCTTCGTCCGGTTCCAAACCGCAGGTGCCCGGTGAAGCAGGGTCGCAAAATATGCAAGGCGACACCTTGATGCTTTGGCAGGCACCCGCCCACATCTTGCTCCATTCGCAGGGCTGTAATCGTTACTCCTTTACCTGTAAACCGGATACCCTGCTGCACACCGGCGACAGACTGCAGTGCAAGTTCATTACTGCATGGCATCATCGCAACAGTCAACCACAGGCTTTGGCCGTTTTGGCTTTGCAGTATGCAGGCGACTCTTTGGTCGTGCAGCAACAATATCTGCATTTGAGCGGATGGCAAACCCTTACGCTCGAAGTGGATAGTTCACGAAAGGTAGAGAGTATCAAGGGCTATGTTTATTTAGCTTCGCCGTGGAGCGAGCGACCCTGTCTCCTCACACTCACCAATTTACATCTTCAGTGCGTCCATCCCTCCAAGCAGCAGGAGCATAAAGAACCCGCAGTGGAAATGAATGCGCAGACTGATACCACCCTTCAGTTGCTGCCTACGCCCCAAAAGCAGATACGCGACAGCTTAATGCGGGCCGAACAAAACGAACGCTCTCGTTCCCATTTTCAATGAAATACGTAGCTTGCGAAATAGCCTTTGCCCATATTCAGTTGCCCGATGGCAAACTGTTGTCTCGGCAAATTGTTACGTTCGATGCCGAAGGCCGACCGGTCAGCTTCCGAAAGCTTCAGTTGGAAGAACCTTTTGTCGAGTGGCACGATGAAACTTATTGTTTCACTTCGTAAGAGGTATCAGTGGCTCTGTGGATTTGCCCATTATTTCTCTGAATATTTCAGTCGGGCAGAGGGAATGCTGAAGTTAAACAATGTATTTCCTGTTCAGCAAATAGTTTTTTCGTTGAATGGCGGAATGCTTACAATTTCGTTTCAAATGCTTGCAACTCAATTCATGCTTTTCGCGAAACGCACACCGCTTGCAGGCCGCACCTCGCGCATTTCGGCGAGCGCGCGGTGCAAGTGTAGCGACCGTGAAGCAGCAGCCAATAGTGCGAAGCGGCCACCTTGTCTTCCGGAATATACTTCTTGAGTTCCATCTCTACGCTATAAGGCGTGGTGCACCGGGTCGGTACGAGACCCAAGCGATGGCTTACGCGGAACACGTGGGTGTCGACCGCCAAGGCCGCCTTCCCAAATGCCACGGCCTGGATGACGTTGGCCGTTTTGCGTCCCACGCCGGGCAGGCGGGTCAGCTCTTCCAGTGTGGAAGGCACTTCGCCCTGAAATTCGCTGCACAGTTTCCGTGCCAGCCCCACCAGGTGTTTCGCCTTGTTGTTGGGATAACTCACGGAACTTATATAGGAGAAAATCGTTTCGGGCGTGGCGGCGGCCATAGCCTCCGGCGTGGGGTAGTCGGCGAAAAGGCGCGGCGTAACCATGTTAATCCGTTTATCGGTGCATTGTGCCGAAAGCACAACGGCAACGAGCAACTCAAAAGGATTGGAGTAGTGTAGCTCCGTTTCGGTAGAGTCCATCGTGCTTTCCAGGAAAGCCAGCACGTGGGCGTATAAATCTTTTTTTCTCATGGAAAAGAAGGCAGAAAGAATCAATCAGACAGTTTTCCACACCAGGTTGCCCAGCGCAAAGCCTAAAGCCACGCTGCACAGTCCCGATAGCAAAGAAAGAACAGCGTAGGCCAGGCTCCAAAGGTAGAGCCCTTGGCGGAGCAGTAGGAATGTTTCGTTCGATAGGGTGGAGAAAGTGGTGAAGCCGCCGCAGAAGCCAGTGATGAGCAAGAGTTGCCACCAGCCGCCCGGCTTTCCACAGAAGTAGCTCATCAACAATCCGATGCTGAAGCTACCCAATACATTGGCGGCATAGGTGCCCCAGGGCCAGGGGTGTCCAGTGGGAGAGGCAAGCCATGCCCCCAGTGCGTAGCGGCAAATACTTCCTACACCGCCTCCAAAGAAAATGCACAATATCTCGCGCATGAAATGAATAGAATAACGAGTGGATGTACGAAAGAGCTGCATAGAAGTTCTTTTACGCCTCTTCCTGTTGCAGCTGCGCCAACCGGCTGATGTATTTCCCCAAGATGTCGAACTCAATGTTCACCTTGCTTCCCACCTTCAGCGTGTGGAAGTTCGTGTGTTCGTAAGTGTAGGGGATGATGCACACCTTGAACGTGTCGGCGGTAGGTTCGCAAACGGTAAGGCTGACGCCGTTGACCGTCACAGAGCCTTTGTCCACGGTAAAGTAGCCTCGCGCAATCATTTCCGGCGAGCTTTCGTAGGAGAAGGTATAGATGAAACTTCCCTCGGCATCTTCAATGGAAACACACGTGGCTGTTTGGTCCACGTGTCCCTGCACGATGTGACCGTCCAGCCGTCCGTTCATGAGCATGGAGCGTTCCACGTTGACCATGTCCCCCTCCTGCCATTCGCCCAGGTTCGAGCGGCTCAGCGTTTCGTCCATGGCGGTCACCACGTAGCGGTCGCCGTCAGTGCTTACCACCGTCAGGCACACCCCGTTGTGGGCCACGCTTTGGTCAATGTGAAGTTCGTGTCCGAAGGCGCATTCCAGGGTGAAGTGTTTGTTCTCGCGGTCCTGTTCCACGGTCACCACGCGCGCCATGGCTTCTACTATTCCTGAAAACATAATGCAGTTTATTGTATAAGTTGGGAATTGCTTGAGCTATTGTTGTTTGAACTTGCAGGCCTTGTCGTCCAGTTCTTCAATCACCACCGTGTCGCCCTGTACAATCAGCTTGCCGTTGCAGATTTCGTAGTCCTTGATGTGGCGTTCCAGCTGCGTGAGGTTGATGAGCACGCCGATGGCCTCACCGCCGTCGCGTGTTGTCATCGCATAGCGTTCGCCTTCCTTCAAGTCGCCGTATATTTTCCCGTCCGTGCCGTCATTCGCCGTGCGTGTAACGTTCAGCGTGTCCCCTTGGTCGGAGATGAGGGTAAAGGTGCTCATGCCAAATTCGTCAGACGTACCGTAGATGGTAGAGTCCGCCATGTGTTCGGCCGCTTGGTCATTGATGGCGGAATCGTTGCCTTCATTGGAGTCAACCTGTTTGTTCTGATTCCGACAGGCCGTCGTCAGCAGCAATGTGGCCATGATGGCTGTGGCAAAATATTTCATGGAGAAAGAAAAACTTTAGAGAAAAGAAAAATTACCGGCCATGGGTTCCAAGCGAGGCAGGACCTCATGGCCGGTATACTAAATATTCTACTTGTGTTTACGCTTCCGGGTTCAGGCTGATTTGCAGTTCGTCTAACTGTTTCGGGTCAACAGCCGAAGGAGCGTCGAGCATCACATCGCGTCCGGAGTTGTTTTTCGGGAAGGCAATACAGTCGCGGATGCTGTCGAGGCCGGCAAAGAGCGAAACCCAGCGGTCCAGACCGTAGGCCAGGCCTCCGTGAGGAGGAGCACCGTATTTGAAAGCATTCATCAGGAAGCCGAACTGCTCTTGCGCACGTTCGGGGGTGAAGCCCAGCACATTGAATATCTTGGCCTGCAACACGGCATCGTGGATACGTATAGAACCGCCACCTACTTCAACACCATTGCACACCATGTCGTAGGCGTCGGCCAATACATTGGCTGGGTCAGTGTCGAGCATCGGGATATCCTGCGGACGGGGAGCTGTGAAAGGATGGTGCATGGCCAACAGACGGCCTTCCTCTTCGCTCCATTCGAACATAGGGAAGTCGACCACCCAGAGCAGGGCAAACTTGTTCTTGTCGCGCAGTCCCAGGCGGTTGCCCATTTCGAGGCGCAGTTCGCAAAGCTGCTTGCGCGTCTTCATGGCATCGCTGCCCGAGAGGATGAGGATGAGGTCGCCGGGCTTGGCCTGCATCTTCTCTTTGAGTTGGGCCAGCACTTCGGGCGTGTAGAACTTGTCCACGGAACTCTTCACCGAGCCATCGTCGCCCACACGGGCATAAACCAATCCCTTGGCACCGATTTGCGGCGTCTTCACGAAGTCAGTCAGCTGGTCAAGTTGTTTGCGCGTGTAGTGGGCACAGCCTTCGGCGCAGATACCGCCGATGTAGGCAGCCTCGTTGAACACACCGAAGGAGCCGGTGTTTTGCAGCGTGTCCATCAGTTCCACAAACTCCATGCCGAAGCGCATATCGGGCTTGTCGGAACCGAAGCGGCGCATGGCCTCGTGCCAAGGCATACGGATGAAGGGTGCATCGCCCAGATCGTAGCCTCTCACCTCCTTGAAGAGATACTTGGCCATTTCCTCAAAGGTGTTCAGGATGTCGTCCTGCGTCACGAATGACATTTCGCAGTCAATCTGCGTGAACTCAGGCTGCCGGTCGGCGCGCAGGTCCTCGTCGCGGAAGCACTTGGCTATTTGGAAATAGCGGTCCATGCCGGCCACCATGAGCAGCTGCTTCAGCGTCTGCGGGCTTTGCGGCAGAGCGTAGAACTGGCCCGGGTTCATGCGCGAGGGCACGATAAAGTCGCGTGCTCCTTCCGGTGTGGAGCCAATCAGCACGGGCGTTTCGATTTCCAGAAAGCCTTTGCTGTCCAGGAAGTTGCGCACGGCAATGCAGAACTTGTGGCGCAGTTCGAGGTTGGCGCGCACCGTTTCGCGGCGCAGGTCCAGATAGCGGTACTTCATGCGGAGGTCATCGCCGCCGTCGGTATTGGTTTCGATGGTGAAGGGCGGAGTCAGCGAAGCGTTGAGCACCGTCAGTTCGTTCACGATGATTTCGATGTCGCCGGTAGGCATCTTGTCGTTCTTGGCGTAGCGTTCGTTCACGATGCCTTTCACCTGTATCACATATTCGCGGCCCAGCTTGTTGGCTTGGGCACAGAGTTCGGCATTGGTCTCTTCGTTGAACACCAGTTGCGTGATGCCGTAGCGGTCGCGCAGGTCAACGAAGGTCATGCCGCCCATTTTGCGGCTGCGTTGCACCCATCCGGCCAGGGTCACTTCCTGTCCGGCATGTTCCAAACGTAGTTCGCCGCAGTTGTTGGTTCTATACATGGTTGGTTTGCTTTGTAGTGTTTGTTGCGTAAGCTGTCGAAATACGCCGGGCGTTTGGCAACTTCCGCTGATAAGTATTCTCAAATATGGTTTTCCTGTTCCACGCCGTACACTTCCCGGTGGATGACCGCCGTCAGGCTGTCAAACTGTTGTCGGGCAAAGTCCGGTCGGGAACACATGAGGCAGAGCGGAATGCTTTCTCCGCCCGGTCTGTAGGAAGGTTGGCGGTAATTGCCGGGTATCAGGTCCATCCCGTGGCGTTGGTAAAAGCCGATGCGCCGCCGGGCGGTTTCTTCGGTGGGCGGTTCCACTTCCAGCACGATGGGTTTGTCGGCGTGCAGCTCCATGAAGTGGCCGAAGGCGCGCCCTCCCAGTCCCGCGCTGCGCAGGTCAGGACAGATGGCAAAGTGTTCTATATATATAAAGGAGTCAAAATCCCACCAAGTGAGCAGTCCGCAGAACGCACCGTCGTGGCAGACCGCTTCAGCGTGAAACAGCTGGTTGCCGGTCATCAGCTCGGTCCACTGTTCCGTGGGACGGCGTTCCACTTCGGGGAAGGACGTTTCATACAGCCCGGAGGCCGCTTGCTGAAAAGCAGGGTAGAGGGGAAGGAGTTGAAGCATGGTCAGGGAAAGACGAAAGAATCAGGAGATAAATCGGAGTGTAAGGATTTTGGCCAGCCGCTCGCGCAGTTTCGCCTCGTCATCCAAGCGCACGCTCACTGTGAGCAAGGTCTCCGTGGCGGTATAGTCGCGAGCGGTGATTTCTGCTCCGGCTTCGCGCACAAAGCGCATGGCCACATCGGCCTCGGCATACGGCGCGGCCACCTTGATTTGCGCACACACGATGCAGGTTTCTTTTTCCGCTTCGTCGAGAGCTTCGCCCGCCACCGTTTTGTAGGCCACGCCGAGCGGCCCAGTGCCCAGCTTCACACCGCCGAAGTAGCGCACCACCAGTACCATGACATACGTCAGTCCCCGCGAGATGATTTGGCCCAATATGGGTCGTCCCGCCGTGCCCGAAGGTTCTCCGTCGTCCTGGGCGCGTGTGCTTTCGCCGGCATTTCCCAGCACATAGGCATAGCACACATGGCGTGCGTCGTAGTACTTCTTTTTAAATTGTCCCGCCAGCTCTTTGGCCTCCTCTTCGGTATCGACGTGGAAGGCAAAGGCCAAAAAACGCGAGCGTTTTTCGGTGAGCTGCGCTTCGGAGGGGGCTTTGATGGTCTGGTAGCTGTCGCTCATGGGCAATTTATAATGTATAATGTTTAATGAGGTCTACGACGTTTATCAGGACGAAGCAGAACCGCCGCCACCATTGGCGTAGCCTTCATTATACATTATACATTTTACATTATACATTATTGAAATGGTACAGGAAAGTGGCTACGCCGGTGAGCGCGGGTTTGCGCTGGTCCTTGATTTCGATGGTGAATTTGATTTCCGCCTTGCATATGCCGCGCAGGTTGGCGATGCTTTGGAGCGAAGCCACCAGGCGCACGCTTTGTCCGCTCAGCACGGCTTGGCCGTATTTCATCTTGTCCATACCGTAGTTCACCATCATTTTCAGGTTGTTCACCTGAATGATTTGTCCCCAAAGGTAGGGCAGGAGTGAAAGCGTCAGGTAGCCGTGAACAATGGTTTGTCCGAAGGGGCCGCTCTTGGCGCGTTCCGGATCAACGTGTATCCACTGGTGGTCGAGCGTGGCATCGGCGAAGGCGTTGATGCGGTCCTGGTCCACTTCGAGCCATTCGGAAACGCCTAGTTCCTGACCCACGTACTTTTCAAATTCTTCGTAAGAGTTGATTGTCAGCATAGCAATAAAAATAGGTGAAAGAGAATGTGTGATTTTTTTCTCAGTTGGCGAAGGGGTGAAGGCAGCCTATCGCTTGGAAAGCTCATCCATCGTGAGCGATGTAATGAGTAGCTGCGGAGTCAGTTCCACTACGCAGCGGTAGGAACCGAATGTCTTGCCCTCGTTGTCGCGTTCAATGTGTTGGTCCACGGTGAAGGTGGCCGTGAAATTGCCGTTAGAACCCGGTGCACGCGAGATTTCGATGTCGCGGTTCACCGTGAATTGGCAATTTTGAATATGTTCGTTGAACATCCCCTTGATGGTCTGTATCACAGTGGCTTTGGTGGCTTCCTTTTGGTGGAGGAAGGTTTTCATCGTGGCCGTGATGTTGGCGCAGACGGCAGCTTCGTCCTGCATTTCAAAACCATGGAAAAAGTCTGTTACCACGCTGACAATGCGCTCGCGGTCGTCGGGTGTAATTTCCATGTCGCGCAGGTTGCCTTGGGCTATCGAAGCTTCCGATGCATAGCGCCCGTCGGGGTGTGTACTGAGGTAGTGCTGATAAGCTTCCTCCGTTCCGATGGTTTGCGCTTTGACGAAGTCCAGCGAGTCAATCTTGATGTCGCAGATGCGGGCCAGGCGCGGATTGGTGTAGCTGTTTTTGAAATCGATGAAGTCGCGCACATTGTCGGACAGGACAATCGAGTTCCACTTTTGCAGCATCTCCTCCAACACTTCCAGCCGGTTGCGCACTTCGTTTGCCCGGCGGCTGTCGGGGTACTTTTCCAAAAAGTCTTTGTAGTCCTGCGGGTTGTCATTGTTTTCCAATACCTCGTAGGCTATTTGTTCTGCATCTGATGTGTTGTTGCTAATCAGGGCAATGGCGATGCCGCCACCGATAAGCACGAATGCTGCAATGATGCAAGCAATGATTAGCTTCTTTTTCTTTCCTTGCGGATTCTCTTGAGCCTCTGCGGTCTGCAGGCCTTCCGGTGTTTCAGTCTGTTCCATTTGTATTTAGGGGTGTTCAATAAATTAGTTTCAGGGGTTTGTTACGCTATAAATAGACTTGGCTGCTTCTGCGTCTCTCGCCTTGTATCGTGCCGATTTTCATTTGGTCGCGTAGCCTGCCACGCTCCTTTGTTCAAATCAGCAGTCTACAGTGCGATAGCCGCAGAACCATCTCAAGCTAATTTGTAGAAAGCCCTTTAATGTTTCTTTTAAAAAACGCTGCAAAATTACGCTTTTTATTGGGGGTAATCAAGTTTTTGCAAAAGAATATGAGCACTTTAGGGGCTTTTGTCGGGCTGCTGTTTGGACGTAGCCGTGGAGGAGAAACCATCTGCTTTTTATTTATGTCGGGCATGGACCGGTTGCGACTTCGTTTGTCGAAACTGTCAAACAACTGGCGATATGCGTTTGTCAACTCCTGGATTTGATTTTTCAACTCGGTGATTAGAAAAAAATAGTTCGCCATTTGTGTGCGTCAAGTGGCGGATTCGTGAAAGCTATTGCTGATATGGCTGAAAAAGCATAAGGGTTAAAATCCTATAATTACAGAATGCGGGGATTGTTCCCCTTTTTGGCGAAGTTTGCGCCTTGTGCGCGTGTATATACGCTTTTTATTCCCTGAATTTTTCTTTCAAACCTTCATATTGAAGTATTTAGAGCTGATTTTCATAGTGTTTGCATATGAATGATTGTAGTAAAAAAGCCTGCGTATGTATCAATGTGGCTTTTCAAACTTTCATCGGGAAAGGAGTTTGGTAAATAACAACTTTTAGCAGGTGGGGCGATACGTCTTTAGCGTTCAACGCTTGGAATGGCTGTATTCTCGATGTATATGGAAAGGCTAAAAGAAAGAGGCT
>SFPC01000150.1 GCA_004552195.1 Bacteroidales bacterium | reverse complement strand
AAAAGCCTGCGGATTTTCAATTTTCCTTTGCCGAGCCGCTCGCTATAGAAATCTATAGCTATCTATAGCATCCTCCTTTTTGCCAACTAACCTAAAATTCAAGGCGGTAATGCCTAACAAGTTTTAGCAAGTGGCGGAATGTTCTTAAAAAAGGGGAACAGAAGGGCAATTTGTAGGTAGTAAAGAACAGGGGTTTGCCTTGAAATTGTAATTTTGCGCCGATTTGACAAAATAGGCTTTCTGCTTGGTACCAAGGTGTCCCGTTGCTTTAGTAATTGCTTGTTGCGCGGTTCGTACCTTTTCCGCCAGCTCGAAATACCTAAATGATTTCATGAATAATCTATCAATTCTGTATATATCAAAACGACACATGAAACGATTTGTACTTTCGGCAATGTCCTTAGTCCTTGCCCTGACTGTTTCCCCGTGTGAAACGCAAGCTGCAACGGCAGTACCGCAAAATCCCATTGACCTTACTTATGCAGCAGAGAACGCAGTGAACTCCGTGGTATATATTAAAGTCACCATCAACGGAAAAACGCAGACCATTCAGTACAGAGATCCCTTCGAGGATTTCTTCGGCGATTTCTTTGGTCGCGGTGGTGGCGGCGGTAGCCAGCGGCAAATCCAGACCCCCAAGCGCACCGGTGCCGGATCGGGCGTTATCCTTACTGCTGACGGTTATATCGTGACGAACAACCACGTGGTGCAGGATGCTGACGAACTCACCGTGAAGCTCAACGACAACCGGGAGTTCAAGGCCCGCATCATCGGACTGGACAAGACCACGGACCTGGCCCTCATCAAGATTGAGGCAAAAGATCTGCCGGCCATCACGGTGGCCAACTCCGACGACCTGAAACTCGGCGAGTGGGTGCTGGCCATCGGCAACCCGTTCAGCCTCACTTCCACGGTCACGGCAGGCATCGTGAGTGCCAAGGCTCGCTCGTTGGGAGCCACGCCGGGAAGTATCGAAAGTTTCATCCAGACGGACGCTGCCATCAATCCGGGCAACTCCGGCGGTGCTTTGGTCAATGCACGCGGCGAGTTGGTAGGCATCAACGCCATGCTCTATTCCCAGACCGGTTCTTATTCCGGTTATGGCTTTGCCATCCCCACTTCCATCATGAATAAGGTAGTGGACGACCTGCGGCAGTACGGCACGGTGCAGCGCGCGTTGCTCGGCATTTCGGGACAGGATGTTTCAACTTATATCGACGCTGAGAAGGAGAAGGGTCGTGAACCGGACCTCGGAACGGTGAACGGTATCTACGTGGCAGAGATTAGTGCCGACGGTGCGGCAGCTGCTGCGGGCTTGCAACAAGGCGACGTGATTACCGCCATCGACGGCAAGACCATTGAGAAGTTCGGCCAGTTGCAGGAACTGCTGGTGAACCACCGTCCCGGCGACAAGGTTTCCGTTACCTACTTGCGCGACAAGAAAAAACACACCGTGCAAATTACCCTGCGCAATATCCAGGGAACGACCACGGCAGTTAAGACGCTCGACACCGAGTCAATGGGTGCAGCCTTGCGTCCGCTGAACGACCAGGAGAAACAACAGCTGAACCTGCCCTACGGCCTGATGATTTCGGCCATCCGCGAAGGCAAGTTCAAAGAAGCCGGCCTGACGAAGGGCTTGATTATCATGAAGGTGAACGAGAAGGAAATGCGCACCACCGCCGACTTCGAGGAAGCCGTGAAAGCCGCCAACCTCTCGCCCGACCGTGTGCTCTGGATCCGCGCCAAGACGCAAAGCGGCGTGAACCGCTCGTTTGCTGTGGAACTCGCTGACGAGAAGCCCGCGAAGAAATAAGGAGCATAGCACTGGAAATTTGAATGTCAGATAAATCCGCTTTTCCTGTTCAGGGAAGCGGGTTTATCTGATTTTTTAGTGAATTATCTTCATTTAATAGGTTATATCTGTAATATGTTCGAGCTTTCAAAATTCCGCCAACGGGTTTTTATTATAACCCGGTAGCGAAGCGACCATAACTAACCAACTCACTGATACACCACGGCATAGCGGTTGCCCAAGCGGCGATGCTGCTTCTCCGCTCCCAAGCGGCGGAGAAGCTTACCCATCCGCATGGCGGTGATGC